>NZ_JBXWOP010000003.1:0-293629 GCF_059610965.1 Ruegeria sp. CDSB136
TGGCAGCCCGTAGGGGAATCGAACCCCTCTTTCCAGGTTGAAAACCTGGCGTCCTAACCGATAGACGAACGGGCCACTTGGTCCAGTCAAGCACAAATGGCAGCCCGTAGGGGAATCGAACCCCTCTTTCCAGGTTGAAAACCTGGCGTCCTAACCGATAGACGAACGGGCCACGCTGGCTTGTGGAGGGCCTTTTACGGTTTACCTCCCACCCCCGCAAGCCGAAAAACGCAGGGATGTGAAACTTTTTTGGCGGTGCTTTAAGGGTCAGGAAACAGCCTTCAATTTACCTCGGCAGCATCCTCAAGCCGAAGCTGAACGTTTTGACGTCCGCCCCATGTGTTGACCTCAAGTCGGCCCGCGAAATGAAAGCGGGCTCCTCCGTGATTCAACAGCTTCTCGCCCATGGGGCCGTCGAACGCACCAAATGCAATGGCGTCCAGACCGCCGTTCAGCCCATCGGACAATGAAAGCTTGAGGTGCGTCTCTCCAACGCGTTTGGCAAACCGCACCTGAAGCTCAGGCAGGGCATAACGCGGGGCAGGGGCGCTGGCGCCGAACGGACCGGCCTTTTCAATCTGTTCGATCAGTTCGACCGAGGCCGCTCCGGGCATCAACGCACCGTCCAGCTTCAGATCCGCCGGGCCGCCCTGACCGGCCCCCTGTTTGGCCAGCAATTCACTCAACCGTTCCATCGCCGCGTCCAGTTTATCGCGCATGACCGTCAGACCCGCCGCCATCTTGTGGCCACCGCCCTTGACCAGCAGACCCTCGGCGGCAAGCTTCTGGATCGAAGCACCCAGATCGATGCCCGATATGGATCGACCAGAACCCTTGCCCTCATCCCCGTCAAAGCCGATGACAATGGCCGGGCGGTTCGCCATTTCCTTAAGGCGAGAGGCGACGATACCTACGACGCCGGGGTGCCAGCCTTCACCCGCTGCCCAGACCAGCGGCGCATCCAGTCCGCGTTCTTCCGCCTGATCAAGCGCAGCGGCACGCACCGCGTTTTCAATATCACGCCGTTCGGTGTTCAACTCATCCAACCGCTGCGACAAGGCCTCGGCCTCTGCTGTCGATTCCGTGCTCAGCAGGCGGGCACCCAGATCGGCCTGACCAATGCGACCACCGGCGTTGACCCGAGGCCCAAGCAGAAAACCAAGATGATAGGAATTGGGTGCCGCGTCCATGCGGGACACATCCGACAATGCAACAAGCCCGGGGCGTTGACGTCTGGCCATGACCTTGAGTCCCTGACGAACAAGGGCCCGGTTGGCACCGATCAAAGGTGCTACATCCGCAACCGTCGCCAGGGCGACCAGATCCAGCATCGACATCAGGTCCGGACCTTTGATACCGGCGTCGCGCAATTGCCGCCCGGCCTCGACCAGCATCAGGAAAACGACACCCGCCGCGCAAAGATACCCCAGATCGCCACTTTCATCCTGCCGGTTCGGGTTCACGATCGCGGCGCAGTCGGGCAGGGTCTCTCCGCCAAGGTGGTGGTCCAGAACGATCACATCCGCGCCGTTGGCTGCCGCGATGGGCTCATGGCTCAGCGTTCCGCAATCGACACAAATGATCAGGTCGTGTTCAGCAGCCAGCGTCTGCATGGCAGGAACATTTGGCCCGTAGCCTTCGTCGATGCGGTCCGGGACATAAAGCGTGGCGCTGATCCCCATCTGTCGCAGCCAGACCAGCAACAATGCGGCCGAGCTTCCGCCGTCCACATCGTAATCCGCGAACACGGCGATCCGTTGCCGCGCCCTGACGGCCTGTAGGAACCGCGTTGCTGCCTTCTCCATATCCAGCATCGAACGCGGGTCCGGCAGCAGTTCTTTCAGCTTGGGCTCAAGAAATCCTGCTGCTTCCATCGCTGGCACGCCGCGCCGTGCCAGCACCTGACAGACAGCGCGGGGCAACCCGGCCTGCTGCACCAGCATTTCTGTTGCCCGCTCGATGTCCGGCGTAGGTCCGATCCAGCGGCGTCCGGTCAATGACTGCTCGACCCCAAGAAAGCTCATACCATGCCCCTTATGCGCCAAGGCCGGACCCTCGCGGACCCGGCCTCTTCATCTTTTTACAAATACTCCCGCCGGAGGCAGCGGCGCAAGCCGCTATGCGTCGCTATGTGGCCACATCGGTGTACGATAGGACATACGCCGCACCGAACCGGTTTTCGACCGCATCAGCAAAGTGGTCGTTTCAACCCAGCCCGGCTCGCGTTTGATACGCGGTAGCAGTGAGCCGCCGGTTACGCCGGTCGCAGCAAAAATCACGTCCGCTGTCACCATTTCGTCTCGCGCATAGACGCGATCCAAATCGGTAATACCTGCCTTGGCGGCGCGGCCACGCTCGTCATCGTTGCGGAACAGCAGGCGGCCAAAGATCTGCCCGCCCATGCATTTCAGCGCAGCTGCAGCCAGAACGCCCTCGGGTGCGCCGCCCTGGCCCATATACATATCGATGCCGGTTTCTTCGCTTTCTGCGCAGTGCATGACACCGGCCACATCACCGTCAGTGATCAGCCGGATCGAGGCTCCGGTGTCACGAACTTCGGCAATCATGGCCTCATGACGCGGGCGCTCCAGAATACAGACGGTGATGTCCGCCGGATCACAGCCTTTGGCCTTTGCCAGCGCTTCGACGCGTTCCCGCGGGCTCATGTCCAGATTGACGACGCCTTCCGGGAACCCTGGGCCAATGGCCAGCTTATCCATGTATACGTCCGGGGCATGCAGCATCGACCCGCGCGGGCCCATTGCGATCACGGTCAGCGCGTTCGGCATGTCCTTGGCGGTCAGGGTCGTGCCCTCAAGCGGGTCCAGCGCAATGTCGACGCCGGGGCCGTTTCCAGTGCCGACTTCTTCGCCGATAAAAAGCATCGGCGCTTCGTCACGCTCACCTTCGCCGATCACGACGACACCTGCGATGTCCAACAGATTCAACTGCTCACGCATTGCGTTGACGGCGGCCTGATCGGCAGCCTTCTCATCGCCTCGTCCGACAAGCGAGGCGGATGCAAGCGCGGCCTGTTCAGCCACACGGGCAAGGCCCAAAGAAAGCATTCGGTCGTTGAAATCGGTCTTGGCAGCGTTCATGTGTCGGTATCCTTGGGTCAATAAAGGCGTTCTGTCCGGCATAGCCTGCGTCTGGCACAGGCCGCAAGGGTCAAACCTCTTCGATGCGCAGCGCGACAGGTTCCCCCGAAACCACGTCAGTGGACCTGAACCCCTCCAGCGCCACATCAAGTGTCGCGCGCGTGGTCTTGTGAGTTACAATCAGGACGGGTGCCGTGTTTTCAGAATGGGCATACTGGCGCATCCGGTCGATGGAAACTCCGGCATCACCCAGAATGGCCGCAACTTTCGCCAGCGCACCGGGTTTGTCCAACAGGGCAAGGCGAAGGTAATAGGGCGCGGGCAATCCGGTTCGCGCAGGCGTAGCCTCTTGCAGCGTCGAGGCCGGTCGGCCGAATGTCGGAATATGCAATCCGCGTGCCAGATCACAAACGTCACCCATGACAGCGCTGGCGGTTGGGCCTTCACCGGCACCGGGTCCGCGCAGAACAACTTGCTCGATCGAGTCACCCTCGATCACCACCATGTTGGTGCCGCCTTCCAGTTGCCCCAGAGGTGAGCCGCTTGGCACCAGGCAGGGCTGCATGCGCTGTTCCAGTCCGCGCCGGGTACGCTGTGCCACGCCCAGCAGCTTGATCCGGTATCCCATGTCGTCCGCCTGATGAATGTCATCCAGGCTGATATGCTGAATACCCTCGATTTCGATCCCGTCGAAATTCGGCTTGGTTCCAAAGGCAATCGAGGACAGAAGCGCCAGTTTATGGGCCGCGTCAATGCCACCCACATCCAGATTAGGGTCAGCTTCCAGATACCCCAGTTGGGCGCATTCTTCGAACAGCGCGTTGTATCCAAGTTCCTGGGACTGCATCCGGGTCAGAATGTAATTGCAGGTTCCGTTCATCACGCCCATGACACGGGTGATGTCGTTCCCGGCAAGCCCTTCGGTCAGGGACTTGATCACAGGAATGCCACCCGCGACGGCCGCCTCGAACCGGATGACACGGCCTGCGGCTTCGGCCTGCTCCGCCAGTTTCTGACCATGGACGGCCAGCAGCGCCTTGTTGGCGGTTACCACGTCTTTACCGGTCTCCAGCGCCGCCTCGACCGAGGCCAGAGCCGGGCCGTTCTCGCCCCCCATAAGCTCGACATAAACGTCAATGTCGTCTCGGCGGGCCAGCGCGTCAGGATCACTTTCCCAAGCGTAGTCGGACAGGTTGACACCGCGATCCTTGCCGGAGTCCCGGGCGGAAACGGCCACGATTTCAATTGGTCTGCCGGTCCGGGCCTGCAACAGATCCGCATGTTTGCGGACGATCCGGATCACACCCACGCCGACGGTCCCCAAGCCAGCAATTCCCAGCCGCAGCGCCTGTGTCATTCGGTGGATTCCTTTCCGCTCGTATTCGCCAGTCTGGATTTTTCATCCGTCAGGCGCTGCCTTAGCGGGTTCATGGGGTCGGTGCAATGCGTCAGAGGACAGCGCGGCCAATGAAATCCGGCAATCAGTCGATTTCTGCGTTCTGAAGTGCCTGCGCTTTATTCGCCAGCGCTTCGGCACGCGCATTCAGGTCCTCTTCGACCTCGGCCGCTTCGCTTACGGGATCAACCGGTGGGCCCAACGCTTCGCTCAGTGGGATCAAGCGGGGAAACGTGGACTTGCGCACGGTTGGCGACTCGCTGCCTTCCAGCTCAGGAATGTCCGCGCAGGCGGCGAAGACAAGCATCAAAAACAGCAGGGGCAGGGGTTTCATGACAAGCCGGTTGTTGTTGCAGTCGCCATTGTGATGCACCTTTTGCCCGTTCGGTTCAAGCGGGGTTCTATTTGAACAAACGTTCAGATACTGTCGGCCTATGGCTCGTACCCAAGGTTCACACTCTGACATAACCGGCCCGCGGATCCGCAAGGCAGCGTTGGCTTTGTTCGCCCGACATGGGTATGCGGCGGTTTCAATGCGCCAGATCGCGTCCGAGGTCGGTGTGCAGGCCGGTGCTTTGTATAACTACACCCCAGATAAGCAAAGTCTGCTTTTCCGTCTGATGCGCGACCATATGCAGGAGCTTCTGTCGGCGTATGAGGCACAGGACAAATCCGAAGATCCACGCGATGCCTTGCGCCGCTTTGTCGGATTTCACATTCGCTTTCACCTGGAACGCCCGGACGAGGTGTTCATAGCGTATATGGAGTTGCGAAACCTGACGCCCGAGAATTTCACGGAAATCGAAGATCTGCGCCGCAGGTACGAGGATTCACTGGAAGGTATTCTGCGTGACGGTCATGTCGCCGGCCTGTTCAAAGTACCCGACACCAGGATCGCAAGCTTTGCTGTGATCGCAATGCTGAATGGTGTGATGACCTGGTATCGGGCAGGCGGGAGGTTGTCACTGGATCAGGTCGAGCAGATCTACTGGGACATGGTCTGTCGCGCCGTTGCGACGTGATCTGCCCGCCCGTCCTTAGTGTGCTGGCCGGATGAAGGTTCCGTTTCGAAGCTCTTCAAAGGCTTGTTTCAGCTCGGCCCGGGTGTTCATGACGATTGGCCCGTGCCAGGCGACCGGTTCGTTGATCGGCGCACCGGAGATCAGCAGGAACCGAACTCCTTGCGGCCCCGCCTGAACCGTAATTTCGTCGCCAGACCCAAAGCGGACCAGCGTCCGGTTGCCTGACATGTCGCGAATGTTGACCTCTTGCCCCGCCACCTCTTTTTCCAGCAGAACGCCGGTGGGTTGTGACGCGTCGGCAAACGCGGCCTGACCATCGAAAACATAAGCGAAGGCCCGGCGATAAGTGTCTATGGGAAAAGTTTTTTTGACGCCTGCCGGGATGCGGATATCCAGGTATTGCGGATCAGCCGCAATGCCGTCGACAGGGCCGGTTTTCCCCCAGAACGTACCCACGATCACACGAACCGTGGTGCCGTCATCATCCGTGATCTCGGGGATTTCCCGGCTTTGAACGTCCTGATACCGGGGTGCAGTCATCTTCTGGTCAGAGGGCAGGTTTCCCCACAACTGGAACCCATGCATCTGACCACTGGCGTTTCCATGTGGCATTTCCTGATGCAATATCCCCGAACCTGCCGTCATCCACTGCACGTCACCGGCGCCAAGCGTTCCGGTGTTGCCCAGTGAATCCGAGTGTTCGACGGTCCCGGACAGAACATAAGTAATGGTCTCAATTCCGCGATGCGGATGCCACGGAAATCCTGCTTGGTAGTCCTGCGGGTTCTCATTCCTGAAATCGTCGAAAAGAAGAAATGGGTCGAGTTCGGACGGGTCCTGAAACCCGAAGGCACGATGCAAATGCACACCGGCGCCTTCCCGTGTTGGAACGGATTGTCTGGTTTCCAAAGTAGGCCTGAGGGACATTTTTGCCTCCTGATTTACATGACAACCATGTAATTTGTGCGCCTGCGCGGTCAATTGACAAAAACGCGCGCGCAATGTGCGACGCCGCGCAGGTCGGGACCCCCTGTCCATTATTTCGCAAAGCAGGTAAGGGAAGTCGAGGCAAAGAAAGAGGGCCCCATGCAGGACGAAGTGCTGGCAACAGTTCAGGCATCATCACCCAGACGATGGGCAGGTGTAGGAATGCTGGGCACAGTTGGAGCGTTGGTACTTTACGTCGCCTTGGCGGCACCACCTGCCTTGGGATGGCAGGTTTTCCTTTTCGTGATCGCGGGCGGGGCGTTCTGGCTGGCACATCGCATGTGGCACGCCACAACAGACCGTATCGAACTGACTCGAGCTGAGTTGCGCACCGGAGCGGGGCAGGTCATTGCCAATGTCGAAGATATTGAAACTGTTGATCGCGGCGTGTTTGCCTTCAAACCATCAAACGGGTTTCTTGTTCGCACGACCGGCAAGGGAAAAAACACCTGGGCGCCAGGCCTTTGGTGGCGATTGGGTCATCGTGTGGGGGTCGGCGGCATGACTGCCGCCGCCGAGACCAAGTTCATGTCCGAAATGTTGTCCGCACTTCTGGCTGAAATGGATTGACCTAGACCGAGGCCGCAATTTCGTTGGTAAAACGCGGGCGAGTAAAGACAAAGTTTTCGAAAGTAACTCCGGTTGCGAATTTAAATCCCGTGTAAAAAATCGGAACGTATTCATTTGACGTTTCAACCAGAATCAAAGTGTCTTGGTTGGGCATCGGCGGAAGCTGGGACCGAATTTCGTGAATGCTGTCATCTGTCCACTTGACGTCATAGCCGCGAGTCGACGACCACCGCACATAGTGGCGATCATCTTCTTCATCGAAAACAATCAGCGAAACACGCAAATTCATTTGCGAATTATTGTTGACCATCTTCTCCATCAATTCGTGCAGAGAATCTATGTAAACATCTGTAATAGTTTGAGTTTCACGAGAGATAAGATCGCTTACGGTAAATGCGGCCTTCAGATTTGACGCGCTTTGACGGAAGCCTTCGAACGCGACGAAGGTCATCGATACCGTCCAGAACAGTAGTGGAAAGACCATGATGGCCTCTACGGTAATAATACCACGTTCATCCCGCCGAAACGATTTCAGACACTTTGCCATTTTTGTCATGATCGACGTCATCTTACAAAGGTTCCTGTACGAAGGCTGTCGTAGCCGTTAGCGCATATTGACCGGTTTCATCCACGAGGGTTTTGCCGATTGTCGAGGTCGGAAACACCGGATCAATCCGCGCGCATGCCCGCAGGATCATCAATTCATTGGATTGACCATTGGTGAAGTTCAGAACAGGATCTACCTGTTCGGAGTTGTCCGTGCAGTCAGGTGTATCGGACAGCACGACCCCGGTGAAGGCACTCTGACGGATCATCTCTAGCCGAAGGTTGGAGGAGCAGTTTTTGATGAACTGAGCCCGTGAACAAATGGTGTCTTTTAGTTCGTCGTGCTGCGGATTATTCCCTGTTCCAAGTCGAATGTCGCGAACGGTCTGGTCAACAGCACGTTCCAACATACCCTGCTGTGTCGTCAATAATGTCAGTTCTGCGCCTGCTAGGATGAAAAACATGAACGCCGGAAAGATAATAGCGAATTCAATCGTGGCGTTTCCATCTTCAGACCCAAATAACCGGTGCATCAGCGGCAAAATACTCTGAGTCATTGTGTCAACCTCAGTTTGCGGATCGATGATGCGATCGAAGAAAAGGCGTCTTCAAGCGACAGTCCGCTCACGTCGTAGACATGGCTGTGCGAGCTAGCGCAGTCCCGAAGAACCCCATAGCCACTTCTTGGTGCTTCGAAGGCGATACCATATACGATAATGCCCTCGTCTTTTGCTGCGTCACAGATGTGTTTGGTGTGCTGGTTCTTGGCAGCGGTTTCTACTTTGGAGAACGCTGCAGAGTACCACTCAGCCCAGGCACTGGACTGCCAGTAGTAGTTGTAATTGGCGTTCCAAGCCAAAGACACACGGTTGAACAGTTGCGGGTATGTCAGGCGGAAAGCCGTACCCACCTCTTCGTTGTCGGCAGTTTCGGGCTCAGGGTTGCCGAACGGATGGTCTGCCCACTGGTCTTGCTGAGGCCAGAAAAAGTTCGGCTGTCCCTGCGAGTGATAAACGGTGTATTCTTCTGCTTCGGGGTTGTACCATACGTCCGACATACCTTCCCTCAGTGACGGATTCAGCATGTACTGATCGGTGTTCTTTCCATCGGTCATAACGATCACAATTTTCAGAACGTCCGAGTCATAGTTTGTCGGACGATTCGCAAACTTGGAAGGGACTATTGTCTTCGGCGCATATGCCGCATCCGTTTCAAGGGACAGATCGGAGACAATACCGCTCATGCCGGGATCAAGAAGCGCAACGCCCCATTTCATTCCAACATCAATCGACGTGTTTCCGCCGGGTGAAAGAAGTGCGATCTGGTCAAGCAATTTGCCCAGGTCATCCGTGACAGGTGTGATCGCGCTGCCGGCGCGGACAGGGCAAACAGGCAGAGTGATCGAACCCTCAGAATAAGTGAACGGGTCAAAATGCGCTGTCCGTTCCAGCCTGTCACCCCGCAGGAGATCGGAATCACTGTATTGCTCAGGGATAAAATTCACGCAGTGCGAATAGCTATGCTCCTGCGTGACATTCGTGAATTGGTCCAGCAGGGGAGCGCCCGCATTAACCTGCGTCGCATAGGGTATAAGCGAGATCGATATCTGGCTTTCACCTGGTTTGTCGAGCATCAGTTTAACGAAATCAGATGCTGCTTCTTTCAGAACATCGATTTTGCTGATCCCCGGGGTGGCCGAATTTTCGGACATTGAACCCGAAATATCGAGAACCAGCGAAATTTCAACGGCTCCGATTGATTCTTCAGCGGCGCTGGCTGCGGTCGCGGTCAAAGTTTTGATACCTGACAGGGCCATGAAATTTGTCGGTATCACTGCTTCGGCCGTCGCATAAACTCTTCGCGTACCAAAACTGTCTTGTACGTCGACGGTCTTGAGATTTTCCAAAAGCCCTGCCTTGTCGAGATAGGACTCAACAACGGTCTTCGGGCTTTCTTTCTGATCCAAATCGGCTGCGGCGAGAACGGCGCGGTCCAGAGTGGCCTGTAGTTTGGCTCTGTCGCGTTCATGGTTCATTAAATCGACGCCGACACCCGCTGCGGCCAACATTCCCAAAAAAACAAACAGCACAAAATATGAAAATGTGCCGTCTTCATTTTCGACGAACTGCCGCAACGTGGAAGATTTGCGTTTCTGCAAAATGCTACCGGCAATAGGCGAGAACTTTTTCATTTTGATGCCTCCGCTTCGCACATAACGTGTGCGACATAGGAAAATAAAATTGGGTTAAAGCTAGCTTTGAAACATGGCGTCAATTGGGCAAAAAAGGCCTGGTTTTGACCTTTTCGCCACTCAAGTGAGGATAATATAGGTATGCTAAAGGGTCTGTTTGTGTTTTGGCGACAATCTCCTGCAACTCGGCCAAACCAAACGACTCAGTAACAGTTGCGCATACGCCTTGAGGGCATTCTTATTAAAAAAGTGCAGTTGGGCGTTGCGGCTTTCCATGAAGGGTGCGACAAAAAGTCGTGACATATGTCAGTTTCCGGTACGGAGGAATTTATGACCGGCATTATTGAACCCAGCTTTCGTAAAAGTGTTGACCTGATGTTCAACAGGGCCGCGTCCCTGATGGATCTGCCGCCGGGACTTGAAGAGAAGATCCGGGTGTGCAACGCCACATATACCGTCCGTTTCGGTGTGCGCCTGCGCGGTGATATCCATACATTTACCGGATACAGGTCGGTCCATTCCGAACACATGGAGCCGGTCAAAGGCGGTATTCGCTATGCCATGGAAGTCAATCAGGACGAGGTCGAGGCGCTGGCTGCCTTGATGACGTACAAGTGCGCGCTGGTAGAGACGCCGTTCGGGGGCTCCAAAGGCGGCTTGTGTATTGACCCGCGTCAGTATGAGGAACACGAACTGGAACAGATCACCCGACGGTTTGCCTATGAACTGGCAAAACGCGACCTGATCAACCCATCGCAGAACGTGCCCGCCCCGGACATGGGAACTGGCGAGCGTGAGATGGCCTGGATGGCCGACCAATACGCGCGCATGAATACGACGGATATCAATGCGCGTGCTTGTGTGACGGGCAAGCCTCTCAACGCGGGTGGTATCGCGGGGCGCGTCGAGGCAACCGGTCGCGGAATTCAGTATGCGCTGCGTGAATTCTTCCGGCACCCGGACGACATTGAGAAGGCCGGCTTGTCCGGAAGTCTGGATGGCAAGCGCGTGATTGTTCAGGGGCTTGGAAACGTGGGCTATCACGCCGCAAAGTTCCTGAGCGAGGAAGATGGCGCGCGCGTTATCGGGATCATTGAGCGGGACGGTGCCCTGCACAATCCGGATGGCATCGACGTTGAATCGGTGCGGAACTGGATTGTGAAGCATGGCGGCGTCAGCGGCTATCCGGATGCGGCGCATACCGCAGAGGGCGCTGCCGTCCTTGAGGCCGAATGTGACATTCTGATCCCGGCGGCACTGGAAGGTGTCATCAACCTTTCCAACGCAGAAAGGATCAAGGCGCCGTTGATTATCGAGGCCGCGAATGGTCCGGTGACGGCCGGTGCGGACGATATCCTTCGGAAAAAGGGCGTCGTTATCATTCCGGACATGTACGCCAACGCGGGCGGTGTGACCGTTTCGTATTTCGAATGGGTCAAGAACCTGAGCCATATCCGGTTTGGACGGATGCAGCGCCGTCAGGAGGAAGCCCGCCACGAACTGATTGTCAGCGAACTTGAGCGGCTGGACAGATATCTGGGCGACGCTTGGTCAATGTCCCCGAACTTCAAGTCCAAGTACCTCAGAGGCGCGGACGAACTGGAACTGGTGCGCTCGGGGTTGGATGACACGATGCGTATCGCCTATCAGTCGATGCGCGAGGTCTGGCACAGCCGCGATGATGTCGAAGACCTGCGGACTGCGGCGTATATCGTTGCCATCGACAGAGTCGCCAAAAGCTATCGGGCCAAGGGCCTTTGATGCATTGGGGCGATCCGGGTGCAATGTATCCCGGGTCGCCTCCGATCAATTCAACGAATTCGGGAAATCGGTTGTGGCAGGCGCTTTGGCGCACAGGTAAGTTGTCGCGAGTGAAACGAATCCCGGGGGACTATCAATGTTGCGCATCGCCATCGCCGCCATTCTTTTGGCAACGCCTCTGGCCGCGGCTGAGACCAAAGAACAAAGCTGCAAGTATCAGGCCGACGTGGTGGCCGCTATTCAGAACGCCCGCCTGGACCGCGTCAAGGAACGCGATGTTGCGAAGGCGGTCGCTGACAGCGGCCCGGCCTGGCCAGAAAACTACAATGCCGCGATTCCGTTGATCACCCCTTGGGTGTATGAGCAAAAGATGCGCGACGTTCGCAAAAAGGATCTGGGCGCGGCCTGGCTGGAGCTATGTCTTCAGCAATAATCCACAGCTGGCTATTTTCCTTGTGGATAAGCGCGCCATCCTCTTGGCGCGCGTTTTCATTTCTGGCAGGTTCGACACATGTCATTGCCCCCCGGTTTCCTGGATGATTTGCGCACCCGGCTAAGCCTGTCTCAGGTCGTCGGCCGCAAGGTCATGTGGGATCAGCGCAAGTCCAATCAGGGCAAGGGGGACATGTGGGCGCCGTGCCCGTTCCATCATGAAAAGACGGCGTCGTTCCATGTCGATGACCAGAAGGGGTTCTATTACTGCTTCGGATGCCATGCCAAAGGCGACGCGATCAGCTTTGTGAAAGAGACCGAGAATGTCTCGTTCATCGAAGCAGTCGAGATTCTGGCGCGCGAGGCGGGTATGCCCATGCCGCAACGCGACCCGAAAGCACAGGAAAAACAGGACCGCCGGGCGCAACTTGCTGATGTGATGGAGAAGGCCGCCCAGTTCTTTCGCCTGCAACTCAAGACCGGGGCAGGTGGGGCCGCGCGGGATTATCTGACGCGTCGCGGGCTTGACGAACAGGCTTTGGACCGGTGGGAAATCGGCTTTGCCCCGGATGGCTGGCAAGCGCTGTCGGATCATCTGCGGGGCAAGAACGTGGCCGAGGATCTGATCCTCGGGGCCGGGCTGGCCAAACCCTCGAACAAGGGCAAGAAGCCCTATGACACATTCCGCAACCGGATCATGTACCCGATCCGTGATCCGCGCGGGCGCTGCATTGCGTTTGGTGGCCGCGCGATGGACCCCAATGACAACGCCAAGTACCTGAACTCGCCCGAGACGGAGTTGTTCGACAAAGGGCGTAGCCTTTACAATCAAGGCCCCGCGCGGCAGGCGGCCGGGAAGGGGCAGCCGCTGATCGTGGCCGAAGGCTACATGGATGTGATCGCGCTGGCCGAGGCTGGTTTTGAGGCGGCAGTTGCGCCGCTGGGAACCGCGATTACCGAACACCAGCTGCAACTGCTGTGGCGTATTTCGGATGAACCGATTATTGCATTGGATGGCGACACGGCAGGCCTGCGGGCGGCGATGCGGGCCGTCGATCTGGCTTTGCCGCTTCTGGAAGCCGGAAAATCCCTGCGCTTTGCACTGATGCCCCAAGGCAAAGACCCCGACGATCTTTTGCGCGCCGAAGGGCCTGCGGCTGTGCAGGCCGTGTTGGAAGGTGCCATGCCCATGGTCAAGCTGCTGTGGCAGCGTGAGACCGAGGGAATAGTTTTCGACAGCCCGGAGCGTAGAGCGGCTTTGGAGCGTGCTCTGAAGGACAAGACGGCGTTGATCCGAGATGCATCAATACGCTCTCATTATGAACGGGAAGTCAAAGACCTGTGTTGGCAGCTTTTCCGTCCGCAACGCCAACCGCAAAACCGCCAATGGCAGTCGGGCGGCAAATGGAAGCCACAAAAACAGCCTGCTTCGCCGGGCGCGCGCGCCTCGTTTCTGGCCTCGTCCGAGAATGCAGATATCCAGATGCGCGAAGCGGTCATTCTGGCCATCGCCATTCTGAACCCCAAGGTTGTCGTGCAGTTCGAACACCAGTTGGAGGAGATGGACTGCCACGATCCAGACCACTCGGCGCTGCGCGAGGTCATCCTGCGCCACGCAATTGATGACCCGGACAATCTGAAAGATCTCATAGTGGGAACTTTGGGGGCCGAACCCCTTGAAAACCTTCTGGCCCTTCGCCATGTCGCAGTCATTCCCTGCGTGCACAAACCGGGCGACGTTGAAAAGGCCGAAATGACGCTGGCCGAGGAACTCGCAAAAATCAAAGCGCTCCGGGGGTTGGATGCTGAGATTGCCGAAGCTGCGGAGGAACTGTCCGAACTGGCAGATGAGGCGCTGACCTATCGGCTGGCGCAAGCCGCCGAAGAGCGCAACCGTACAAGCCGCAGCCAGAATGAGGACAGGGCCGTTTTTGACATCGCCGACAACGGCGCGCGGATCAACCGCGACGAGAAAGACGCGTTCGAGGCCATCATGTCCGGCATCAAATTCGAACGGAAACGCCGCTAAAGTGATGTTTTCGTAAGGCACTGGAAAAGAAAAACGGGTAAACGGGTGGCCGAATCACTTCTACGCGCTAATGATTCGGTTCAAACGAATCACCCATCCCTGCAGGAGCATTGAATGGCCGCCAAAGACACGTCCGAAGATCGCAAATCAGACGAGCAGGAACAGGAAATCTCGCTGGACATGAGCCAGGCCCAGGTCAAGAAGATGATCGCCGAGGCCCGCGAGAAGGGCTACATCACCTACGACCAGCTCAATCAGGTTCTGCCGCCTGATCAGGTCAGTTCGGAACAGATCGAAGACGTTATGTCGATGCTGTCCGAGATGGGCATCAACATCATCGAAGATGAAGAGGCCGAAGAAGAAGAGAACAAAGGCTCGACCGAACTGACCACAACGGAAAGCAACCGTGAGGTTGCGTTGTCGGGTGCCGCCACCGAGAAACTGGATCGCACCGACGACCCCGTGCGCATGTATCTGCGCGAGATGGGCAGCGTCGAGCTGCTAAGCCGGGAAGGTGAGATTGCAATCGCCAAGCGGATCGAAGCCGGCCGCAACACGATGATCGCCGGTCTGTGTGAAAGCCCGTTGACCTTCCAGGCCATCACGATCTGGCATGACGAACTTTTGTCCGAAGACATTCTGCTGCGCGACGTTATCGATCTGGAAACCACGTTCGGCAACCAGATGGACGAGGACGGCGATGTCGAGGAGCCGGTGGTGGACACTTCAGCGGTTCAGGCTGCCAAACCCGCCAAAGACACCGGGCCCGAGCTGGACGCGGATGGCAACCCAATCGCCACCGACGACGACGACGATGAAGACGAACAGGCCAACATGTCGCTGGCCGCGATGGAGACAGCGCTTAAAGAGCAGGTTCTGACCACGCTCGAGCGGATTTCGTCTGATTTCGCGATGCTATCCGAAATGCAGGACAGCCGTATTTCGGCAACGTTGAATGAAGATGGATCTTTCACCGCCAAGGATGAGGAGACCTATCAGAAACTGCGGGCCGAGATCGTAGAGCTTGTGAATGGCCTGCACCTGCACAATAACCGGATCGATGCGCTGATCGACCAGCTTTACGGCATCAACCGCCGCGTCATGTCGCTGGACAGTTCGATGGTGAAGCTGGCGGATCAGGCGCGTATCAACCGCCGTGAGTTTATTGATGAGTATCGTGGTCGCGAACTGGATCCGAACTGGCTGGCCGAGATGGCCGAAAAACCGGGCCGCGGCTGGCAGATGTTCATCGAACGCTCGACCGACAAGGTCGAGGAACTGCGCAACGATATGGCTCAGGTCGGGCAATATGTCGGTCTGGACATCAGCGAATTCCGCCGCATTGTTCAGCAGGTTCAAAAGGGCGAGAAAGAGGCACGTCAGGCCAAGAAAGAAATGGTCGAGGCCAACCTGCGCTTGGTGATCTCGATTGCCAAGAAGTACACGAACCGTGGCCTGCAATTCCTTGATCTTATTCAGGAAGGGAATATCGGCCTGATGAAGGCGGTCGACAAGTTCGAATACCGTCGCGGCTACAAGTTCTCGACCTATGCGACCTGGTGGATCCGTCAGGCGATCACGCGCTCGATCGCGGATCAGGCCCGCACCATCCGTATTCCGGTCCACATGATCGAAACGATCAACAAACTGGTTCGGACCGGTCGTCAGATGCTGCACGAAATCGGACGCGAGCCGACGCCGGAAGAATTGGCCGAAAAGCTGCAGATGCCGCTGGAAAAGGTTCGCAAGGTGATGAAGATCGCCAAGGAACCGATCAGCCTCGAGACGCCGATCGGCGACGAGGAAGACAGCCAGTTGGGCGATTTCATCGAGGACAAGAATGCCGTGTTGCCGCTGGACAGCGCCATTCAGGAAAACCTCAAGGAAACAACTACCCGGGTTCTGGCTTCGCTTACCCCGCGTGAGGAACGCGTTCTGCGGATGCGCTTTGGCATCGGTATGAACACAGACCACACGCTGGAGGAGGTTGGCCAGCAGTTCAGCGTGACGCGCGAACGGATCCGACAGATCGAGGCGAAAGCGCTGCGCAAACTGAAGCATCCCAGCCGGTCAAGAAAACTGCGGTCCTTCCTAGATCAGTAAATACAAAGGCGCCCCGATCGAGGCGCCTTTTTCTTTTCCCGGGGCGTTCACATCTTGTTGTCCTGTCTGAAAGTCAAATTGGCGAGAACTCACAAGAAGAGGGACTGCGGGATTTCTATATCCGTCTGGTCCACTCATGGGACGGGCCGGGGCGAGATGGTCTCATCGATGACCCCCGGCTACGCTCAAACGCGGTTCAGCGGGCGATCGACGCGGCCGCGAAATGTGGTCGGAGGCTGGCCGGTCCAACGTTTGAACGCCGTCGAAAACGCGGCCTGATCGGCATACCCCAGAGAATAAGAAATCTCGGACAGGTTCATCCCGTTTCGCAGAAAGGTCTGCGCAAGATCACATCGCAGGTCTTCAACGATGTTGCGATAGCTGGTCCCTTCATCGGCCAGCCTGCGGGCCAGTGTGCGAGGGCTAAGACCCAAATCGGCAGCTGCCTGATCTGCCTGGATAATGTTTCCGGGCAGGGACCGGGTGATCAGCCCTTCGACCCTTGCGCGTGTTTTTTGCCTTGGTGATTGCCGGTCGGCCAGCAGACGCTCGGCATAATCAAGCAGATGGGCGCGCAGTGTAGGGTCGTAAGTTGGAATTGGAAGATCAAGCGAGGACAGAGACAGGACGATGCACATCCGTTCGGCGCCGAAAACTACTGGAAACCCTCCTATTTTCTCATATTCCGGCGCGCGTTGACCGATTTCGTGCTGAAAGCGCATCTCGACGGGGTGAAAATCTGACTGGGTCAGGGAGCGCAGTCGGGCTATGGCCGCAAATAGCAGGAACTCGGTGCGTCTGTGGTAGCGGGAATAACTGGCGTCCTTCCAGTCGATTTCAAACACTGCCGAGTCGTCTGAAAGGCGCAGATTGAAAATCAGCGCAGGATCAATCATCCAGTGAAAGTAACACGTGTTCTCAATGGCTTGGCGCAAGTTCCTGGAGTATTTACTGATATAGGCCGTAAGAGTAGATGACTCATCAAATCGGATGCCTGCCCGGGCGGCGAAAGTGATGTCATTGACCGCATCGCAGGCATACCGGACAAACTGGGCTTCTTTTTTGGCATGGTAAGTGGTTGCCGGCGGGGCAATTCCAGCCCGACTGAGTCCGCTTTGCCGCAGGACGTGATCCGTGAGCGCAGTTTGTCCAGTTTCTTCGTCCAGCGTCTTTGCCAATCGCTGAATGCGGTAAATATCAACTTCCATGGCTCGGCGTAATCCATTCTCAAATCTGAAGCTGATCTTAATACCAAAGATCCGGCGCGCACCAACTTTTGTGGCGGAAGCCGAGTGCTGAGGGGCGGCTTTCGGTGCGATTGGCAAATTCACACAAGGATTTGACTGGTGTGCACATGACCGAGTTTTGACAATTCTTATGTACATATTGCTGTCGGGTCCGCGCCTTTTGGGGAAGAGGCCAGAGCCCAGAGAGCCGGACTACCACCCCGGTTCAAAGGGTTCCCCGACACGCTGCTCCCACAAGATCGTTTTCTTTTTATTGAGTTTTCTGGCTTGGCCGGAATATGCTTGGGCAGGTCCGGGGGCACCGGTTCACAGATTTTGGCTGAGCGTCTGAATAGATCGTGAGGACCACTGTTCCGCCGATTCTGGCATACTAGTCTATGCGGCAGTCAGAAACAGGAAAGGTCGAAAATGATGAAACGGGTCATGACTTCAATGGTTCTTGCCACTGTGGCGATCTCCGCTCCGATGACAGCCGGGGCCGCGCCCAACGGGTTTCAGACGGTTGCCGTCAACAATTCGGTTTTTGAGGTGATCCCAAGAGCACGCCAGGATGTAGACGGTTATTGGTGCGCCGCGGCCGATTTCGCGCGCCGGACGCTTGGCGCCGGTTGGCAGCAACGGGTGTATGTTGTCCGGGGTTATGGCCCAAGCGAGGCGACAGGTCGCCGAACGGCTGTTCAGTTTTCCCTGACACCACCGAAAAACGCACCTCAGCAAAGCAGTGTGTCGCTTGGCTTTCAGGTTGGTGAAAGCATGTCGGTACAGGGCGCAAATGGACGGTGTAACCGCCGGCAGTTCATAAACTAGGTAATGGTAAGCAGAGCTTTGCAGATCGAATTCACCATCTCAACACGCGGCGCCGGTCTCTATGAATTTACAGGCGACGTTTGTCGATGGATGAGTTCGGTTGCAGGCGACGGTTTGCTTACGCTGTTCGTCAGGCATACATCCTGCTCTCTGCTTATTCAGGAAAACGCGGATCCCGAGGTTCAGAGTGATCTGCATGCGTTCTTTGAACGGCTCGTGCCTCCGTCAGATCATCCTTCGATGGCGTATTTGAGGCACACTTACGAAGGCCCTGACGATATGCCGGCACATATCAAAGCGGCCCTTATGCCAGTTTCACTTTCCATACCTGTTGCGGCGGGGCGGCCTGTGCTTGGGACGTGGCAGGGGATCTATCTGTTCGAACACCGCACCGCACCGCATGTACGTCGAGTCGCTGCACATTTTGCATGACCCCTTTATATTGCGGTGAAAAATTCCGACTACCCAAATCCTAGCGGCTGCCCTATAGTTGTGGATAAGTAAGCCGCAGCGCTTACAAAAAGAGGCGGAACAAGGGACGAGGAGACGGCGGATGCGCTGCCCGTTTTGCGGAAATATCGATACTCAGGTCAAGGATTCACGCCCGGCAGAGGATCACGTCGCGATCCGCAGGCGGCGGTTCTGTCCGGCCTGTGGCGGACGCTTTACCACCTATGAACGGGTGCAGTTGCGCGATCTTGTGGTGATCAAGACCAACGGCAAGCGCGAGGATTTTGACCGGGATAAACTGGAGCGTTCGATCCGGATCTCGATGCAGAAACGCCCCATCGATCCGGACAGGATCGATCAGATGATCTCGGGTATCGTGCGGCGCCTGGAAAGCATGGGCGACACGGATATCCCGTCCAACAAAATCGGTGAAATCGTCATGGAAGCGCTGGCCCGGATTGATACGGTGGCGTATGTTCGCTTTGCGAGCGTTTACAAGAATTTCCAGGCGGCCGATGATTTCGAGGAGTTTGTCCACGAACTGCGCCCGCCGCAGCCTTCGACGGACGAGTGAGCGAAACAGATAAGCGATATATGGCGCTGGCTTTATCCTTGGGTCAGCGCGGGCAAGGCACGTGTTGGCCCAACCCTTCCGTAGGGTGTGTCATCGTGCGTGATGGCCGGATCGTCGGTCGCGGGTGGACGCAGCCGGGCGGGCGCCCTCATGCCGAGACCGAAGCTCTGAAACAGGCCGGAGATGCCGCGCATGGCGCAACCGCCTATGTTTCGCTAGAACCTTGTGCCCATCATGGCAAAACGCCTCCTTGCGCGCAGGCCCTGATTGACGCCGGCGTGGGGCGGGTCGTTTCAGCCATCGAAGACAGCGACCCGCGTGTGGCCGGGCAGGGCCTGGCCATGCTGCGTGAGGCCGGTATCAAAGTGACAACCGGCGTGCTGGATGAACATGCGGCCAAGGCCCATGCGGGTTTTTTTCTGAAGACCGAACAGGGCCGCCCATTTGTAACTTTGAAACTGGCCAGCAGTTTTGACGGGCGGATTGCAACGTCCAGCGGTCATAGCCAGTGGATTACTGGACCCGAAGCGCGGCGTCTGGTCCACGCCATGCGGGCGCATCACGACGCGGTACTGATCGGCGCGGGCACCGCGCGTGCGGATGACCCATCCCTGACAGTGCGTGATCTGGGCATTGCGTCACAGCCGGTTCGGGTCGTTGTATCGCGCCATCTGGACCTGCCGCTGATGGGGCAGCTTGCGCGCACAGCCTCTGACGTTCCTGTCTGGATATGTCACGGCCCGCATCCGGATCCGGATCGTGCCAATGCCTGGCAGGGCATGGGTGCGCGCCTGATCCCGTGTGCATTGCAGGAACACCACATTGATCCGGCGGACCTGTTGCAGCAGCTTGGACATGCCGGCCTGACACGTATCTTTTGCGAAGGCGGTTCCGCTCTGGCCGCATCGTTACTGGCGGCGGATCTGGTCGATGAACTGGTCGGGTTCAGTGCCGGGCTGACCATCGGTGCGGAAGGCCTGTCTGCGATTGGGGCGTTGGGTCTTGATAAACTGAACGAAGCGCCCCGGTTCGACCTGATCGAAACACGCGCTGTTAGCGGTGATATTTTGCATCGCTGGTCGCGGGCCTTGCGCTAGCGCCCGCGCCACAGGTGAGCATGGGTTGCGAATGCACCCTGAAGCTTTGACAGCAGACGATTCAAAGGCCCGTGTGGAGCATCATACCCCTCGGCCAGTCGTTGCAGTACGACCTCAACCGGGCAGGGCAGGCCTGTTTTCGGATCCAGATAGCGGGGGTAGTCGATAAGGACGGCATGAACCAGACCCGACAGGCTGGGTCGCGCGCCTCGCCGGGCGGGAACTGTACCCAGATCCTGCGTCAAACCCCATCCAGCATAGAATGGCGCGCCAAGCGTTGTCACCGGGACACCACGCAAAAGGGCCTCGAACCCCATGAGTGACGTCATGGTCCAGACCTCATGTACCTGTGGCAACAGAATGCCCGGGTTTGTGTGCGGAACAATGATATCTGCCAGACCTTCGGCTTCGATTGCGCCTTCCCGAAGACCCGCCTCGACATCTGGATGAGGTTTGTAGATCAGGATCGCGTCCGGGTTTGCTTCACGCGCAGCCCTTAGCAGGTCCAAATTCGAGCGCACGGTTCCACAGCCCAGCAGGATGGAGGCGTCGTCCTTGACCTGACCCGGGATCAGGATGCGGTGCCCGACCGGCAATTCGGGCGGGTGGGTGCCGGTATTGTATTTGCTCAGACTGTTCGAGATGATTTGGGTAACCAGCCGCTCGGCCCGGAGCGCCTGATCGGGTCGCAGGTTTTCCCGGGCCGTGATCAGGTTTTCCAGTTGGCTGGGGCGCGTCGGGTCATAGTAAATTCCCAGATCGTCCGTCACCAGCGACAGCGGAGGCACAAGATTGGCGCCCAGCCCCCGTGATCGTAAAAACCCGTCTTCAACCCTGGTAACGCCGTCCAGATCCCGCGCCTGATTGGCCCACACCATATGAGGCCGTTGCGAAGCGCCAGGAGGATCGGCAGTGAAACGAATTTTGCGCTGTCGGCCGAACATCCGCTGCAGGTGCGGTCGTTTCCACAGTCGCATGCCCGATGCGGTCCAGCCGCCATGATCCTGCCGCCAGGCGCGTGACTGTGCCTCGAGCGTGTTTAACAGGGTCTCAAGCTCGCACAACTGGTCGCGGTACGGATCGTACCATGTTGGATAAAGCAGCATCGCAGCGGCGAACAATTGCGCGCGGGTCAGGTTTCTCTGGCGTCTTGCAAGAGGTGTTTCATCCTGAGTGAGCCCCCATCCGGCGTAGAAGGGCTGCCCGAACACCCGGGGCTTGTGGCCGGCGAGAATGGCTTCGAACCCCAGTTGTGAAGACAGTGTGTAGACACCAATCGCGCCTTCCAGCAGGGTCCAGGGGCTGACCGGATCATTGAAAAACCGCACCCTGCCAGACAGGTCCTGATCGGTAAAGTGGCCGGGCCGGTGCCCTGACTGCGTTTCCGGATGTGTCTTTATCAGGATTTCGGCACCCGGGTTTTCCTCTTGCGCGATGACCAGCATCTCGCGGAAGCGGGCCGTGTCCCCCTTGCTGGCAGTTACGGCGGCGTCGCCCATGGTCTGGTCGACAACCAGAACATAGCCGGGGTCCGGGGCTTGGACGTCTGGATCAAAGGCTGAATACTTGCTCAGGTGCAGTTCCTGCATTCGCGCCATCGCGCCGCGCGCACGGTCCAGCAGGGCCGTGTCGTCCAGCGGATGTCTGGCCAGCAGGGTTTCCAGATCCGACGGTTGATCAGGGTCGAAGTGCAGACCTGAACGGTCCAGCAGCAAACCCAGCGGCGGTTCGCCTGAGCGCCCCGGGTGCAAGGACCGAAGAAAGGCATCCTCGACCCGCAATGCCGGTGTCTGGTGCTTCGACGCGATCTTCAGCCCGCGATGCGCGGTTGGGCTGTTGCCCCAGACACCAACCAGATCACCGGGCTTCGGCAGGCCCAGACGAATATCAAACCCGGCCAGAGACAGTATCCGCCAGATGCGCCGTGATGTGAGAAACCCGCCGTTGTAGGCAAACAGCCGGGTGCGTTCAGCCCCGGCTGCGGTGTCCTCTTGCGGCAACATACATCAGTAGCCGGTCAGTGTTGCGACATTGGCGATCGGGGTCAGGCCACCCGCAATCAACGAAATAGACTTACTCCATTGCGCATAGGGCGCTTCGGTCACGTAAATCGTGTCATCGTCGCGGATCACGAAGTCCCGCGCAATGAACAGGCCGTTCGGAGCCGTCAGATTAAGCAGATAGATCAACCTTTGATCCCCTTGCAGATCTGCCCGGCCCATCACATTGCGCGCCACATCCTGACGTTCTTTGCGAAGAACGAAGATGCCGGTAGGGTCCGACGACAGCGACTGAAGACCGCCAACCTGCGCCAGGGCTTCCAGCGCGGACAGGTCCTGACTGTCAAATGCAACGCGGGATTGCCCTCCGGTTGCACCCAGCGCGATATAGGAGCGGCTGTCTTCTTCAACCAGAATGCGGTCGCCACCGCGCAGGGCGACGTCCAGCTTGGGGTTGCGGAACAGATCATCGTACCAGATGGTCCCGCGCTGATCGCCACGGATCAACGTGACCAGCGCAATGTCGGACGAGACGGTGACGCCTCCGGCCTGCGCCAGCATCCCGGATAATGAGCGGGTCGGGCGCTGGATCGCGTAGATCCCCGGTGCACCAATGGTTCCGGTCAGGGACACGGTCGAGCCGTCACCGGCAGCACGACGAACTTCGACCTGCGGATCCGGGGTCTGGTCCTGCAGTTTGCTGGTGATCAGGGTGCGCAACTCTTCCGGTGTGTTGCCGGCAGCCCGCAAACGACCGGCGTAGGGAACAAAGATGAAGCCTTCGCTGTCGACCTGAACTTCGTCGAGTGTCGTGGCCGGTCCCGTCTCGCTGGCCAACAAGCCGTCATCCACGTTTTCCCAGATTGTCAGCCCCAGAACATCGCCGGGGCGAACGGTGTCTGCGGTCAGGTTCGGGGCAGTGCTGAAGGCGGCCGAGAAGCCGTATTGGGGCACGGCAGATGTTGCCTTGGCGACGCGGTCATCTACTTCCACGACAAATGCATTCCCGCCATTCTGCACAGAACCTGCAAGGATTTCAGATTTGTTCGGGCCGGATTTGGGAAGCTGGCACGCAGCCAGAAAGCCGCAAGCCGCCACGAGAGTTACCCCCCGTATCCACCGGATTGGAAAGCGCTTCACTGCCGATATACCTCAATTGTCTTTCTTTCTGCGCAGGCTACCCGCAATGTGGTGTGACTTCCAGAAACAACCGTCCAGATTCACTGAACGATTCTCAACTGTGGCGTCAGCGCCGCTTTGCCTGACAGAACTGTCTGATATGGATCTTGCGGCCGCAACATCATGTCGACAGCCCGTCGCAACAATTGCCGCCGCCCCCGGCGTGAATAGAACCCACCGGGCACCTGGCTGGTTTCCAGAAGAAACCGGCGATAGATCCGATAGGCGCCGCTGTCAGGGGCGACCGGGTTCGCGAAGAAAGCAGTCAGGGCCTGCCCGGACACGAATTCGGGTTTGTCATAGACGGACTTGCCGAAAATTCGCAGGGGAATGCCGCGCCATAACACTTGCTGGCCGGCGGTCGAATTGATCGTGACCGCAGAATTCGCATCATCCAGAAGTCCGGCAAGCTTGCCACCAGGAACATAGTAGACGCGATCGTCAATCCCGTACCGGGCCGACAGTTCACGTACGCGTCGCCGCAATGGTTCGCGATGATTTTCCAGCGGATGTTCCTTGATCACCAGCCGATGATGTCTTGGCGCGCCCTTTGCGAAACCTTCGAGAATTTGATCCAGAAAATCGCTCATGCAGGAATACCCGGAATGCGCCTGAACCGAGCTGTCATGACCCAGTTGCAGCAGGACCATGTGATAGGGGTGACCGCCCAGCCGAACGCGGGTCGTTGCCCAGATCCGCTGTAGCCGGTGAAATGGCATAAGGGACAAACGCTTGAAGTACAGTCGAAACTCCTTCGATACCGGCAGGTCCCGATGAGGTCTGAAATTGCGATAGCGGCGGTTCAGGAAGAGTACAAACCAGTGATACAGGGCACCGTAAAAGATATGTTGCCTCATATCGCCCCAATGGGACGGTGGTGGTGATTGCGTATCTGACTGGGCCAGGGCCTGCTGCATCTGGTCAACGTTCAGGTCCATCAGCCGGGAATTTCCGTTCGAGCCCGTGCGTTCATATGTGACCCACCAGGGGCGCAGATAGCCTTCTTCGAACACGTGGACGGTGATGCCCCTTTCCCTTGCGATTTCGACTGCCTGAGCATGGATCGGACGCGTGTCGCCATAGAGTACGATGTCTGTGATATCGAGGTCGTTGATCAACCCGGTCAGGGTTTCCGGCCAATGCTCTGGTTTGTCCAGGAACGGAATGTAGGTTGTGCGATCAAACCAGAACGCGTGGTCGCCGGCATTGAAGCCGACGCGCCAGACCTGGGCGCCGGATGCGCGCAACATGCGCCCAAGGGCGTTGAAAAACGGGCCATGAGGTCCCTGCAGAAACAGGAACACACGGCGATCCGGGGCATGGGGCAGGTGGGTCATCGGGACTGCTGTATTCGTATTAATTGTCAAAACTATGCCCGTTTGGCGATTTCCCGGCAAGCCGGGGCTTGCCCGGGAAGCCGCTTGGGCTTACCTCGGCTGTGGAAGCGAGACACAGGTTAGGAACTGAGGGTTAACAGAATGTTCACAGGGATCGTCACCGATGTTGGCACTGTCACCGAATTGGAACAGCAAGGCGATCTGCGGGCCCGGATCAGCACCGGCTATGATACTGCGAGCATCGATCTTGGCGCCTCGATTGCCAGCGACGGGGTCTGCCTGACCGTTATCGCGCTGGGCGACGACTGGTACGATGTCCAGATCAGTGCTGAAACCGTGTCAAAAACCAACCTCGACGCCTGGCAGGTTGGCAAGCGTGTCAACCTTGAACGCGCCTTGAAGGTCGGAGACGAACTGGGCGGGCATATCGTCTCGGGCCACGTGGACGGGGTCGCTGAGGTGGTTGGCATTGAAGACGAGGGCGACAGCACCCGTGTCACACTGCGCGCACCCGAGCATTTGGCCAAGTTCATTGCGCCCAAGGGATCGGTTGCTCTGAACGGCACCTCGCTGACTGTCAACGCGGTGGAAGGTTGCGACTTTGGGATCAACTTCATCCCGCACACCAAGGAGGTCACGACCTGGTGTGATGTTCGAATGGGCGACCGCGTCAATCTCGAGATCGACACGTTGGCCCGATATGTTGCGCGGCTGGCGGAAATGTCCTGAACTTTAAGGCCCAACAACGCCGCGTTCTAGTCCGCTGACGCCGCATGTGGTCTGGCCTTTGGGCGAATGGTGGTCTATCCAGCCGCTCATACGTGCTCTTGCGAAAGGCTGCCCCATGAGCTTTGAAACCCCCGGCCCGGTCGAGGCCCAGTTGCGTGACGCGATAAGTCCGATCGAAGAAATCATCGATGAGGCGCGCAAAGGCCGGATGTATATTCTGGTCGATCACGAAGATCGCGAGAACGAAGGCGATCTGGTCATCGCCGCCGAATTCGCGGATGCCGAGGCAATCAATTTCATGGCCACCCACGGGCGCGGCCTGATCTGCCTGCCGATGACCGCCGAACGGGTCGACGCGCTGGGCCTGCCGATGATGGCGGTGAACAACTCGTCCCGGCATGAAACCGCCTTCACCGTGTCGATCGAGGCGCGTGAAGGTGTATCAACCGGTATTTCCGCAGCTGACCGCGCACTAACTGTGTCGACCGCAATCAATGAGCAGAACACGATGGCGCAAATCGCCACTCCCGGTCACATCTTCCCGCTGCGGGCCAAGCGGGGCGGGGTGCTGGTGCGTGCCGGTCATACCGAGGCTGCCGTGGACATTTCGCGTCTGGCGGGGCTGAACCCCTCGGGCGTGATCTGCGAGATCATGAAACCGGACGGCACCATGGCACGCCTGCCTGATCTAGTCGCCTTTGCTAAAGAGCACAACATGAAGATCGGTACGATCAGCGATCTGATCGCGTACCGGTCACGCAATGACAACCTGGTGGTCGAAACCTCACGCGAAATGGTGATGTCGGAATATGGCGGCGAGTGGGAGATGCGCCTGTTCACGGACCAGACCCACGGTATTGAACATGTGGTCATGACCAAGGGCGACATTACCACGCCCGAGCCTGTCCTGACCCGAACCCACGCCCTGCACGAAGCGCCGGACATCCTGGGCCTAGGTCCGAAATCGTCGCGGGAACTGCCCCGCGCGATGGAAAAAATCGCCGAGGAAGGGCGTGGGGTCGTGTGCCTGTTCCGCCAGCCGCGCAACTCGCTGTATGCGGCCGAGGACGAAGGCCCGCGCACCATCAAGCAAACCGGTCTGGGCGCTCAGATTCTGTCCAAAATGGGCGTTCAGCAACTGGTGTTGCTGACGGACTCGCCGGAAACCGTTTATCTGGGGCTCGATGCGTTTGGCCTGTCCATCGTCGGCACCCGCTCCATACTCAAGGATGACTGATCGTGGCTGAACAAGACAAACATGGCGTTCTGCCGACGCCGACATTCGATGAACCGGTGAAACTGCTGATCGTGGCCGCGCCTTTCTATCGCGCGATTGCCGACAACCTGATCGCCGGAGCCAAGGCCGAGATCAAAGCGGCAGGTGGCACTTGCGAGGTTGTCGAGGTGCCCGGTGCGCTGGAAATCCCAACCGCCATCGCCATGGCCGATCGTCAGTGCAATTATGACGGCTATGTCGCGCTGGGCTGTGTTATCCGCGGTGAGACCACGCATTACGAAACGGTATGCAACGATTCCAGCCGGGCCATTCAGCTCATGGGCTTGCAGGGCCTGTGCATCGGTAACGGTATCCTGACTGTCGAGAATGACGATCAGGCAGAAGTCCGCGCAAACCCTGAAAAGATGAATAAAGGTGGCGGAGCGGCCGCTGCGGCCTTGCATCTGATCGCGCTCAGCCGTAAGTGGGGCTCTTCCAAAAAGGGCGTCGGCTTCAAGCCTCCGTCCGAGTCCATCCTTGTGGCGGGCGACAGCAACGGACCCACGACAGCATGACCCAGACAGACGCGCCGAAACCGGCCAACCAGAAACGCCTGATGAAATCCGCAGCCCGGCTTTATGCCGTGCAGGCGTTGTTCCAGATGGAGCAGTCGGGACAAACGACCGAACAGGTTGTTAATGAGTTTCTGGATCACCGGTTTGGCGCAGTTTACGAGGGCGAAGAAATGCTGGATGGCGACATCAGCGTTTTTCGAAAGCTCGTGGATGATGCCGTGAACTATCAGGCGCCGATCGACCAGATGACCGATCGCGCATTGGTCGCGAAATGGCCCATCGCGCGCATCGACCCAACTTTGCGTGCAACCTTCCGCGCCGCAGGGGCCGAACTGACCCAAAGCGATACGCCGCCCAAAGTGGTCATCACCGAATTCGTCGATGTCGCTCGGGCTTTTTTCCCGGAAGGCAAGGAGCCGAAATTCGTCAACGCCGTTTTGGATCACATGGCGCGCGAGGCCAAGCCCGAGGCGTTCTGACGCCTTTACCGGCGACCGACAAGCGCTAGACTGAATTTCAGAGCGCAAGGAGGCCCGCCATGCCCAAATTGATACGGTTGTACATCACTCAGGTTGCCTGGGGATTTGTCATCTCGGCGGCTTTCGTTGCGGTGCTTTTGGTTTTCAACGTCGCCAATCTGCGCAGTCTGATCACCGGGTCGGAACTTGGCCTGATTGCGCTGCTGATGATCTGGTTCATGAATGGAATCGTTTTTGCCGGGGTGCAATTTGCCTATGCCGTTATGAGCATGGCGGAAAAGCCGCAGGGGCCACGCCGGGGAACCCCGGTTGTCCACAAGTTTGAACCCGCTTTGGTGAAGCAGGAAGCTGGCGCAGAGCGCTGATTTTTTAGCGGAAAATGTGGCGGGACCACCAGTCAACCGTGCGGTGTGATTCCCGAGGACCTGTATGTACAGGTGGGCGCCGGGTAATCAGGCCAGGACCTGAACAGAGCCAGCCCCCTCGGAATTGCTTAAGGCCACCAGAATGCTACCAGTCACAAGAAGGGCAGAACCCGCCACGCGCCTAAGTAGGGGTTGCAGCGGGTTTGCACAAGGGGTCAGGCATCAACTGTTTCGTGCAATGCGGTGCGCATCTTGCCGAAATGTTCATCCCAACCGTTATCCAGCGCCAGGATCAGGCCGTAGGCCTCGGCGCCCTGTGGCAGGCCTTCGTGCAGCAGGCCAAGCTTCGTGCCCCCGGCAACGGGTTCCAGGGTCCATTTTACTATACTGACGGCGTCTCCCATCGGCTTCACGGTGAACGTGTATTCAAGGTATTCGAAAGGGCGTGCCTTTTTGACTTCACCCCAGATCAGCAGATCGCCGCTGGTGGTTCCAAACATCTCCAGCTTGCCGCCCTCGGTCAGGGGGTGTTTGGGTTTGTGAAACCACTCTGCCAAGCGGTCAGGATCTGTCAGATAGGCCCAAACCGTTTCAGGTTCGGCACGCAGGAAGATTGTCTTTTGCAAAACAGCATTGGTCATTTCTTTTTCCCTTCAATAGCTTCCTTCAGATTGTTCAGACGGTCATCCCAGAACTGATCAAAATAGCTGAACCAGTCCAGAACGGGTGCCATGCCTTGGGGTTCCAGGCGGTTGATGCGCTCTCGCCCGCGCGCCTCGACCGTAATCAGACCGCCATCGGACAGAACGGTCAGGTGTTTCTTGACGGCAGCTCGGGTCATGTCGAACCGGTCCGTCAACTGGCCTATCGTCAGATCCTCCGATGCCAGCATTCTTACAATGTCTCTGCGGGTAGGGTCGGCCAGCGCCCGGAATGCAAATTGTGTTTGTGTGTTCATTGGTCACCTCAAAGAGATACCGATTGGTATCACGTTTTTATGATACTTAATGGTATCATGTCAACATGTTTGAGGGGCTTGATATTTGTTCATGAATTG
The DNA here is from genome assembly GCF_059610965.1 of Ruegeria sp. CDSB136. Classification (NCBI taxonomy): domain Bacteria; kingdom Pseudomonadati; phylum Pseudomonadota; class Alphaproteobacteria; order Rhodobacterales; family Roseobacteraceae; genus Ruegeria; species Ruegeria sp. CDSB136. Next base: position 29,251 of record NZ_JBXWOP010000003.1, read on the forward strand.
TTCACATATTTTGAATGACACTGGAAATGCAGCCCGGCCAGAAACTGGCCCGCGGGGTTTCACGCCACCTTCTGACCCACGGGTATGTTTCAATTGAAGAATTTGTTCCCGCGCGTGGATTGCGGGTGGACGTGATGGGGCTTGGCCCCAAGGGCGAGCTTTGGGTTGTGGAATGCAAATCCAGTTGGGTGGACTATCAGTCAGATTCCAAGTGGCACGGCTACCTGGAGTGGTGCGACCGGTTCTTTTGGGCCGTCGATACCGAATTCCCGACCGAAATGCTGCCGCCGGAAACCGGCCTGATCATTGCCGATGCCTATGATGCAGAAATCGTCCGAATGGCGCCAGAAGACAAAGTTGCCCCGGCGCGGAGAAAGAAGATGATCCAGAAATTTGCCATGGACAGCGCCCGCAGGCTGCACGCTTTTCGCGACCCCAGGCTGTAAAGGCTCAGCCCTGAACCGCGCGGGCAGCCTGTGCTGCGGCGAGAATTTCTTCCGCGATTTCTTCAGCTTCTTCCGGGTCAAAATCCATCGGAATCTCGACGCCATCGGCTTCGATGAACAGGCGGACCATGCCGTGATCGGTCGGACCGATCTGCAGGTTAGCCTGAATGTCGCGTTCGGTATTGATGCCCATAAGTGCCTCCGGGACTGAACATTTGTGCTAGCGCGCAAAGGGTTGAGAATCAAGTCGCCTTTGCGGTCAGATGGCATATGGAAAATGCGCTTCTCAGACCGTTTCGTTGCGACGATGCATCGTGGCTGGTTGACCAGCACGACCGTCTCTACACGCGCGACGAAGGCTTTGACCACACATTTGCGCCGCTTGTTGCCAGTATTCTGGACGCATTTACCGCATCGCATGATCCGGCCAGGGAACGCGGCTGGATTGTTGAACAGGCGGGCGAAAGGCTGGGAAGTATTTTCTGCGTGTCGCTGGACCGTGACACGGCAAAGCTGCGGCTGTTTCTGCTTGTGCCGCAGGCAAGAGGGCAGGGGCTGGGCAAACGGCTACTGGACACCTGCATGAGCTTTGCGCGCACTGCCGGTTACAAGGAAATGGTCTTATGGACGCATGAAAGCCACAAGGCCGCGTGCGCGCTTTACAAGGCGCACGGTTGGCAACTGACGGGCAGCAAACCGGTGCATTCATTCGGCGTCGATCTGGTTGAACAAAGCTGGAGAATTCAGCTTTAATCCTCTTGCAATCCCGCTGCGCGTTCGGTACATCGCCCCTCACGAGTGCCGCCTTAGCTCAGTTGGTTAGAGCGCTGGATTGTGGATCCAGAGGTCCCCTGTTCAAGCCAGGGAGGCGGTACCACTTCTCCCTATTTTCTCAGGTACGGATTTTCGCAACCTAACCCGCATCGGGCTAGGGCAAATAGACGTTCGGGCCTAGTTGTCCAGACCCGGTCATTGATTCAAAAGCGTTTGTTAACGCGCCAGATTCAGGCGAAGCCGCATTTTGGACCGTTTGGCCTGCGGCAGGTGCCGGTTCAGGTGCTTGTTCACCCTGCCGAAACCCCAGACGATCACCAGTGTCAGCAGGATGAAATAAAAGGCCAGAATCGGATAGGGGACAAATGGGTTGAACGTTTTGTCAGCAAAATAGCTGGCGTAGTACAACGCGTCTCCGCGTTGTTGCCAGGCCGGAAAGGCCGAGAAGAACACGAGCGTGGTTGCGTGGAACAAAAAGATCGCTTCGTTTGTATAGGCCGGCCATGCAAGGCGTAGCATTGTCGGCCAGACAACGCGGCGGAAACGGGACCACCCGGTCAGACCGTAAGCGTCGGCCGCCTCGATATCGCCCTTTGGGATCGAGCGCAGGGCGCCATAGAAGATTTCGCCCGTATAGGCGGCTGTGTTCAGGAACAGAACGATCAGCGCCCCAAGCCATGCCGAGGTCAAGGCATCAAACATAGGGTAGGATTTCTTCAGGGACAGGAAGAAGAAATAGGCAAAGAAGAACTGGATGAACAGCGGCGATCCCCGGAAGATGAAGATGAACCACTCAGACGGTTTGCGCAGCCATTTGTTGGTGGACGACTTGCCGACGGCCAGTGCGGTGGCCAGAAAGAACCCGGTCGCCAGCGCCATCAGGCCGAAATAGACGTTCCAGATCATCCCCGATCCGATCAGGGTGAACTGTTCGCACAAGGTAAAATCGTTGCGCGGCAGCAGGCGCTCGCCGAGGCCGATGGAACGCAGGGCATAGTCCTGGATGGTTTGCAGGCAGCTCATGCGGTGGTCTCCTTGCGCAGCAATTCTCCGCCGGATGTTGCCTGACCGTGCGACAGTCGCCGCATCAGTCGTTCAAGCCCGATTTCGGATACTCGGGTCATGCCCAGATAGAAAAGCAGGAGGAACAGGAAATACCACATGCGCCAGTCACCATGCGGGTATTGCGTGAATTTCGACGTCTTGGTGCCGCCCAGTTCGCGCGCCCAGTAGACGATATCCTCAATCCCCAGCAGGAACAGCAGGGGCGTAGCCTTGATCAGCACCATCCACAGGTTCGACAAGCCAGGCAGGGCATAGACCCACATTTGCGGAACAAGGACGCGCCAGAAGGTCTGGCGGCGGGTCATGCCATAGGCCTCGGCGGTCTCAAGCTGGGCGTGCGGCACGGCGCGCATCCCCCCAAACAGAACGTTGGCGGCAAATGCACCGAATACGATCGAGAATGTGATGATGGCCAGAAAAAACCCATAGGTTTCATGCACCCATTCCGGCGAAGTGCCCAACGGCAGCTTGGCAGCCTGACAGACGATGAAATCGTTGCCCTGTCGAATCGGATCGGTCCAGTCGGGGCAGAAGACCTTGTGGCGGGTCCATTCGAATGCCTGATCCAGTGCAATCACGAAGAACAGGAAAAACGCGATGTCGGGTACGCCCCGAACGATGGCGATATACCCCTTGCCCAGCCAGCTGAGCGGTGGGAAATGTGACCGGGCGGCCATGGCTCCAGCGAAACCAAAGCTCAGCGCGACAGGGGCGGTTACGGCCAAAAGGGCCAGTACCTTGACGAACGAAAGATAAAACGACCAATGCACGCCATTGGTCAGATAGCAGGAAAACCAGCGGAAAGTGCCGAGCGTGTCGGGATCGGTACAGTAGGAGAACATAAGGCGTCTTTCGAACGTCGGATCCGGCGCGGGGCCAAGACAGGTTCGGCGCCAAGAGGCGCCGAACCATCAGACAGAGTTTTTAGTTGGTAACGACCGAGCCGTCCGCGTTGTACGTCGGAACGCCTTCGCCGAACCACTTGATGATCAGCTCGTTCAGGCTGCCATCCGCCTTCATCGAAGTAATGGCTTCGTCGAACTTGCCGCGCAGCTCGCCGTCGGATTCACGGATACCGAGACCGATGCCGCCGCCAAGGGGAACATCGTCGCCGACAAATACCAGTTCACCGCTGGATTCTTCGACGATCGGCACCAGGAAGTCCTTGTCTGCAAATACCGCGTCAGCCTCGCCGTTGCGAACCGCAGCGATGGTTTCTTCAGGGGTTGCAAACTCGACGAGGGTTGCGCCGGACTCGGCCACGTGGCCGGCCTGGATCGTTGCGGTTTGTGCCGCAACGATGCCGCTGCTTACGTCAACACCTTCGGATGCCCCGACATAAGCCGATGCCGCCGGAGGGAAGTAGTTCTGGGTGAAGTCGATAACCTCATCACGCTCATCGGTGATCGACATGCCCGCGATGATGGTGTCGTAGTTGCCCGAAACCAGGTTCGGAATGATCGAATCCCAGTCGTTCTTGACCCATTCGCATTCCAGACCGGCGCGCTTACACAGTTCATCGCCGACTTCGCGCTCGAACCCGTCGATCTCGCCGGAGTCATTGATGAAGTTATACGGAGGGTAGGCGCCCTCGGTCCCCATGCGGACGGTGTCGGCCATTGCCATGCCTGCGGTCAGCGCCAGTGCTGCAGTGGTCAGAATCAGGTTTTTCATTGGTTACTCCCCATTAGTGATTCTATCGATCAGTTAAGCCGCCTTGGTGGCGGAGAGAAAGCCCCGAAGCCGTTCGGATTCCGGGGTGGTAAAGATATCTTCGGGCAGGCCTTCTTCTTCGATAAGGCCCTGATGAAGAAAGACAACGTGGCTGGAGATGTCAGCAGCCATCTTCATGTCGTGGGTTACGATGATCATGGTGCGGCCCTCGGCGGCCAGATCCTTGATCACCTTGATGACTTCCTGCTCCAATTCGGGGTCCAATGCCGAAGTGGGTTCGTCAAACAGCAGCGCCTCGGGTTCCATGCACAGTCCGCGCGCGATAGCTGCGCGCTGTTGCTGACCGCCCGACAGTTGCGCCGGATAGACGTCACATTTGTCGCCGATACCCACTTTTTCCAGGTATTTGCGCGCGCTGTCTTCAACCTCGGCCTTGTCGCGGCCCAGAACGGTTACGGGTGCTTCCATCACGTTTTGCAGAATGGTCATGTGGGACCAAAGGTTGAATTGCTGGAATACCATCGACAGGTTGGTCCGGATGCGCAGGACCTGTTTGGGGTCTGCAGGCCGGCGATGATGGCTGTCGCCACTCCAGCGAACCGGCTCACCCTTGAACAGGATTTCGCCCTCCTGACTGTCTTCCAGGAGGTTGCAGCACCGCAGCAGGGTCGACTTTCCGGAACCGGAGGATCCGATGAGCGAAACAACATCCCCGCGCCTGGCTGTAATATCCACCCCCTTCAGCACCTCCAGATGCCCGAAGCTTTTGTGAAGGTTCTTGATCTCGATAACGGGAGTGGAATCTGTCACGGGTCGTCCAGTTGTTGTGAGTGTTAGTGCGGTAATAGGGCGCAAAATGTTGAGCAATGCAATGCGCAAATAACATGTTCCCATCGGGAAACGACCAAATTGAACAATTCAGCTGTTCAATTTGTTCAGTCGTGCGACCCGAACGCTTGCGGGGCCGGGGGCGTGGAAACCGCCAGGTAGCGCTCGGCCGGGATGTCGACCAAACCGTTGATGTGTAGTGCCTGGCGGTCGGCATCCGACAAACGGTTAATGGCCGTTCTGACAGCCCCGGCGATGCGGCCGGCGTCTTGCCCAAGGGCAGTTATGTAGGGCAGCGTCGGTGTCGGTTCCGTTCTTGCAACCTCGCGCAGTTGCGATCCCAGTTCTGTGTGTTCCCTGACCAGCGTCCAGGTCAGCAGGTCGAGAGAAGCATAGTCGGCCCGTCCGTCCGCGACCGCGTTTGCGGAGCGCGCGTGGCCGCCGGTTTCAAGCAACTTACCCGGGCGCAGGCCCAAAGCGGATAGATGAGTAACAGGTGCGGACCACCCAGATTGGGACAACGCCTCGTTATAGGCGAAGATGCCGGTCGCCAATTCGGACAAGGGGCGTGTGTCATCGGTGCGGGCCACAAACACGGAGCAGTAATAGCCGGTTGGGCAGTCGGGCAAGCCATAATCGGGCGTGCCGACCAGTTGCACTTTTCCGTGCAGGCTTGTGCGGTAGGGCATTCCGCAGGTTTGCGACAAAACCAGATCGGGGTCTTGCCAGACCTCCCAGAAATCCTGGTCTCGGGTCAGGTGCGTCGGGCCGAACCCAAGTTCCGCACGAATCAAGCTCCAGAACCGGTCATTGGCCGCGTGAAGCGCGGGCATGTCGTACATGCCCAACATCGCCGTCACGATTTGGCAGCCTTTTGTCTGGCTAGCGCGGAGTCCACGTCGCTGACACCCAGAAGACTGACCACTAATCGCAGAAGCGAATCCTCTTCTCCCGAGCGCTGCCCATCGGCAAGAGCCACGGACCACATTGCCTGAACGACGGCCAGTCGGTCGTCATAGGCGACGGCTTCCTTGATGGCGCGGGTAAAGCGCACGGTGTCGGGTGCCTCGCTTTCAAGGTCTTCCGCGCGGGCACGAAGACCGGCGGCCTCGAAAGGGGACAGGCCGTAGCGTTCCGCCGAAATCCGGTCGATCCGGGCCATTTCAGAGTCTGCATAGTCGTTGTCGGACCGCGCGATACGAACCAGCAAGGCGGTCAGCGCCAATCGGGCATCGTCTTCGGCAAGCGGGTCGGGCTGAGGCTGGGAAAGCCGTGACAGAAAATCCTTGAACATGAGAGAGATATAGATCCGGTTTATTCAGCTTCCAAGCGTGACAGCACCCGTTCGCGGGCAATCTGGCTGTCCTTGAAGCTAAGGCCCATGGCAATCCGGGCCTCTTCCACGATTTTCATTTCACCTTCGTCAGAGTTGCCATCGGCCAGCACGATCTCCCACAAGGCATCCAAAGCCGCCAACCGTTCTTTCAGGTCTGTTGTTTCGCGGATCAGCTTGCCGAATGTGTCGGTGTCGGGGGCTGCGGCATGCAGCTTTTCGCAAGTTGCCCGCACTTTTGCAGCCTCGATCGCGTTGTGCTGGTAGAGGCGGGCCAAAATCCTGTCGATCAGGCTGATTTCTTCAAGCTTATAATCCCGATCCGCCTGTGCCACCCGCACCATCAGGGCCCCAAGAGCCAGTTCGGCATCCGGGTCGGGCAGGGTCGTCTGCTGGGGTGGGCGAAAGGCCTGAAAAAGCTTTTTTAGCATGAGCGCAGCTTATCCCATATTTTGTAGGTCGCCAAGCGTGGACTACCCGTCATAGCCCTGAACAATCACCAGATCGCTGGTCGCGACCGGGTCACGCAAAGCCTTGGCACGTTGATAGGCGTCGCTATCATAACAGGCCAGCGCGTCCTCATAACTTGGAAATTCAATCACGACCGTACGCGACCGCGAGGTGCCTTCCTTGATTTCGTATTCACCACCGCGGACCATGAACTTTGCCCCATAGGCGTGAAAAGGTTCGGCGATTGCCGCAATGTAGTTTTTGTAGGTTTCAATGTCGTCCACATCGACGTGAGCAATCCAGTATCCTTTGGTCATAACTTGCCCTCTGATTCACGCTAAACGTGGCCTGATTGTGTGGCACATGGCAATCCCGCAAATGACGAAAACCACCCTTCGGAGTTTATTTGCCGGATTTGCCCGATTTGCGGAAATCGTGTATGCATAATGATGCATTAGACAAAGCAATTTTCGCCTCACGTATTCAGCGGAGCGTTGCTACGATTAAGTCTCTTTTTGAGAAACTGGCGCGGGCCGGACACGCTTTGATGTTGTGAGATGCGGTATTTCAGGAGGTCAGAAATGGTTAAGCCCAAGAAAGTTGTCGACATACCGAAAAAGATCAACAAAGGGCTAAGCTCTGCCAAGCGGTCCACAATGTTGGCTATCCTTGGCATGCCGCGGCCTGTGCTGGACAACAAGTGCCGAGGGATTGCAGGAAACGACAAGCTCAAATCGCTGATGGTCACAGACGACGTGGGGCCGTTCAAAGCGACCGGCCTGAAACCCGCTATTGCTTCGCTGCGCGGCGTTATGGCGGATGTGAAAGATGCTCATCCAGAAGTGTTCAAAACCCTCGGGAGTTCGGGGATGCTGTGTGTCCGAAAAATCAAGAACAGCAACAATCCGTCCAATCATTCATGGGGTTGCGCAATCGACATCAATATCGAAGGTGCATTGGATGGTATCGGTGTCAAAGGGGGAACCGCTGGTAAGGACGGCAAGACACTGGCGGGCCTTGCCGCGATGGCACCGTTTTTCAACGCGGCTGGCTGGTTCTGGGGCGTGGGTTTCAGCAGTTTCGAAGATGGAATGCACTTCGAGATTGCGGACGAGACCATACGCAAGTGGCACAAGGACGGAGTTTTGGGAGAGGCGATTTCAAACCGGACCGTCCCCAACGCAAACCTTTCCATTGGCGATATCGGGGCCGAAGTTCAGGAACTGCAAAAGCGGCTGGCTGAGTTGGGTTACGACATTATTGCGGATGGTGAATTCGGCCAGATCACGCATGCAATTGTGATTGATTTCCAGGCAGAAAACGGTCTGGAACCGGACGGGATCGTCGGGCCCAAGACTCGCAAAGCACTGAAGCTCTGAATGGTGCAGTAGCCGGGCGCTGTTCAGCGCCCGGTCAGTCTGTTGTGTCAGACCAGGCGCGACGTTTCCTTGGCCGCGCGCACGAAATCGCGGAACAGCGGATGCGGGTCAAACGGCTTAGATTTGAGTTCTGGGTGGTATTGCACCCCGATGAACCACGGGTGATCCGACCATTCGACAATTTCCGGAAGACGGCCGTCAGGTGACATGCCCGAGAAGTTCAGGCCCGCCTTTTCAAGCTTGTCCCGGTACTTGATGTCCACTTCATAGCGGTGACGGTGGCGTTCCTCGATATTGGTGTTGCCGTAGACCTCGGCCACTTTCGATCCTTCGGCCAGCACTGCGTTGTATGCGCCCAGACGCATGGTGCCGCCTTTGTCGTCACCGACTTTGCGTTCGATCTTGTGGTTGCCCTGCACCCACTCTTTCAGATGGTAAACCACGGGTTCAAAACGTTTCTTCCCGGCCTCGTGGTCGAACTCCTCAGAGCCCGCCTCGGTGATGCCGGCGGCGTTCCGCGCCGCTTCGATGACGGCCATCTGCATGCCCAGACAAATACCCAGATAGGGCACCTTGTGCTCGCGGGCATATTGCGCGGCCTTGATCTTGCCTTCTGTCCCGCGCTCTCCAAATCCGCCGGGGACAAGGATGGCATGGTAGCCTTCCAGATAGGGCGCGGCATCCTCGGTGTCGAAGATTTCCGCATCAACCCATTCAATCTTCACCTTCACCCGGTTCGCCATTCCGCCATGGGTTAATGCTTCGGCGATGGACTTATAGGCATCTTCCAACTGAGTGTACTTGCCGACGATGGCAACCTTCACTTCGCCTTCGGCGTTGTGGATGCGATCGCTGACATCTTCCCATTTCGCGAGATCCGGTTTGGGGGCCGGGCTGATCTGGAACGCATCCAAAACGGCCTGATCCAGCCCTTCATGGTGATAGGCCAATGGCGCGTCGTAGATCGTGGACAGGTCTTGCGCCGCGATCACGCTGTCCGGGCGCACGTTGCAGAACAGGGCGAGCTTCTCTCGCTCTTTCTGCGGAATCGGACCTTCGGAGCGGCAGACCAGAATGTCGGGGGCCAGCCCAATGGAACGCAGTTCTTTCACCGAGTGCTGGGTTGGCTTTGTTTTCAGCTCACCGGAGGCCTTTATATAGGGCAGCAGCGTCAGGTGCATGAAGATGCACTGGCCGCGTGGTTTGTCCTGGCTGAACTGGCGGATGGCTTCGAAAAAGGGCAGGCCTTCGATGTCACCAACAGTGCCGCCGATCTCGCACAGCATGAAATCGACCTCATCCTCGCCGATGGCGATGAAATCCTTGATTTCGTTGGTAACGTGCGGGATCACCTGAATGGTCTTGCCAAGGTAGTCGCCACGGCGCTCTCTCTCGAGCACATTGGAATAAATTCGCCCCGAACTGACCGAGTCGGTTTTTCGGGCGGCAACACCGGTGAAACGCTCATAGTGACCAAGATCCAGATCGGTTTCGGCCCCGTCATCGGTGACGAAAACTTCGCCATGTTCAAACGGCGACATCGTGCCGGGATCGACGTTCAGATAGGGATCCAGCTTGCGCAGACGCACCGAATATCCCCGGGCCTGCAACAGCGCGCCCAAGGCCGCCGACGCCAGTCCTTTGCCCAAGGACGAAACCACACCACCAGTGATGAAAATAAATCGCGCCATGTTTTTTCGGCTGCTCCCGTGAGACGTCAAAATCAGCTGCCCGGCGGTTCCGAAAAACCGCTGCATCACGGGACTTCACGTATAAAGGATTCGCGCCAATAGCGCAAGAGAACCGCAAGATGCTGTTGCAGTTCTCTTTCAGGTTTCTAGGTCTAGTGAATCAGTCGGCTTGCGGAATCAGCGGCGCGTTGTCGCCCTGCGCCGGCGGCAGAAGATCATCCGCCGACGGAACCGCTGGTGTGCTGTCTTCTGTTGCGGCCGGTGCCGGAACGCCCAGACGATCGATCACCGAACTGCCCGAGGATTTCTGAGCCGCCAGAATGGTCAGCGTGATCGAGGTTACGATAAAGCATGCCGCCAGGATCCATGTCAGCTTGCCCAGTGCGGTTGCAGCCGCACGACCGGTCATGGCGCCACCACCACCCCCGCCCATGCCAAGGCCGCCGCCTTCGGACCGCTGCATCAGGACGACGGCGATCAGGCCCAGAGCCAAAAGAAGATGGATGATGAGAACGACGTTTTCCATGGTGGTCCTGTACAGCGTGGCGTGTATCGCGTGGTATCTATGCAAGTTTGATGCTGGGGGCAAGGGAGGAGTTGGCATCAAGAACCCTGATGCTTCAGATCACGTCAAAGGGACTGGACAGCAGGGCTTTTCCTCGCGCAGGCTGCGGCCATGCCACATGATGATCACGATCACCCGCACGCCCTTTTGCCGCCTGAACCCGCGCTTCGCGTTAAGGCACTTGAGACGATTCTGACACGCAAGGGTCTGATCGACCCGGCCGCGCTGGATGAGATAATAGATACGTATCAGAACAGGATCGGCCCTCAGAATGGTGCCCGCGTTGTCGCCAAGGCGTGGAGCGATCCGGCTTTCAAGGCCGCGTTGCTGGAAGATGCCACGCCGGTTGTGGCCGAACTGGGATACTACGGACGGCAGGGTGAACATATGGTGGTGGTGGAAAACTCGCACGATCAGCACAATATGGTCGTCTGTACATTGTGCAGCTGTTACCCTTGGCCGCTGCTTGGAATACCGCCGGGCTGGTACAAGTCGGATGCCTACCGGGCGCGTGCAGTGCGAGAACCTCGCAAGGTACTGGCAGATTTTGGCGTGACGCTGCCCGATAACACATCGGTCCGGGTTTGGGATTCCACGGCCGAGGTTCGATACCTTGTACTGCCGATGCGTCCGCAGGGAACGGAGGGGTTAGGCGAAGACGAACTCGCCACGCTTGTCACGCGGGACAGTATGATCGGGACCGGATTGCCGAAGGTGCCGGCATGACTCGCGTGCACGACATGGGTGGACGTTTCGGCGACGGACCGGTTCGCCCCGAGCCCGAGGACGGCCCTGTATTTCCCGAAGACTGGCACGCCCGGGCGCTGGCGCTGACCCTGGCAGCCGGATCACTGGGACAGTGGAACATCGACATTTCCCGCCACGCACGGGAACGCCTGTCGCCCAAGGATTACACCCGGTTCTCGTACTATGAAAAGTGGATCTCCGCCCTTGCCGATTTGTTGGTGGAGCGCGGCATCCTGACGCCTGATGACCTGCAGGGGAACCCGTCTGAAAGCCCACATCCGTTGGCAGGCAAGGCCATGAAGGCCGAAGCAGTGGCCCGTGTACTATCCAGTGGTGGTCCCGCCGATCGTCCGTCGGATATTCCGGCCAGGTTCGTGGCAGGCCAGGACGTCGTTACCTCGCATCTGGCGGCCAATCGTCTTGTGGACGGCGGTCACACGCGTCTGCCCATCTATGCCGCCGGTGCAAAGGGGCGCATTCTGAGACTGCACGGAACGCATGTTTTTCCCGATTCAAACGCACACGGTCTGGGAGAAGCCCCTGAACCGCTTTACGCAGTGGTCTTCCCCGCATCTGAACTCTGGGCCAACCCGGAACACCCGAGGGATGAGGTGGTTTTGGACGTCTGGCAGAGCCATCTGGAACCCGCATGAGCACCTGTCTGACACATTCGGCACCTCAGCCCGTTTTTGACCAGCCATGGCACGCACAGGTCTTTGCGATAACCATGGCCCTGAACGAAACCGGTCGGTTCGGTTGGTCAGATTGGGTCGCCAGGTTTTCGGCGACCTTAAGAAAACATGGGCTGAGCAAAGAGTTGGATGGCGGAGATGATTATTTTCACGCCTGGCTCGAAACGCTGGAGGCGCTGTTGGCAGAGCATGGTGATGCTGCCCCGGATGAACTCCTGTTGCTGCGACACGCTTGGGAAGACGCCTATCTGACGACGCCTCATGGTGAGCCCGTTTGCCTCAGGTAAGGGTGAGGGGGCGCTGCCCCCGCCGCCCACCGGGCGACTCCCCCGGGATATTTCGGGCCAGAAGAACAAGGGATCCGGACTTCATCTGGCCCAAAAAAAATCCCCGCCGGAGGCATCGCGCGCAGCGCGATTTGCGGATGCGTCGAATTACCTGTTTCCCTGCTGCTGTCACCTCGCTATACGAGCCGGGTTTGATAAATCAGCACAAAAGGACCTGGTATGGCCAATGTGGTTGTTGTCGGAGCCCAGTGGGGCGACGAGGGAAAAGGCAAGATCGTCGACTGGCTCAGCGAACGGGCGGACGTGATCGCGCGTTTTCAGGGCGGGCATAACGCCGGTCATACTTTGGTTATCGATGGCGAAGTCTACAAGCTTCATGCGCTGCCATCCGGTGTTGTGCGCGGCGGCAAGCTGAGTGTCATCGGCAATGGCGTGGTTCTGGATCCGTGGCATCTGGTCAAAGAGATCGAAACGGTCCGGGCACAGGGTGTCGATATCACGCCCGATACACTGATGATCGCAGAAAACACACCGCTGATCCTGCCGATCCATGGTGAGCTGGACCGTGCGCGCGAAGAGGCTGCAAGCAAGGGTACCAAGATCGGCACAACCGGGCGCGGTATCGGGCCGGCATATGAAGACAAGGTCGGTCGCCGTTCGGTCCGTGTTGCGGACCTGGCGGATGAGGCAACACTTGAAGCCCGAGTTGACCGGGCGTTGCAGCATCACGACCCGCTGCGCAAAGGCTTAGGGATCGAACCGGTCGATCGCGACGGTCTGATCGCGCAGCTCAAGGAGATTGCGTCGCAGATTCTGCCGTTTGCCGCCCCGGTCTGGAAGGTGCTGAATGAAAAGCGCAAGGCGGGCAAACGTATTCTGTTCGAAGGGGCGCAGGGCGCCTTGCTGGACATTGATTTCGGAACCTATCCCTTTGTGACCTCGTCCAACGTGATCGCAGGGCAGGCTGCAACCGGGGTCGGCATCGGCCCGGGGTCCATCGATTTTGTGCTGGGTATCGTCAAAGCTTATACGACGCGCGTGGGCGAGGGGCCGTTCCCGACGGAACTGGAGGATGATGACGGTCAGCGCCTTGGTGAGCGTGGCCACGAATTCGGCACGACCACCGGCCGTAAGCGCCGGTGCGGTTGGTTTGACGCTTGCCTGGTGCGCCAGACCTGCGCGACCAGCGGTGTGAACGGTATTTCGCTGACCAAGCTGGATGTTCTGGATGGTTTCGAGACGCTCAAGATTTGCGTGGGTTACGAACTGGATGGCGAGCGCCTGGATTATCTGCCCACGGCGGCAGATCAGCAGGCGCGCTGCAAGCCGATTTATGAGGAAATGCAGGGCTGGAGTGAATCGACCGAAGGAGCGCGCAGTTGGGCGGACTTGCCAGCCAATGCGATCAAATACGTTCGCCGTGTCGAAGAACTGATCGAATGCCCTGTCGCCCTGTTGTCCACCAGCCCGGAGCGGGAAGACACCATTCTGGTGACAGACCCGTTTGCCGACTGATGAGCGACGAACACAAAACCGGCCTGAGCTACAAAGCGCGCCGCCGCTGGTCTCTGATTATTCTGCTGGTTGGCTTGCCTGTTTATGTTGTTGCCGTGGTGACGGTTGTGAACTGGCTAGATCGTCCGCCAATCTGGCTGGAACTGCTGGTTTACATCGTGCTTGGCATCTTGTGGGCATTGCCGTTCAAGTTCGTTTTCCGTGGTGTTGGCAAAGAAGACCCTGACCAGGGATCACGTTAGCCACGCTGGCTAAAGCGGGCGTGTTGGAACGACGCAAGCGTACGCGTCTTCCGGTTCATTCCCAGATACGCAAACAGAAAAAGGCCGGAGGTGTCCTCCGGCCTTTTTCTGACTAAACCTTTTGCGGATCAGCCCGCTGCGCGCTCGTCGCTGGGGCGAAAACCGATCTGGTTCGAGGCGGCAAAGCGGCCTCCGCCAGCCTTTTCGATTTTTCCATCCCGCAACAATTGACCGAACGAACGCAGGCTTTCTTCGCGGTTGAATTCGTCCTGCTTGAGGGACCGGACCTTGTTCATCAATTGCGGGCGCGAGAACTGTTCCTGACCCTCGATAAAGGACAGGTATGCAGCGGCGGCTTCCAGCAAATCAGGTAATGACTGAGCGCCCTGTTCCTGGGCGAACGTTGCGAAACCACCTTCGTCAGCAGACTTTTCTTCTTGCGGGGTGGTGACGCGGCGGGGCGTGACAGGGCCAGATTCGTTTTGCTGATTGTCGATGCGCTGTTCCGCCACCAGTTTGAGCGGTGCAGCGGCATCGGATTCCGGACGCATGCTGGTGACCTGAATTTCCGGGCGGCGCGGGCTGACGACCGACGCCAGATCACCCCGGTATTCCTGATCCGGAGCTTTCTCGGCCGAGTCGCCCTTTTCTTTACGCTCGGCTTCGGTGGCCGCAACTGCGGTGCGCAGGTGCGAATATGTCTCGCGCTGATCATTTGCAGCCGGGTCATCAAGTTGTTCGTCGGCTTTGTCCATCAGGCGGGACACGTCCAGATCGAGGCTCAAATGATCATTCGGTTTTTGGTCTTCGGCCCGCTGCGCCAGTTCTGCCTCGACGGCCGAGATCTCGTCCAGCAGTGCAACTTCATCTTCGGCAGTCAGGAGAAGCTTGTTGTCTTCCGCTGTTTCCTCTTGCGCCTCGGCTGCTTCGGATTCCTCTTCCTGCTCTGCCACGTCTTCTTCGCTGAGGATGTTTACGATCTCGTCTTCTTCGGCTTCTGCTTCCGGCTGTTCGTCTTCCGTCAGATCATCAAGGTCCGAAAACAGTGCGTCCGCTGCCGGAGCTTCAGCCTCGTCTTCAAACTCTTCGGATACAATAGGCTCCGGTGCGGGAACAGGTTCTGGAGCGGCGGGTGGGGTTGCCGCTTCGGGTGCAGGCATCGAGACGGGGGTCACGGGCTCGATGTCTGCCGGGTTCAGCGCACCCGCCTCAAAGGCTGCGGCCACGGCGTCAACCGGGGCGGCACCACCTTTCAGCAAGGTGCTGTCTTCGTCTTCCGAGTATTCGACAGGATTGTCAGTCGAGTGCGAAACCACCGCGCGGATCCGCTGAAGTTTGGCGGCGATGCTGTCAGCAGGGGGGGCTGGCGCAGCATCGAAGGGTTCGGCAGTGGCAACGGGTTGCGCTGGTTGCGGTGTATTGACGACGTTGAGATCGGGGGCACTGATGGTTGGTTCCTGTGCTGGCGGCGTTGCGGGCGTGGCGATCGTGGCTGAACTTTCGGTTGCGCGCAGCAGCAGGCCAGTGTCGCTCTGTCTGGCTTCCACACGTTTCGAGGCGTCCCGCTGTGCGATCCGGGTCAGCATTTCGGCGTCAGGCTGTGGCGGTTCCGAGCCGAAGTATCGATCATCTGCTGCAAGGTCGCGAAAGTACTCGGCAATCGCTTTCATCGTTTCAAACGAATCGTCAAAGCCTTCTAATGTGCAGGAGAAGGTTCCATAAGAAACGGTCAATACCTTGTTATTCTGTACCATCAGACGCACGTCCTTTACAAACTACCTGAACCAATTCGCCCGGAATCAGGCACACGTATTGGTTCGAAACTCTCTATATGAACCTATCATTTTGTGGTCTGAATGTGTCCAAATCCGGGAAAAATGATCAATCTTAGAAAAAATGCGCCGATTGTGCGGTCGTCCGAGCCAATCTTACTGGTTGGTGGAGGGCAAATCGGGCCCGATGATCTGAATCTGGCGCTGAATCGCGCCAATTTGGCCGTTGCAGCGGATGGTGGTGCGACGGTTCTCAGGGAATCGGGGCGTATTCCGGATGCCGTCATCGGTGATTTCGATTCGCTTTCCGCATCAGACCTTGAAGAGATACCGGCGGACCGCCTGTTTCCCATACCTGAACAGAACAGCACGGATTTCGACAAGGCGCTGCGCAATATCGAAGCCCCGGTGGTCTTGGGCGTTGGCTTTCTGGGCGGGCGTCTGGATCACCAATTGGCGGTCCTCAGCGTACTGATCAAGCGTCAGGACCAATCTTGCATCCTGCTGGGAGAGCACGAGGTCGTGTTTCACGCGCCGCCCAAGGTTTCCCTGAACTTGCCGAAGGGGAGCGTGGTATCCCTGTTTCCCTTGCAAAGAGTGACAGGACGCTCGCAAGGGCTGGAGTGGCCGATCGATGATCTGGTTCTGGAGCCGGACGGTCAGATCGGCACGTCCAACCGGGCGGTATCCGAAGTCACGTTGCAGATGAATGGCCCGGGTCTGGTTGCAATGGTTCCCCGCGGCGCGCTGGATCAGGTCATGCAGGCGTTTCTGTCGGAGCAGACCGGGCGCTGGCCCGCTCGCGCAGAATGACGTAAAGACCTGCCGCCATCGTGATGCCGATCCCCAATGCGGCGATGCCGTTGGGCAGGTCGTGAAAGATCAGCCAGCCGAACACGGTCGCAACCGGGATTTCCAGATACTGCATTGGCGCCAGTGTTGCTGATGGGGCATAGCGTAACGACCAGGTCATCAACAGGTGGGCGACGGTGCCCAGAACACCGATACCCAAAAGCAGCCAAACCGCGTCTTTGTCAGGCAGGCTGAACTTCAGTTCCGGAACGTCAATGGCGCTTCCTAGGGTCAGCACAGGCAGCAGGATCAGCGTTGCCATCGCGCCCGAGACAGCCTGGAGCGAAACCGGATCGGTTTCCTTGGCGATCTGCCGCGTGACAAGCATGAACAGCGCAAACACCACGGCCACGATCAGCGGCAGCAGGGCAGGTGCTCCGACCTGAGCGAAGCTGGGCTGAATGACGAGAAGCGTACCGGCAAACCCAACGACACAGGCCAACAATCGCCTTATGCCAACCTCTTCATCCAGAACGAACCTGCCCAGAAGCAGCATGATGAAGGGCATAACGAAGGCGATAGCGATGGCATCGGCCAGCGGCAGGAATTGCAAGGCACTGAACATCGCTGTGATGCCAAGGATGTGCAGACCGGTCCGGATCACGGTCAGTTTCAGAATACGCCCCCGCAGACGCCAAGGACGACCTGTGAGGGCGACCAGAGGGATCAGGATCAGTGCCTGCACGGCAAACCGGGTGAAGACCAGTATGCCGATCGGAGTTGTCTCACCCAACAGTTTGGCCATGGCATCACCCAGCGGGGCGAGCATGCAAAAGCCAAGCATCAGAATGATGCCGAGTACGGGTCGGTCCTGAGTCATGTTCGCGACGCTAACGATTTGCTGCGGACGGGGAAAGGTCAGCTTTCCGGAAGCGGTTGGTATTTGGTGTAATCGGGTCCGATGCAGCAGGGCAGGCCGTCATTCAGCTTGAGCCAGCTGAGTTTCTCTTCATGGGCGACGTGCAGGGTAGGCCGCAAAGCCTCGGGATCCTCAAGTGCGGCGACGTACATATGCATCACGTCGGACATAGACTGCGAGCGAAAGGACATTGGTGTGCCGCAATGCGGGCAAAAGCTGCGTTCCACGCCCGGAGAGGAATGAAACGTCTTTGGTGTTTCACCTGTCCAGCGCCATTGGCTGTCCCGGATGCCGAAATAGGCGGTCATCGGGGCCGAGCATTGCCTGCGGCAGCTTTCGCAGTGGCAGGTGACACAGGACAAAACAGGTGGACTGACTTCAAAGCCGACCTTTCCGCAAAGACAACGTCCACGCATGAAACACCTTCCTTTCAGGAACAGATTTGCACCGCTTTTGGTGCAAATCCATCCAGAAAACGCGGAAATACGGACGCGTTGCGACGTCGCCCGTTTGCCTCAGCAGTTTGGAACATTGACGGCCAGGCCGCCCAGAGACGTTTCCTTGTAGCGTTCGTGCATGTCGTGCCCGGTCTGGCGCATGGTTTCAATGACCGAATCCAGGGGGACGAAATGTTTACCATCGCCGCGCAGCGCCAGCGAGGCCGCTGAAACCGCCTTAATCGCACCCAGACCGTTCCGTTCGATACAAGGCACCTGAACAAGTCCGGCAACCGGGTCGCATGTCATTCCCAGGTGATGCTCCAGCGCGATCTCAGCAGCGTTTTCGACCTGTTCGGGCGTGCCGCCCATCACTGCGCACAAACCGGCGGCCGCCATCGCCGAGGCGCTGCCAACCTCGGCCTGGCATCCGGCTTCCGCGCCCGAGATCGAAGCATTGAATTTGACTAGCCCGCCAATCGCGGCCGCCGTCAAAAGGAAATCTTCCACATGGCTTTCGGACGCGCCGGGTACGTGATCCAGATAGTACCGCAAAACGGCAGGCAGAACGCCTGCGGCCCCATTGGTGGGTGCCGTGACCACCTGGCCCCCGGCAGCGTTCTCTTCGTTGACGGCCATGGCGTAAACGCTCATCCAGTCGTTGATCGTGTGCGGAGCGTTCAGATTCATGCCACGCTCGGCCACCAGTGCGTCATGGATGCCTTTGGCACGGCGGCGAACCTTGAGGCCACCGGGCAGAATGCCATCTGTGACCAGTCCACGTTCGATACAGTCATTCATCACCTGCCACAGGCGCGCGGTGCCCTTGGCAAAACTGTCCGCGCATCCACGCGCGATTTCATTCGCGCGTTTCATGTCCGCGATGCTTTTGCCGCTGGAACTGGCCATCTCGAGCATCTCGACCGCAGTTTTGAAAGGAAACGGCACCGGATCACCTTCATCCGTTGCCTTGCCCTCGGCCAGTTCTTCTTCGGTCAGGACAAACCCGCCGCCGATCGAGTAGTAGACCTGCCTGAGGATCACATCGCCCTGCGCGTCTGTGGCCATCAGGATCATACCATTGGCGTGGCCTGGCAGGTTGTTTTCATAGTCGAACACCAGATCCGATTTGGGATCGAACTTCAGCGTCGGAAGCCCTTCCGGCGTGACAGTATTCGAGTCGGATATGGCGGCCAGCGCTTCTTCGGCCTTGTTGTTGTCATAGGTGTCCGGAACAAACCCGGCCAGCCCGAGGATCGTAGCGCGGTCGGTCGCGTGGCCTACACCTGTGAATGCCAGTGAGCCATGCAATGACCCCCGAAGCCCCGAGAATTCGAACGGCGAGGCGCGCATCAGGTCCAGAAAGCGGGCCGCGGCAACCATTGGTCCCATGGTGTGGGACGAGGACGGGCCGATGCCCACTTTGAACATATCGAAGACAGATAGAAACATATCAGGTAGCAGAGCCTTCTGGTGGTGTAGCGTATGATGGTGCAGTAAACGGTGCAACTCCCAGCCCTTCCGCTGCGATTGCTGCGCGCGTTGCGGGGCGGGCTTCCAGTTGCAGCAAAAGCTGCCTCAGATGAGGAGTGTTAGTCAGTTGAAACCAGCTGCGATCGGCCTCGGCCGGATACAACGCCATCCATCGCATCATGCAGGCGATGTAGTATGACAGGGCTGACGGTTGGTCTGATCCAAACCAGCCCGGCGTGTCCTTCGCCTGCTTTTCGAGGATTGAAAGATGTCGTTTCAGGCGGGTCCGGATACCAGCCCGCAGCGCTTCTGTCTGCGCCGCCTCGATGTACTTCTCGGCATAGAACAAAATGCGCAGGTCGGCGTGCAGCGTGTTCGACGCAAAAAAAAGCCATTTCAGATACGCCGCGCGGTCCGGATGTTGCGGAGCTGGCGCGAGTTGCCCGTGTGTATCGGTCAGCCACAGCAAAATGGCTGCAGTTTCAAAGATCGGTCCCTGCGGCGTCTCCAAAACAGGGATAAGGCCGTTGGGGTTCAGTTGCTTATAGGCAGCACTGTTTTGTGCATCACGGGTCCGATCGACCAATGCGGTCTCATAAGGCAAACCCATCTCCTCCAACGCCAGTCGGATCACCAGCGAGGCGTTGTCGGGGGCGTAATGCAGGCGGTAGCGCGGTTCCATAATGCATATCTATTACGCACCTTTCCCGCAGGACGCGCCGATTGCGACGTTTCCAATAGGAAACGCGTATTTTCGCGACAAGGCGCCCTGGTGAATTGGCGTTTTGGGTCTCGAAGTTGAGTGTGGCATTTCGTATAAGGCCCGCAGCAACTTGGGGGAAAGCTGCCATGACAGGGGATCTGTCGCCCATCGACAAGGCGAAATATGTAGCCGCGCACCGTGCCGCGGAAATGGTTCAGGACGGCATGCGTGTCGGATTGGGAACCGGATCAACGGCCGCCTGGCTTGTGCGTCGGCTCGGCGAACGGGTGCAAGAGGAAGGGTTGCGGATCAAGGGCGTGCCCACTTCAACCCGCACGGCACAGCTGGCACGTGAAGTCGGGATCGAAGTCGTCTCTCTGGATCAGGCGGGGTGGCTGGACCTGACCATAGACGGCGCAGATGAATTTGACGGCGAATTGAACCTGATCAAGGGCGGCGGCGGTGCGCATCTTCAGGAAAAGATCGTGGCAACGGCCAGCGATCAGATGGTGGTCATCGCCGATGCAGGCAAAGAGGTTGAAACCCTGGGGGCATTTCCATTGCCGGTCGAGGTGATCCCATTTGGCTGGCAAACCACGCGAACCCTGATCGAGGAAGCGCTGGATACGATGGATGTGCTTGGTACCTCGGCTGCGCTGCGAATGAACGGCCAGGCCCCTTTTGTCACTGATGAGGGCAACCACATTCTGGATCTGCATCTGCAACGCATCGGAAATGCCCGTCAGTTGGCGCTGGTGCTGAACCAGGTTCCCGGAGTGGTCGAGAACGGGTTGTTCATCGATATTTGCGACAAGGTCGTAATTGGCCACGGTGACGGGCGGGTTGAACTGCGCGACATCAACGAAGGAACCCTGGAACTGGACCAGTTGGCCGATGGCGACAGGGACAATCTGTTTTCGGACCTCTCTGATTGAAAATTGCGGCTGGATTTTTTTGCAAATGGCGAGAGAGAAACCCGAATTCCTGATCCTTAGGGGTTGGCAGACGATTTTCCGCGCCCAGATATCCAGAACCCTTCAGGCAAACTGAACAAAGGAACCCGGTATGAGCTTTGACTATGATCTTTTCGTTATCGGTGGCGGCTCGGGCGGGGTCCGTGCAGCACGCGTGGCCGCTGGTGAGACCGGCGCCAAGGTGGCGCTGGCGGAAGAGGATCGGTATGGCGGAACCTGTGTGATCCGGGGCTGTGTTCCAAAAAAGCTGATGGTTTTCGCCAGCGAGTTTTCCGGCATGGTAGACGATGCGCAGGCCTATGGATGGGATGTTCAGCCGGGTGCGCTAGACTGGAATACATTCCATGGCAAACTGGTGGCGGAACTGGACCGGCTGGAAGGTATCTATCGCAACATTCTGAAAAACAACGGTGTCGAAAGCTTTGACCAGCGCGCCACTGTGGTCGATTCCCACACGGTTGAGCTGGCGGATGGGACACGCAAGACGGCCAAGCACATCCTGATCGCCACCGGCGGACGCCCTGTGGTGCCCGAATTTCCGGGCTCTGACCTAGCGATCACATCAAACGAAATTTTCCACCTCGACAAGCTGCCCGAATCCATCCTGATCGTTGGTGGCGGCTATATCGCCAGCGAGTTTGCCGGGATCATGAACGGGATGGGGGTCAAGACCACCCAGTTCTATCGCGGTGCGCAAATCCTGCGTGGCTTCGATGAAGAAGCGCGTGGTTTGATCTGCGAAGAGATGCGCCAGAACGGCATCGATGTGCGCCTTGGCACCAACGTGCTGGAGATGACCAAGGAAGATGACAAGATCCGGGTAAAGGCCACTGACGGCACTGAAGATCGGTTCGATGTTGTCATGTACGCGACTGGCCGGGCTCCGAATGCGGATAATCTGGGGCTTGAGGCACTGGGCGTCGAACGGGGTCGCAAGGGCGAGATTGTGGTGGATGAGTACAGTCAGACCGGCGTGCCCTCGATCTATGCCATCGGTGATGTAACTGATCGCGTGAACCTTACGCCGGTCGCCATTCGCGAGGGCATGGCCTTTGTGGAAACTGTGTTCAAAGGCAACCCGACCCCGGTTGATCATGAACTGATCCCGACGGCGATCTTCACGCAACCGGAATTCGGAACCGTCGGACTAAGCGAGGAAGAGGCTGCGGCACAGGAGCCGGTCGAAGTTTACGCGACATCCTTCAAGCCGATGCAGAAAGCCTTCGCCGGCGGCACGCAGCGGGTATTGATGAAACTGATCGTCAGCCAGGCGACCCGCAAGGTGCTGGGCTGTCACATCGTAGCACCAGGTGCGGGCGAGATGATTCAACTGGCCGGGATCGCCGTCAAAATGGGCGCGACCAAAGAAGATTTCGACCGTACGGTTGCGGTTCATCCGGTAATGGCGGAAGAACTTGTTACAATGCGGCAACCTGTGCGCACTGCTTGATTTGCAACCGCGCGCACACAAGTTACAAGGGACCCCGTGATCACACGGGCCTAAACGAAGGAATAGACACATATGGCGGGCAACAGCGGCGGCCCCTGGGGGGGCGGAGGCTCCTCGGGCGGCGGAGGAAATCGGGGTAACAACGGTGATGGGCGCAAGCCCCCCGAAGGAGATGGCCCGCAGATCCCCGAGATCGACGAGCTGATGAAGAAAGGCCAGGAGCAGCTGCGCGTGCTGATGGGTGGTCGTGGCGGCGGTGGCCGTGGCGGCAACGGTCAGGGCGCAGGTGGCGGTGGCCCGGTCTTCACCAAAGGCACGGTGGTTATTGGCGCTCTGGTCGCAGTAGGCCTTTGGGCGGCTGCCAGCTTCTATACCGTAAAACCGGAAGAACAGTCGGTTGAGTTGTTCCTGGGTGAATTCTCGGCCGTTGGGAATCCGGGTCTGAACTTTGCACCCTGGCCGGTTGTGACCGCCGAGGTTATTCCGGTTACCCGCGAACAGACCGAGGATATGGGCGGCACGCGCGGCAGTGATGATGGTCTGATGCTGACCGGCGACGAAAACGTGGTGGATATCGACTATCAGGTCGTTTGGAACATCAACGATCCCGCCAAATTCCTGTTCAACCTGCGCGATCCACGCCAGACAATTCGCGCGGTGTCGGAATCGGCGATGCGGGAAATCATCGCGCAAAGCGAACTGGCCCCGATCCTGAACCGCGACCGGGGTATCATCGCTGATCGTTTGCAAGAATTGATCCAGGCGACGATGGACAGCTACGACTCGGGCGTGAACATCATTCGTGTGAACTTCGACAAGGCCGACCCGCCGCAGGACGTGATTGCTTCGTTCCGCGACGTTCAGGCGGCCGCGCAAGAGCGTGACCGCCTTCAGAACGTCGCCGACGCCTATGCGAACCGCGTACTCGCCGAGGCGCGCGGTGAAGCCGCACAGGTTCTGGAAGAAGCCGAAGCCTACCGAGCCCAGCAGATCAACAGTGCGATGGGTGAAGCCAGCCGCTTCAGCGCGGTTCTGGAAGAGTATTCCAAAGCCCCGGATGTAACCCGCAAACGTCTGTACCTTGAACGGATGGAACAGGTTCTGGGTGACGTGGACAAGATCATTCTGGACGAGAACTCGACCGGGCAGGGGCAGGGCGTTGTGCCGTATCTGCCGCTGAACGAGCTGCGCCGTAATCAGGCCGAGGGGAGCAACTGATGCGTAAGTCACCCATTATTCTGATCGTTCTCGTCATCCTGGTCGTTGCCGGACTGTCGTCGATCTTTATCGTCGACGAACGTGAACGCGCCCTTGTTCTACGTTTTGGACGGGTCGTAAACGTCAAGGAAGAGCCAGGCCTTGCGTTCAAGCTGCCGGTTTTCGACGAAGTGGTGCGTTATGACGACCGCATCCTTTCGATCGACGTGCAGCCGCTTGAGGTGACACCATTGGACGATCGCCGCCTTGTGGTCGATGCTTTCGCCCGTTATCGGATTGCCGATCTGAACCAGTTCCGTCAGGCCGTTGGTGTCGGTGGCGTTCCAGTGGCCGAGGATCGTCTGGACCGTATCCTGCGCGCTGAAACACGCGAAGTTCTGGGTTCGGTTTCGTCGCGCGACATCCTGAGTTCGGACCGTGCTGCCCTGATGCTGCGCATCCGCAACAGCGCGATTGCCGAAGCGCAGGCGCTGGGCGTTAACGTGATCGACGTGCGCCTAAAGGCCACCGATCTGCCGCAGGCGAACCTTGAGGCTACGTTCGACCGGATGAAAGCCGAGCGGGAGCGTGAAGCCACTGACGAACGCGCCCGTGGTAACGAAGCGGCCCAGCGTGTACGCGCGCAGGCTGACCGGACCGTGGTCGAACTGGTCTCGGACGCCAACCGTGAAGCCGAGATCATTCGTGGTGAAGCTGACGCTGAACGCAACGCGATTTTCGCCGAAGCCTTTGGCAAGGATCCGGAGTTTTTCGAGTTCTATCGCTCGCTTTCCGCATATGAGCGCGCGCTGGGCGGCGGCAACAGTTCAATGGTGCTGAGCCCGGACTCGGATTTCTTTAATTACCTGAAATCGCCTACAGGTCAGGGCGGCCGGTAATGGGTATGATCCTTCTGGCCTTCGGGCTGGTGCTGATTGTCGAGGGGCTGGCCTATGCGCTGGCCCCTTCGCTTATCGAACGGATGCTGGAAACCCTGCGGACCCTGCCCGAGCAGGCACGGCGAATTACGGGTCTTTTGTGCGTGATCAGCGGGCTGATCCTTCTGTGGGGTGCCTATCAGCTGGGCTTTTGAGCAGGACATCTCACTTGCCGGTGATTTCCACGCGATCCTGAGTTGCGGGACAGGTCAAACTGACTACATTAGTCCGTAAGAAGGGCCGCGCGAGAGTGGCCACCTGAATAATTCGACAAGGAGACCCCAGGTGCAGGCAAAAGCACGCAGTATTTCCCTCGGGCGTGAAGACGCGGTTTTTATGGTGCGGTGGATGTGGTTGGCCTTTGCCGCAATGGTGTTGGTTCTGGCCCAGACCGTTGCCGTTCAGGCCCGGGGCGAAAGCCTTGCGCCGCTGGCAGAAAAGATCAGCCCCGCGGTTGTCAACATCACGACCAGCACGCTGATCGAGGGACAGACCGGTCCGCGCGGGATCGTGCCCGAAGGGTCACCGTTCGAAGACTTCTTTCGCGAGTTTCAGGACCGTAACGGTGACGGCGATGAGAACCTCCCACGCCGCAGCAATGCGCTGGGTTCCGGGTTTGTGATTTCCGAAGACGGGTTCATTGTAACCAACAACCACGTCATCGCCGAAGCGGACGAAATCCTTGTCGAATTCTTTCCCGGTGACGGGCAACCCGTAAAGGAGTTGCCGGCCAAGGTGATCGGCACGGACGAAAAGACCGACATCGCACTGCTTAAGGTCGAAGCGACCGGTCCGCTCAAATATGTAAAGTTTGGTGACAGCGACACGGCGCGCGTTGGTGACTGGGTGATTGCCATGGGCAATCCGCTGGGGCAGGGATTCTCGGTCTCGGCCGGTATCGTATCGGCGCGCAACCGCGCGCTCAGCGGCTCTTACGACGACTACATTCAGACTGATGCAGCTATTAACCGGGGCAACTCGGGTGGGCCGCTGTTCAATATGGATGGTCAGGTCATTGGTGTGAACACCGCGATCCTGTCACCCAATGGCGGGTCCATCGGTATTGGCTTTTCCATGGCCTCGAATGTGGTGGTCAAGGTTGTCGATCAACTGCGCGAATTCGGCGAGACACGTCGCGGTTGGCTGGGTGTGCGCATTCAGGACGTGACCGAAGACATGGCCGAAGCCATGGGGCTGGAGAAGCCCGGTGGCGCCCTGATCAGCGACGTGCCCGAGGGGCCGGCAAAAGAAGCCGGGCTGAAGGCGGGTGACGTGATCCTGAGTTTTGATGGCGTCGAAGTGGAAGACACGCGCGGGTTGGTGCGTCAGGTGGGGGAAACAACGGTCGGCAAGTCCGTTCGCGTCGTTGTCCATCGCGACGGCGGTACACAGACCGTACTGGTCACTCTGGGTCGTCGCGAGGATGCTGAACGGGTGGAAAACGGAGATGAGCCCGCGCAAACGGACGATGAGGACGAAAACTCCGAGATCCTGGGGCTGACTATTTCCCCGCTGACCGACAAGCTGCGGGAAGACCTTGGTCTGGACGCCGAAGCCGACGGGTTGGTCGTCAGCGAAGTTGATGAGGCGTCTGAAGCCTATGCCAAGGGATTGCGGGCCGGTGATCTGATTACCGAGGCCGGTCAGCAAAAAGTGACATCCGTCAGTGACCTCGAAACACGGATGGAAGAAGCACGAGAGGCCGGGCGCAAGTCCCTGCTGCTGTTGGTGCGCCGCGGAGGTGAACCCCGGTTCGTCGCACTCAGCCTTGGTGAGTGACCCAAGGCGCAAAAAGGTAATCGGGCCGGAGTGTAAACTCCGGCCCTTTTTTATCTGAAATTGCTGATGGAAAAGGTGAGCCATACGCCTGAGAAGGACGTATGGCTCTGGTACAGGGAGAGGTCAGTGGACAGATATCGGGGATGATTCTCTGACCTCCTACGGTAACAGTTATTAATTTAGTGTTAACGTCGCCGCATGTATGTGAAGCAGGTCACAGGCGTCAGATCAGGTCGGATTCGGCCAGTTCCTGCAATGCATCGAAGTCCTGGATCAGCAACCCACCCCGTGACGCCTGAACGATATTGTCACGTTTCCAGGTGGATATGGTCTTGGACACCGCTTCGCGCGTGGCGCCCACGAATTCGGCAAGTTCGCTTTGCGACAGGGTTATCCTGTCTGCCGGATTGTCCTGAAGCTCCGAAAGGTGAAGCAGTTTGCGGGCCAGCCGGATCGGCATCGGCAGAAAGACCTGCTCGTTCAGCTGCGAGCCCATCCAGCGCATGCGCAGACCTGCCAGACGGATCATGTCCTCGGCCAGATCGGGGTGCTGTCGTATTTGACGCAGCACATCGTTGCGCAGCACGCGCAGGACACGCGAGGGTTCGGCAGCGGAAATGGTGGCGGTACGCGGGCCGTTATCAAACAGGGCGATTTCGCCGAAGATCTCACCCGGACGCATCAGCGTCAGCGTGAGCTTTCGGCCGCTCATCGCCAAAAAGGACACTTCGAGTGTGCCTTCCAGAATGGCATAGAGCGCGTTGCCCTCGTCACCCTGTTCGAAAAGGGTATCTCCGTCGTTCAGTGAAATTTCGGTAGCCTGCGCGGTAAGCATGGCTTTCAGGCGGTCAGATGCTTCGGCAAGAAAGCCGCTGTTTGGGAAGGCCGTCATAAGTGTACGGGGCTCCGGATGGGGGTGGTGAGTGGTTACCCCATTCTTCACAGCTTTGGCGCTTAGCCAAGCTGTTTGTGGGTAATTGCCGGATTTCAGACAGAATACTTGGCGCCAATGCGGGCATGTTCACGGTTTTGTGATGTCCGCTGTCGGAACCTATTGATGATCCGGGTCGTCCATATAGCTTTGCAGCAGGTTGAATTGCAGCATCAGAAAGACCATCAGGGCAATCGGAAACCCGAAGGTTTCGATTTTGACCCAGAGATCGGTCGACAAGGTTCGCCAGACAACTTCGTTGGCGATTGCCAAAAGGGCGAAGCAGCCACAGAGGCGACGTGTCAAAATCATCCAGCCCTGATGGCGCATGGGCAGCATCTCGTCCAGCACATAGGCGAGATAGGATTTCCCCTGCAAAAGACCGATGCCCAGGATGACCGAGAAGAAGCCGTAGACCAGCGTGGTTTTCATCTTGAAAAACCGCTCATCATTGAACCAGGCCGTCAGACCGCCGAAAAAGATCACCATGAAGGCCGTGAAGATCTGCATCCGGCTGAGTTTTCCGGTCAGAAACCACAATATGCCCATGGCACCCAGCATCAGCGGTACAAAGATGATCGTCGCTATGATGAAGCCGGAATATTCGATGCCGCCGATCAGGAAACTGTCGTCACGCAGGCGCAGATAGATGAAGAAGAAGGCCAGAGGCGGGCCCAGTTCCAGCACCTGTTTCAGAAACGGGTTGATTTCTTTGTTACCTGTCATGATTCTGTCCTGCTGCTTACCCGCCCATTTCAACTATTACTGCACCCAATGCAATCAAGGCCATCAGGGCAAT
The DNA here is from genome assembly GCF_059610965.1 of Ruegeria sp. CDSB136. Taxonomy (NCBI): domain Bacteria; kingdom Pseudomonadati; phylum Pseudomonadota; class Alphaproteobacteria; order Rhodobacterales; family Roseobacteraceae; genus Ruegeria; species Ruegeria sp. CDSB136. The sequence goes on from NZ_JBXWOP010000003.1 coordinate 57,103, forward strand.
ACGCCGGGGGCCGACGGTCTCTTTCAGCACCAGCCATCCGATCAGGGCCGCGAACACGGTCGAGGTTTCGCGAAGCACCGCGGCCTCGCCCACTTTGTCCAGCCGTGTGGCGAGCATGATGGCCCCGAAGGACAATGGGGCGATGATACCGCCCGCGAGCCCGCGCAGCATCAGTGGGCCAATCGCAGGGCGATGGATCATGGCCCGCCATCTGAGGAAGGCATAAATCGGCATTGCCGCCCCGTCGATCATGAAAAACCAGGCCAGGAATGTGAACGGATCGGCGGTCGCACGAATGCCATAGGCGTCATAGGTTGTATAAAGCGCTACGAACAGCCCGGTTACGACGGCCAGAAACAAGGCGATACCCAGCGTTTCGCGGTTCGTCTCGAGATAGCGCAGGTTGTATCCGGCCAATCCGAAGATACCGGCCAGTAACACCGCGACGCCGAACCACTGCGTGGTCGAAAATGTCTCGCCGAACAGCAGGTAGGCACCAATAACGGTGAACAGGGGGCCGGTGCCGCGCACCACCGGGTAGACCACGGTGTAGGAGCCTTTGGTGTAGGCCAGCGCCTGCAAGGTCTTGTAGGCGATGTGGATCAGCCAGACGACTGCGAAGATGGGCCACATATAAGGTTCGGGCCAGGGCACGACGAAAAAGGCAAAGGGCGCGGCCATCAGGCAGTAGCAGATGTCAATCGCGCCACGTGACAGCCAGGGGTCGTGACGCCCTTTCTGCAATGCTCCGAAGACCGCGTGCAGGAATGCCGCCATAAGCGCCAGTCCCAGCGCAAGTTGGTGGCCCGCTTCGGTGCCTTCGAGGGAAATCAGCCAGTCGCTCAACTTTCGGCCTTTTGCTGGGTGGAAAGGGTTGGGGGGCTGTCTGCCCCCCACACCCCCCGAGGATATTTTCAGCCAGATGAAGGGGCGGATCAGCCCTTGTCGAGGCCAGTGAGGGCGGCGGCGAATTCTTCCGGGTCGAATGGGGCCAGGTCGTCGATCTGTTCGCCGACACCAATGGCGTGGATGGGCAGACCGAACTTGTCAGCGAGCGCCACAAGAACACCACCCTTGGCCGTGCCGTCCAGCTTGGTCATCACAAGGCCGGAGACATCGGCCAGTTTACGGAAGGTTTCAACCTGGCTTAGCGCGTTCTGGCCGGTGGTGGCGTCGAGGACCAGAAGGGTGTTGTGCGGGGCGGTGTCATCGACCTTGCGGATGACGCGGACGATCTTGGCCAGTTCCTCCATCAGGTCGGCACGGTTTTGCAGGCGGCCTGCTGTATCGATCATCAGAAGGTCCGCCCCTTCATTCTGCGCACGGGTCAGGGCGTCGAAAGCCAGCGAAGCCGGGTCCGAGCCTTCGGGCGCGGTCAGGACGGGCACGCCAGCGCGGTCGCCCCAGACCTGAAGCTGTTCGACCGCGGCGGCGCGGAAGGTGTCGCCTGCGGCGATGACCACTTTCTTACCTGCGGACTTGAACTGGCTTGCCAGCTTGCCGATGGTTGTGGTTTTGCCGGATCCGTTGACGCCAACAACCAGAACCACCTGTGGGCGCTTGGGGTAGATGGGCAGCGGCTTTGCAACAGGTTCCATCACACGGGTGACTTCCTGCGCCAGAAGTTGCTTGATCTCCTGGGTCGACAATTTGCGGCCAAAACGACCTTCGGCCATGTTGGCGGTGACACGCAGTGCGGTATCCACCCCCATGTCCGAGGCGATCAGCAACTCTTCAAGCTGTTCAAGCATGTCATCGTCAAGCGTGCGTCGTACCACGACCTGAGTGTCGCCCCGATTGAACAGCCGTCCCAGAACACCCTTGCGCTGCGCCGGGGTTGCTTCGGGCGGCGGCGGAGCCGGCGTAGGGTCCGCCGGAGAAGGTGTTTCGACCGGTTGCGGGGCGGGGGCCGGTTCAGGGGCGGGGACCGGTTCGGGGGTCGGGGCCGGTTCGGGAACCTCGGGGACGGGCTGAGGCTCAGGCTCTGGTTCGGGGATGACCGGATCGGGGGCGGTCGTTTCTTCGCCGCCATCTTCGACAATCGCATCAAGCCCCTGTTCCAGCCGGGACGAGGATTTGAACAGCCGATCCTTGAGCTTTGAGAAAAACGCCATCTTTGGTCTCCGCAGGTGTTCTCTTCACCTAATGCGGATTTGCGGCAGTTGCAAAGGGTCAGAGAAACGCAAGCAGCAATGCAGCTTGTGCGCCCCAGTAAAGCGGCCAGACCAGATATGGGGTCAGGGCCATTGCGGGATGCCGGGGCGGAAGCAGGAACTTTTCTGTGGCCAGGATCAGGTCGGATGCGATGAAGGCCAGCGCTCCGGGAAGGGCCCAGCGTAATGCTCCGGTCTCGGGCAGGCTCAGAACCGTGATCCCCATGCCCAGAATGATCGGGATATAGCAAAGCACCGGGATTTTCAGATCACCAGTTCGTGGTGCCAGAAGTGTCGCCGCGACAATGCCCGGCAGAACCAGCGACCAGACCAATCCCGGCCGGTCCAGGATCAGCGCCGGATCGCTGCTGGCGTGGGTCAGAAACAGGGCAATATAAGCCAGATGCCCGGCGGCAAAAGCACCGACCCCGGCGATGAAAGTCGCCTCGGTCTCTTGCGACAGCAAAGCATCCCCGACGGCACACAACACCAGGGCCAGGATCAGCAGGGAAGGGGCGCCGGCAACCGCTGCGATCAGCGCCAGGATGGCAACCGATCCGGTCTTGAATGCCGTTCGCACTAGGCTGGCCGGTTTTGGAGACATCGGAAGGTAGGCGACTGCAAACAATGCGGCGATCCAGAACAGCGTTGTTGTCATCCCTTACTCTCCTGCCAGTGTCGGCTGTTGGTTCTGATGCAGTGTCAGCCTGATGTGCCGGGCAACTCAACCGGTAACGTCAAGGAAACCGGTCGCAGAATGCTGGTTGGCGTCGGATTGCGGCATCTGACAATATGAAACCATGTTGAGGCATTTGGTGATTCTTCTGATTGCGTCCGCGCAGGCCGCAACCGCGCAGACTGCGCTATCGGCTGCAGAGTTCGACGAATACACACGCGGCAAGACCCTGTTTTATGGGTTCCAGGGGCAGGTATATGGGGTGGAACGCTATCTGCCCGGGCGCAGGGTCATCTGGTCGTTTCTGGATGGCGATTGCAAGGAAGGTGTCTGGTACGAGCAAAATCAACAGATATGTTTCGTCTATGAAGACCGACCGGATCCTCAATGCTGGTTGTTCACCAGATCGGGTGGAAGGCTGATTGCGCAGTTCGAGGGCGACCCTCAGGAGACTGAACTGTACGAGGCTGATGACCGTGGCGAAGAAATGGTGTGCTATGGCCCGGAAATCGGAGTTTGAGACTTTGATTAACGCGCACGCAGGCTTTCGTAGTTAATCATGACGTGATCGCGATAGGCCGGTCTGGCCGACAGGGTTTCATAGTATCGCCGTAGGTGCCTGAACGGTGCGCGCGGGATGTCGATGTCAAAATACCTGTACAAAATGTGGCCCAACTGGATGTCGGCCAGCGTGAAACTGGTCCCTGCGATATAAGCGCTATGCGACAATTGTTGGTTGGCAATGGCCAGCTTGTCTTCCAGCACATGCAGGGCAGCGGTGATCGCTGTTTCATCCCGGACGGAGGGCGCCGTTCTAACGACTCGCCAGAAGACCGGCACGGTAAAATTCATGGCGACGTTCAGCTTGGCCCATTCCGCCCATCTATCGACCGTTGCACGTCGCACCGGGTCGTCGGGCCAGAAACTGTCATCAGCATAGCGTGCAGCGAGGTATCGAAGGATCGCGCCCGTTTTCCAAATTGTTGTGTCGTCGTTGTCCTGTACCACCGGAATTGTCCGGTTTGGGTTGAGGGCCGCGAAGGCATCGCTGTCCAGCCCGCCAAATTCATGTCCGACGTCATGGCGGCGAAACGGCAGGCCCAGTTCGCCGACACACCACATCAGCGCCTGAACGTTGGATGATGTTTTGCGACCCCAGATTGTCAGCATGAGTCAGAAAAGCGATCCCTGATCCGGGGCGTCGGGTTTGGTTTTTTTGGAGGCAGGTTTGGCCGATCCGCCGGTTGTCAGACGACCATCAGAAAATTCGATCTCAAGAACAGGATGCCCGGCTGCCTGCGACTTGGTGGTGACAACCGCACCTTCTGCGCGAACCACAGCGTACCCTCGTTCCAGCGTCGCTTTGTAACTGAGCGTTTCGCGCAGCCGGTCGGTCGCGTCCAATTGTTGACGCAGCCTGTCCAGCCGGGATTTGTGCGCTGTATTCAGACGCTCTGACAATCGGTTCAGGTTTTCGGTGCGGTTTTTCAGTTCCTGTCTGATCGGACGCAGAGACAGGCGTGAAGTCAGGTTGCGCCATCGGTCGCGGCGGGTTTCGACAATCCCGCGAAGGGTTGACGGGCGCAAATGTGCGGATGTGTCCAGCAATTTGACGCGCCGGTTCTGAACACCGCGGATCAGGGCGTTGGGCAGGCGGTCCGAGACCTGATCCAGGCGTTGCCTTGGCGTGTCGAGCAGGCTGTCAGCCCTTGGCAGCGCGCGTGACAAATCCCTTAAGCGCTGCGAACGGCGTTGCACGGCATCCGTTGCCGCCCGCGACAAACGCGCGCCTTGTTCGCCGGTCCAGGCCAACAATTCCAGCCGCACAGGTACCGCCAATTCGGCGGCGGCGGTGGGCGTAGGGGCCCGACGATCCGAGACGAAGTCGATCAGGGTCGTGTCCGTTTCATGCCCCACGGCTGAAATCAGTGGAATCGCGGATGCAGCGGCAGCCCGCGCGACGATTTCTTCGTTAAATCCCCAAAGGTCTTCGATCGAGCCGCCACCGCGCGCAACAATGATCAGATCAGGGCGTGGCAAAGCGCCGCCGGGCGTCAGCCGATTGAACCCTTCGATTGCCCGCGCGACCTCGGGCGCGCAGTTGGCGCCCTGAACTGCAACCGGCCAGATCAGTACCTTTCGCGGGAACCGGTCGCGCAGCCGGTGCAGGATGTCGCGGATCACCGCGCCGGAAGGAGAGGTCACAACGCCGATGATCTGGGGCAGGTAAGGCAGGTGAGTCTTGCGTTCGGGCGCAAACAGGCCTTCCGACTCAAGCTGTTTCTTGCGTTTTTCCAGCAACGCCATCAGCGCGCCTTGTCCGGCAACCGCAACTTCGTCGACGTTCAGATTGTATTTTGATTGCGCGCCAAAGGCGGTCAGCCGTCCGGTGACGACAACTTCAAGACCTTCTTCGGGCACAACGGAGAGGCCGGAAACCTGACCTTTCCAGGTTGTGCAAGCCAGGACGTTCCGGTCATCCTTTATGTCATAGTACAAATGCCCCGAACGTGCTTTGAAGACGCGACCGACCTCGCCGCGCACACGGATTCGGCCAAACGCTCCTTCGAGGGTCCGTTTCACTTCGCCCGAGATGTCCGAAACGGTGTATTCAGGGGTATTCTGGCCGGGAATTGGGTCGTCTAGCAGGTCGGACATTTCAGCGCCTTGTTTCAAATGCTCACCCAGCTTAGAACGCCGCGCAGGCAAGGCCAAGCAGATCGGAGAGCATTCATGAACATCCTTATTCTCGGCAGCGGCGGGCGTGAGCACAGTCTGGCCTGGGCGGTGCTGCAGAACCCCAAATGCGACCGTCTGATCGTGGCACCCGGAAATGCCGGGATCGAGCAGATCGCCGATTGCGCGGCGCTGGATATCGAAAACGGTGGCGCGGTTGTCAGCTTTGCCGAAGAAAACGCGATAGATTTCGTGATCGTTGGGCCCGAAGCCCCTTTGGCGGCAGGTGTTGCCGACCGGTTGCGGGAAGCGGGGGTTCTGGTATTTGGACCGTCGGCCGGTGCCGCACAACTTGAGGCGTCAAAGAGCTTTACCAAGGAAATTTGCGATGCCGCGGGTGCCCCGACAGCGGCTTATGCCCGGTTCGCCGAGGCCGGTCCAGCCAAGGACTACATCCGGACCCAGGGTGCGCCCATTGTCGTCAAGGCGGATGGTCTGGCTGCGGGCAAGGGCGTGATCGTGGCAATGGACGAGGACACCGCGCTGGCGGCCATCGACGACATGTTCGGCGGCGCTTTTGGCGGTGCCGGAGCCGAGGTCGTGATTGAAGAGTTCATGGAGGGCGAAGAGGCCTCGCTTTTCGTGCTTTGTGACGGTGAAGATATCCTGTCCATTGGCACTGCGCAGGACCACAAAAGGGTTGGAGAGGGCGATACTGGGCTGAACACCGGCGGCATGGGCGCATACTCTCCCGCACCGGTTTTGAACGCCGAAGTCGAAGCGCGTGCGATGGAAGAGATTGTGCGCCCGACCATGGCCGAGATGAAGCGTCGCGGGATGCCGTTTCAGGGCGTGCTTTATGCCGGGTTGATGATCCGGGATGGGCAGCCGAGGTTGGTCGAATACAATGTTCGTTTCGGCGATCCGGAATGCCAGGTTCTGATGATGCGACTTGGCGCGCAGGCGATGGACCTGATGCACGCAGCCGCCGAGGGGCGTTTGCGCGATACACAAGTGAATTGGGCAGATGATCATGCGATAACGGTTGTCCTGGCTGCAGAGGGATATCCGGGGACCTATGAAAAAGGTTCGGTGATCCGGGGGTTGGATGACCTGCCGGAAGACAGCAAGAACATGGTGTTCCATGCCGGAACCAAGTCTTTTGAAGGGCGGATTGCGGCGTCGGGCGGGCGGGTTCTGAATGTCACGACACGTGGCGGGTCGTTGCAGGACGCGCGTGACAGGGCTTATGCGATGATTGATGCGATAGACTGGCCGGAGGGTTTCTGTCGGCGGGATATCGGCTGGCGGGCACTGTAAGCTCTGGCAGAGGTCTCGTGGCGGGCTGCGCCCGTCACGGGTTCTTGATCAGGGGGCTTTGCCCCCTCGGCCTGCGGCCTCACCCCCAGGATATTTTTGGCCAGATGAAGGGGCGGATCAGCAGTTAAGGGCTTGGGAAATGCTGTCGCGGCCCCGGAACGGTCCCAGATCTGTTGATTGCCAGCCCTTGTCATACGTGACGCTGACAATACGAGACCAGTTGCCGTCGGCCAGTATCAGCGAGGGAGTGTCCCCGCAGAAGCGCAGGCCGCCAGAGATGAAATCTTCGCCGATGCGATGGTTCGTCAGATTGGGAATTGTTGCGATCTCGGTCAGTTGGTTGTTCTCGAAACGCCAGATCCGTAGCGTTTTCGCAAGATGAGGGCGATCGACATAGGCGATTTCGACATGGCCGTCGTTGTCCAGGTCCGCAGCGCCGACCGGTGCGAGCCAGCGGAAACGGGTGCCGATGTAGGGCGTGGCCGCGATCAGGCCGCCGCCGTTGTAGATTGCAAGCCGGGCACCCTTGTCGCGATGGCTTTCGACGACAAGGGCTTCGCGACGGCCGTCGTTGTCAACGTCGACCAGGCGCGGCCGGATGTCTTCGAAAACACGTTCTTCTGGCAGCCGTATAGTATACTGCGTCGATCCGGGTGCGTATTGCAGGACCAGCGCGCCGTATTCAATCTGATCACCCAGAACACCATGGGGGTATCGCGCCGTGGGTTCGGAGTATTCGGCCGAGCCCAGTGGTTCATATTGCCACGGTTGCTGCGATTGTGCCGTGACCGGACATACACCGAGTGCGATTGCGACGGCGACGACCGGTCTGGCTGGCATCAGATCTGTTTTTCCGGCATCTGCACGACCAGACCGTCCAGAGCATCCGTGACCTTGATCTGGCAGGTCAGTCGCGAGCGGGCCGGATCGGGTTCATAGGCAAAGTCCAGCATGTCTTCTTCCATGTCGTCCTTGGCCGGGATTTTCTCGACCCAGTCGGGGTGAATGTAGACATGGCAGGTCGAGCAGGCGCAGGCGCCGCCGCAATCGGCCTCGATGCCGGGAATGTTGTTGTCACGGGCCCCTTCCATGACGGTCAGTCCGTTGGCGACCTCGACAGTGTGTTCGGTACCGCCATGCTCGACATAGGTGATCTTTGCCATTGCGTGCGTCTTCCTTTTGCGATGTTCGAAACCTTCCTTAGTCAAGGCATTTAGCTCTTTCCAGCCTCATTTGCGACTCGGCGTGCCGCGACTGGACTTTCTTGTCATTTGTTCTATTTTTGTTCTCATGCTTGTTGTCCCTGTTCGCCCCACAGATCAAAACAGCGATTGGCCGCGCCCGCCCGCGTGCCTGCCCGCCTGCCAACTGAACGCCCCGCCCGAAGGTGCACGCGTGACGGTGGCGGGGCTGGTGATCTTGCGGCAGAGACCGGGGACGGCCAAGGGGGTGATATTCGTCACGCTTGAGGATGAGACCGGCATCGTCAACGTGGTGGTCTGGCGCAAGATCTACGAACAATTCCGCCGCGCGGTGATCTCGGGGCGGTTGTTGAGGGTAACGGGCCGGATGCAGCGGGCGCATTCGGTGACCCATGTGATCGCGGAAGAGATCGAGGATATCTCGGGGATGCTGGATGTGCTGGTGCGGGGGGAGGGATAGGTCTGCCATACGGACAAAGTGGACGCTTGCCGGTTGCAAGACTTGCGGTCCGGCGCTGATGGATACGTGCATTATGATCCATATGTGAGTATGAGGCGCTTTTCCGCCGCTTTGACGCCGGTTGGTCGACTCTCCGATGCCGGAAGGGTACTTGCAAGCATCTTTGCGCGTCGGCCTTTGTCAGAGCCTGGGCTTGACCGCGCACCACTCAACGTCTTCTCGAAGTCAGTCCGGATGCCCAACGTAACAAAAAATGGATCGCTCAAAAAAAATGTCCGACCGGATGAGAGCCAGATCCACGATCGTCTTGTCGAACTTTCAGAGTTCACGCGATCAAAAGGATATGTACACACCGCCAGAATGATCGAGGAGGCACTGAATGCATATTCCTTCGAACGCAGGCACCTTGGGATTGCAACAACGTACCTCTCAGAATTGCAGCAGCAGAAGGGCGTTGAGTTGTCACGGTCGGAGGAAGAAACAGATCGGAAACAGCATTCGGTTCCAAACTTCCGCTCTGCGCGGTCGAAAAAACCGATTGGCGTGCATCTCAAAAAGACAGAGCGTTCCGTCGGCCCAGCTCAAACAACAGAGACAGGGCATGCGGCTTTTGTCCTGACCGCCCGGATGCGTACGGACGGCAGCAATGCTGCGCAAATGCACAAGGGTCTCCGGAAAAACAAGCTGATGCCTTTGCCGGCGGAGCCTGAATTCCTGTTTCGCTAGCGGTCTTTGGTATGGCCAAGGCAAAAACAGAAGATGATCATTGAGAACCCAAAACGACTTCCGAAAACCATCACCGCTTGAATAGCACCCCTTGCGACTGCTTGTCCCGGTGATCCCCGCGCAAATCGGCATGCAGCGCGCGCCCGGCCTGCACGCCGGGGCGGGCGCTGACGGTTTCCAGCCAGCGCGCAAAATGGGGCTTGTCCTCAAGCACTTGCTGCTGACCTTCCCACAGGCTGGCCCAGCCCCAGATCGACATGTCGGCGATGGAATAGAAGTCGCCCGCGACGTACTCGTTTTCGGCTAGCCGTCGATCCAGCACGCCATACAGACGTCCAACCTCTGCCCGGTAGCGGTCCTTGGGATAGGGGTGGTCCTGCGGCGGATCCATGTTCGGGGCGTATTTCAGGAAGTGGTGCGCCTGACCGGCCATGGGGCCGACGCCGCCCATTTGCCACATCAGCCATTCTTCGACGGCAATGCGATCACGCTCGGTTTCGCCATAGAACCGGCCCGTCTTGCGGGCCAGATACATCAGGATCGCGCCGCTTTCGAAGACCGAAACCGGGGCGCCGCCCGGGCCGTCGGGGTCGACAATTGCGGGCATGCGGTTGTTCGGCGAAATCTTCAGAAATTCGGGGTCGAACTGATCACCCTTGCCGATATTGATCAGATGGGTTGTGTAGGGCAGGCCCATCTCTTCCAGGGCAATGGAAACCTTCCAGCCATTCGGCGTTGGCCAGAAATACAGATCGATTGGGTTGGTCATGGCTCCTCCGTGTATCGGCGATCATGCGGCTTTCTGCCGGTTCGGCAAGAGGCGGTTACGAAAGCGTGACAGAACCAAGCGCAGCCTTGACGAATAGCGGCACGAGGCGTATGGCAGCAAAGAGCTACGTGGCGATTTGTTACCGGATTGCGGGCCACGCTAAACAACACCGCTAAAAGGTCAGGATGAAAGACCCCTTTCGCTTGGCCGCGTCTGGGGTTTTTTGTTTGCCTCCCGCGCCGGGGGCGGAAAGGAAAAAGATGAGCGAGACCTGGAACAAACGCACTCAAGCCGTTCATAGCGGTATTCGCCGCAGCCAGTATAACGAGGTCAGCGAAGCGATCTTTCTGACGCAGGGTTTCGTCTATGACACTGCCGAGCAGGCCGAGGCACGATTCATCGAATCCGGCCCGGATGAGTTCATCTATGCCCGCTATGGCAACCCAACTGTGGCGATGTTTGAACAGCGCATCGCCGCTTTGGAAGGCGGTGAAGATGCGTTTGCCACCGCTTCCGGCATGGCGGCCGTGAACGGCGCGCTGACGTCGATGCTGCAGGCCGGTGACCATGTTGTTTCGGCCAAGGCGTTGTTTGGCTCCTGTCTGTATATTCTTGAAAACATCCTGACGCGGTATGGCGTTGAGGTGACGTTTGTGGACGGAACCGATCTGGCCGCATGGGAGGCTGCGATCCGGCCGGACACCAAGGCTGTTTTCTTTGAATCCATGTCGAACCCCACGCTTGAGGTCATTGATATTGCCGCAGTGTCCCGGCTTGCTCATGCGGTCGGTGCCGTGGTTGTCGTCGACAATGTGTTCTCGACCCCGGTCTTCTCGCGCGCGATCGAGCAAGGTGCCGACGTGGTTGTGTATTCAGCCACCAAACACATAGACGGGCAGGGGCGTGCTCTGGGTGGTGTGATCATCGGCACTAAGGAATTTATCCGTGGCACGGTCGAGCCGTATCTCAAGCATACAGGCGGCGCGCTGAGCCCGTTCAACGCCTGGATCATGCTGAAAGGGCTGGAAACGATGTCCTTGCGCGTAAACGCGCAGGCCGAGACGGCGCAGACAGTTGCGGAAGCGCTTGAAGGGCATCCTGCTCTGGTTCGCACGTTGTATCCGGGGCTGAAAACCCATGCGCAAAACGCGCTTGTTCAGGATCAGTTGGGCGGCAAGGGCGGAACGGTTCTGTCTTTGGATATCAAAGGCGGAAAAGAAGCAGCCTTTGCATTCCTGAATGCCATGACCATTCCGGTGATCTCGAACAATCTGGGTGATGCGAAGTCGATCGCGACACACCCCGCCACAACCACGCACCAGCGCCTGAGTGAGAAGCAGCGGGATGAGTTGGGCATCACGCCGGGCCTGATCCGCCTTTCAATCGGGCTGGAAGACCCGACAGATCTTCTGGCGGACATTCAACAGGCACTTGCGGCATCGCAAAAGTAGACAGATGCACCCTGTGGCTTGCAGTCGCCGCAGGGTGCACGTGCCTCAGGCCCGTCCGTAGAAACCCATCCGCTCGGTATCCGAAAACGTGACACCGGGATTTTCGTAATAGGAAAACACGGCAATTATTCGTGGCTTGCTTCCTGCTACGGGTGTCACCCGATGGGCGGTGTTCTTGCCCTTGAACACGTTCAGGGTTCCGGGGCTCAGGGAAATAACCCGACTGTTTTCATCGTTGCCGCTCAGCAGTTTTGCAACGCCGTCATAGTTCGGGTCGGTTTCACTGCGCAGGTCTTTCCGGTACTCAAAAGCGCCACCCTGATCCGGTGCCTGCAACAGCATCGTTGTGGTGAACTCTGACCGGTCAAAATGCCAGTTCAGGGCCTGACCCTCACGATAGGACATGACGTTCACCCGGGCCAGAGGGTCGTCCATCACGTGCAGTACCGACTTGTTCATCGTTGCGGCCAGAAAATGCGCGAATTCTGGCCATTCGTACAGCCTTAGCAGGGCGGTACCCTGAATCTGATCGGCGCAAAGCGTCCGGTTGGACGTATCGAATTCCTGCAGCGCGGGGTGATCTTCGGGCAATTCCTCAATCTTCTTGAAATAGATATTGTGGCGGCGCTGATGCAGGAAGGCGTCGGTATCAAAGCGTGGTATCATTTCTGACACTGTGAACTCGGCGACCTCCGGGCGCAGCAATCCTTCGAGATTGAACAACCCTTGCTGTGCAAGCTCCTGACTACAGGTCTCGACAAGGCTTTGCCACGCTTCGCTGCCGGGCTGGTCCAGCGGGAATCGCTCCAGATCGAGTATGTCGCGCATAACGGCCTCGTTCATCAGTGGTCTTGGACGTTTTTACGGACAACCTGTGACTTCGCCACTCGCAATGCTATCCTGTTTGCGACAGGCCCCTGCGGCCGAGCAAGGGGCAAGTTGTCCAAAACGAGGCATCAAATCCTCGCCGCGTTTCGCTGAATATAGACGGTTTCACGCAGATTTATTCAATCCGGTCTGGTATCCGGTGAGTATTAGAGGGGACTGGAAATGAACAGAAACCTGCTATATTCCTGCGTCGACACAAGGAAACCCTGCGTATGAACGTATATCCCCGTGACCTGGACAATACTCCCGACCGTGACGAAGCCGAGGCGGCCTTTAACGTCTTGCGGCGATGGGCGTCATCCGCGACCGAAGCGGAAATCAGCCAGCTTGACCCGTCGATTGCACGTCTGATCCCGGGGCTTGTGCCGGTCAATTATCCGTCTCTTTCGCGGGAATACCCCGAGGATTTCAAGGTTTGTGAGGCGTACAAAGCCTCTCTGCCCGATCTGCAGAACGGTCCGTCCAGCCTGATCCGGGGTGCCAAACAGCGGATTCAGCATGTGGGAATCTCGAATTTCCGCCTGCCGATTCGCTTTCATCGCAAGAAGGGTCAGGACCTGACGCTAGAGACATCGGTGACAGGTTCGGTAAGCCTTGAGGCCGAGAAAAAGGGCATCAACATGTCCCGGATCATGCGGTCATTCTACAAATACGCCGAGAGCACGTTCAGCTTTGAGGTGATGGAAGCCGCGCTCAACGACTATATGACCGATTTGGACAGTCTGGATGCGCGCATCCAGATGCGGTTTTCATATCCGGTTATTGTGGAAAGCCTGCGTTCGGGCCTGTCCGGCTACCAGTATTATGACATCGCGCTGGAACTGGTTGATCGGGGCGGGGAACGCCTAAAGATCATGCATCTTGACTACGTCTATTCCTCGACCTGCCCATGTTCGCTGGAATTGAGCGAGCACGCCCGGTCCACGCGCGGACAACTGGCGACACCGCATTCGCAGCGGTCTGTCGCTCGCATTTCAGTTGTCGTCGATTGTGACGCGGATTGCCTGTGGTTCGAGGATCTGATCACCCTGTGCCGCCGCGCGGTTCCGACCGAGACGCAGGTCATGGTCAAGCGCGAAGATGAGCAGGCGTTTGCCGAACTGAACGCCGCCAACCCGATTTTTGTCGAGGACGCCGCTCGGTTGTTCTGTGCCGAACTGCTTGCGGACCATCACATCGGTGATTTCCGGGTAGTTGCCAGCCATCAGGAAAGCCTGCACAGCCACGACGCGGTGTCCATTCTGACAGAAGGGCCGACCTTTGCGGCGGCCAGTCTGGATCCCCGGCTGTTCACCACATTGTTCCACGTCGGTTGATCTGCCTGATTTAAGGGCAGTTTTCCGAAAATAGGGTGCGTCTTGGCGATTTATTGCCGCACCGCAGCAAAAATTCTGCACAAGCACAAATATTTGGGTAGTCTGCAAGACAATGCAGATGCAGCATGATCGCACCAGGTGGTGCGACACCTTAAAGGATGCCGGGACGTGCAACGCCTTGGATTGCAAATTCGGTCTGCCGCCCAAAGGGCCCGAACCGGGGAACCCCCTTTGCTTTGTCTCTGCCTGCATCGCTTTCAGAGGAGAATTAGTAGATGAACCCGATTTCCGGACCATTGGAACTTCAGGCTGCGGCCGTGCGTGTGGCTGGCTATGCCATGGTCAATCAGATGAAGATCATGCAAATCATGACCCGCTCTGCGATCGAGTTGCCTTTAGTACCCTTGCAGGCACTACGTGCGGCAGCGTCTGAGTCCTCTGCGGTGGAACCTGCTAAGGAAGCAGTCCGCGCAAAGCCAGCGGTAAAACCCAAGATCCGGGCAAAACGTAAAGCGCAGGTAACGCCAAAGGCACCTGTTGTCAGAGCGTCGTCTGTCACGCCCAAACCGGTGGCAAAGAAAGTGGAACCTAAAACAGCGCCGGTCGCCAACGCTGCCACGCCGAAACCGGCCAGTGCAAAACCGTCCGCTACTGTGGCCAAGGCGCCGACGCCCAAAAAGCCAGCGGTCAAGCCGGAAGCGGCAGCAAAGCCTGAAACCGTCAAAGTGGCGGCACCCAAGTCTCAGGCAGGCAAGACGGCCGAAATAGTGACAACCAAACTGCCGGACGACAAGCCAAAGCCTGTCGCGCGTCAAGCAAGCAAGGCATCCGAGGCACCAGCGGCGGCAAAACCTAAAACCGCCGCCGAACAGCCGGTGCGGCGCACCCGGGCACCTTCCAAACCGCCCGCGATGCCAGTTCAGGCACCAAAATCGGACAGTTGATCCCGACATCCGCTTGACACAGTCGTGCAGGCGCGCCAACGCTGCGCCTCATGACGGATATGCGCCCGGTTGGATATGTGATTGGCCTGTTGGTCGCCATTCTAGGGGCGACCATGCTGCTGCCGTTGCTTGCTGACCTGATCGAAGGGCGGGGCGAATGGAATGTGTTTCTGGAAAGCGCCGTCATTACCGTTATGACCGGCGTGGTCCTGGCCATGAGCTGTTCGAACGGTGTGGGCGAGGGGCTGACAATCCGCCAGACCTTTCTGCTGACAACCGGCGTGTGGGTTGCCCTGCCGGTGTTTGGCGCCATTCCGTTCATGTTCGGCGAAACCGAACTGCGTTTCGTTGACGCCTATTTCGAGGCCATGTCCGGCCTGACAACGACAGGGTCCACGGTTCTATCGGGTCTGGACGGCATGCCCACTGGATTGCTGCTGTGGCGCGGAATCCTGCAATGGTTGGGCGGGATCGGAATCATCGTGGTTGCGATGGTGTTCCTGCCCGAACTGCGCGTCGGGGGGATGCAGATCTTCCGCTCGGAAGGCTTTGAGACCATGGGAAAGATTCTGCCGCGCGCGCAAGAGATCGCCGGGCAGATTTCCATGATCTATGTTGTACTGACTCTGATTTGTGCCCTGGTCTATGCAGCCTTCGGGATGAGTTTTTTCGACGCCGCCGTGCATTCGATGACGACCATCGCGACCGGAGGATTTGCCAACTATGACAGCTCATTCGCCGTATTCTCGGGTCCGACGGAGTATGCCGCTGCCGTTTTCATGATCCTGGCTGCACTGCCATTCGTGCGGTATGTGCAACTGGCCAATGGCAACACCGGTTCGCTTTGGCAAGACAGCCAGATTCGCGCCTTTCTGGCGACCATTGCGGTGTTGGTTGTTGTCATGACCGTCTTTCTGACGACTGTGTTCCCGCACCATTGGGAAAGAGCCTTGCGGGAATCGCTGTTCAACATAACCTCGATCATTTCCGGCACGGGTTATGCCAGCGTAGACTACATGGGTTGGGGCAACTTTCCGATTATGCTGTTCTTTCTGATCGGTCTGATCGGTGGCTGCGCGGGCTCTACGGCCTGTTCGATCAAGGTATTCCGGTATCAGCTTTTGTTCGCGTCGATCAAAACCCAGATCAGCCGCATTCGTTCGCCACACGGCGTGTTCACACCGCAATATGACGGCCGCCCCATCAGCCGAGATGTTTTGACCTCGGTCATGAGCTTCTTCATGTTCTTCGTGCTGACGATGGGTGTGCTGTCCTGGGCGCTGGCTCTGACCGGGTTGGATTTCATTACATCCGTGTCCGGTGCTGCAACCGCACTTGCCAATGTCGGACCCGGCCTCGGCAATCAGATCGGACCGGCCGGCAATTTCGCGGGGTTGAGCGATACGGCGAAATGGCTGCTGATCACGGGTATGCTGGTCGGTCGGCTTGAACTGCTGGCGGTTTACGCGATCTTCACCGTTCAATTCTGGAGAAGTTGATGAAAAGAACCCTTGGTGCGCAGATCTCGCATATGCTCAGGGACCATGGCGTAGATGTGATCTTTGGCATTCCGGGCGTACATAACCAGGAAATGTATCGCGGTATCGAAGAGGCGGGCATCAAGCACGTGCTGGCGCGGCACGAGCAGGGGGCGGGCTTTATGGCCGACGGCTATGCTCGTGCTACCGGGAAACCGGGCGTGGCTTATGTGATTTCCGGACCAGGGTTGTGCAATATCATGACACCGATGGGGCAGGCTTATTCCGATTCCGTCCCGATGCTGGTCCTGTCCTCCTGTCTGGATGAGGTAAATGCCCAGCGGGGCCAGCTGCATCAAATGAAGGATCAGCGGGCCGCCGCAGAAACCGTGGCGGATTGGTCCTGCCTGGCCAACACCGCCGACGCGGCCTTTGGCCTGGTCGAACGCGCGTTCGAAGAGTTTGAGCTGAAGCGCCCCCGCCCCAAACACATTCAGGTGCCGATCGCACAGCTTGAGGCTGAGGCTGACCCGGCGCCGTTCCCGAATCAGCCCGGGCTCAGAACAAAAGTGCTGCCACCTGATATCGCGCCGGTCCTGTCGATGCTGTATATCTCGCGCCGCCCCCTGTTCATTCTGGGCGGAGGGGCGCATTCAAATCTGTGGCGGCAGATATTGACGCAACTGGGGGCGGCATGCTTCACAACTTTTGCGGGGCGGGGCATGGCTGGCACCGGTTACGCTCTGGATTTCGGGGCGATGCTGACACGACCGGGCAGCGCCGATGTGATTGCGTCAGCGGATCTGGTTGTCGCCGTTGGGGCGGAACTGGGGGAAGTAGATCTCTGGCGCGACAAACTTGGGCACACATCGCAACTGATCCGCGTCGATCTGGACCCCGAGGTTCTGTCAGACCGGCATCGTGCAGCGATCAAGCTGCAGGCGGATGGTGAAAGCTTTGCGAAAACGCTTTGGGCGGTGTTGGATAAGGTGAAACCGGCAACTGGTTGGACTGCCGAGGAGGTGGCCAGTGCCCGTACCAAGTGGCGGGCCGAAATCGACGCCGAACGCCCCGGGATCGCCGTAGCGATTGATGTGATGCGCGCGGCTTTGCCTGCAGACACGATGATTTACTCGGATATGACGCAGTTTGCCTATGTCGCAAAGGAACTCTGGGACATGGCCTATCCGTATCACTGGCATCACCCGACCGGGTTCGGCACGTTGGGATATGCGTTGCCTGCGGGCATTGGCGGCGCGATTGCCCGACGCGGCAAGCCCACGGCCGTGATCGCCGGGGACTATGGGGTCCAGTACACGATGCAGGAATTGGGCGTGGCGGTCGAACTGGGTTTGTCCCTGCCAATCATTCTGTGGGACAATGGCAAGCTGAAGGAAATTGAAGACAGCATGGTGCGCAGCCAGATTGCGCCGAATGCCGTTGAGGCTCGCAATCCAGATTTCTGCAAGCTGGCCGAAGCATTTGGCGCGTTGTCGTCCCAACCCAACTCGGGGGTCGGCCTGCAATCCGCCATCCGTGCGGCGTTTGATGTGCCGGTACCCACGCTGATCCGCGTCACACCGGACATATTCTGAAGCTTCGGAAAACAGATATGGCGCCGCCTGGTCTGGCGACGCCATTAGTGGAACCTAACGGTTTCTTAGTCCCAGCAGTGAACCAGAACAGTCATTCCGGTTGCGCGGCGGTTCAACTCGTTTGGTGAAATTTCACCGACTGCCTGCCCAGGCTGACCTGCAACACCGGCTTTATCCAGGACTGTACGCAGTCGATCAACCGAGGCGGCAAGACTGACCGAGTCGGGCAGGGTGCGACCGTCAGAGGCCTTAGGCAGAAGCATCCCGACCACGTTTCCGCTGTCGTCGAACACCGGACCGCCTGCATCGCCGGGCTGTGCGACCAGTGTAAGACGTTTTATTCCATCTTCGCCATTCAGGCCCCGCACATCGGCGACTTGACCGAAAGTCAGTGTTGGTGCACCCAATGCGCCCAGATAGGAAAAGCCAGATACGGCCACTTCGGATCGGATACGAGGCTCATCTGCGCTGAATTCGGCCACGCTCATGGGGGCAAGTGCCCGGCTTGGGCGCAACACGGCCACGCCTAGATCGGCATCGTCCCACGCCACCTGAACCTCCTGATCGTCGTCCAGGGTCATACGGGTGCAGTTGTTTGCCACTTCCGAAACCGTCAGAACCGTACCGTTGGCAGCGGCGAAGAAGCCCGAGCGGGACAAGCGCGGTTTACGCACCTGCAAGCCTGAAACCAGGTCGATCCGCTGTTCCGCATCCGCGCCGGCACCGGCGTCAAGGACCGCATCCCTTGTGGTAAAGCTGGCGTTGATGGAGGCCAGTACGCGTGCACGGCGCGCCTCGTCCCCTTCCGGCCAGACCAGGGTGAAGCCCTTGATCTTGCCATCCTTCAATGCGGCCTGCGTGTAGGATACAATCCCTTTCCCGCGGCCTTCCAGCGTGAAGCGATCGCCCCGCAGGGTGCGCGGGCCGTTCAGCGGAACAATTTCCAACGACTGCATCACCTCGTACAAAGCGCGCAACGTCGCTTTGTCACCTTCCTGGCTGATCAACAGCACCTGTGCATTTAGATCTGAGGTCGCATTGAAATGCGCAAACGGTGCTTCGTAGCGGTCAAAGGCCACAACACCCAGCGGCAAGTCCAGTTCAATACCGGCCTGCGGGTCTGCATAACGCTTCATGCCAACGCTGATCAGCGGTGCATTGTAGTCATCCATCAAGGCCTTGCGCTGCAGCGTCGTCAGAACGCCGGTGGTTTCAAACCCATTGAAGCGCTGCCATTCGGCCATGGAACGGCGTGTACCCTGACCAAATGCCCCGTCGATCGTCGAGTTATAGAAACCCTCCGACTGCAATGCTGACTGCAGGTCTTTGCGTTCCTGCGCAGTCAGCAGACGTTCGCCCTGCAGAGCTTGCGATCGGGTTTCATCGGCATCTTGCGGAACCGCTGCAGCTTGCGGCTGTTCTGTTTGCGCCTGGGTTTGAACCGGCGGCGTTACCGCGCCCCGATCCAGAACGTTCGCACCAACTGGCCAGAATTGCGGCCCCAGTGCGTTCGAAAAGGCAATGAAACTGTCCGACGGGATTTGACCCTCAGCCCGGTAAACCTGCAGAACCTGATCCGCATCTGATCGTAAATAGGGTCCTATTACAATGGCATACCAGCCGCTGTTAAGGCGAAACCCATTCACGTCGGGCAGGGTGTTTGCATAGATCTGCGCCCGATCCTGCGCCTCCTGCAAGGTCGGTTGTGCCTCGATCTGGACCCAGACACCCGTATCCTGTTGCGCAAAAACGGCGCGCACGCCAAGTAGAAAAAGAAATGCAATAGAATTGAATATGCGTGCCATTGTCCGCCTGTGTTTCGCAGAGTTTTTTCAGCCCAGAGAATACGCCAAATCGGCCTCGGAACGCCATGGCCAGATTACGGGGAATTTCCAGTGTGGCCGCACAGAGACATGACGAGCCCACTGGCCCGTTGA
The DNA here is from genome assembly GCF_059610965.1 of Ruegeria sp. CDSB136. Taxonomy (NCBI): domain Bacteria; kingdom Pseudomonadati; phylum Pseudomonadota; class Alphaproteobacteria; order Rhodobacterales; family Roseobacteraceae; genus Ruegeria; species Ruegeria sp. CDSB136. The sequence continues at coordinate 76,694 of NZ_JBXWOP010000003.1, forward strand.
CGCCCCCGGACCCCTTGCATAGGAAGGGCAAAACCGACCGGAAACGGACGCCGCGGCGTCCAGGGGAAATGTCATGACCGAACCGTCCAGCGCTCCACGTTCATTTCAGGAGATCATCCTGAGGCTTCAGACCTACTGGGCCACCAAAGGATGCGCCATTCTGCAGCCCTATGACATGGAAGTCGGAGCTGGCACGTTTCATCCTGCCACGACGCTCCGCTCGCTGGGGTCCAAACCCTGGGCTTCGGCCTATGTGCAGCCCTCGCGCCGTCCCACTGATGGTCGCTATGGCGAAAACCCGAACCGATTGCAGCACTATTATCAGTATCAAGTGCTGATCAAACCCAGCCCGCCCGATCTGCAGGAGTTGTATCTGGGCAGCCTCGAGGCGATCGGCATCGACATGGATTTGCACGACATCCGCTTTGTCGAAGATGACTGGGAAAGCCCAACTCTGGGCGCATGGGGTCTTGGCTGGGAAGTCTGGTGCGACGGGATGGAAGTCAGCCAGTTCACCTATTTCCAGCAGGTCGGCGGGCATGATTGCGTGCCGGTCTCGGGTGAACTGACCTATGGGCTCGAGCGTCTGGCGATGTATGTCCTGGGCATTGATCACGTGATGGACATGCCGTTCAATGACCCGCAATCGCCCAGCCCTTTGACCTATGGCGATATCTTCAAACAGACCGAAGAGGAATACGCCCGCTGGAACTTCGATGTGGCCAATACCGAGGTATTACTGCGTCACTTCGAAGAGGCCGAGGCAGAATGCGCCGCCATTCTGGCGCAGGAGCATGACGATCCCAAGACCGGGAAGCGTATCATCATGGCGCACCCTGCCTATGACCAGTGCATCAAGGCCTCGCACATCTTCAACCTGCTTGATGCCCGTGGCGTGATCTCGGTGACGGAGCGTCAGGCGTATATCGGGCGTGTGCGGGCGCTGGCCAAACAATGTGCGGATGCGTTTGTTCTGACCGGGGCCGCCGGTCACGCGGGCTGATGGGCCGGTCAGGCCAAACCGGGAAGCAATGCCTTCAGGCCATCCGCGATCATGCCGATTGCGATGGCCGACAGGATCATGCCCATGAACCGGCTCATGATCACGCGCGCGTTGTCAGACAGCCGCTTTGCCAGGGCCGTGGCGTTCCAGAACGTGATCAGAAGCAACAGCACGACCGCAAGAAAAACACATGTGTACACAATGGCTTCGGTCGGGCTTTTGATGCGATGAGCATACAGGATCAGGGTTGTAATCGTTCCGGGACCAACGAGAATGGGAAATGCAAGCGGGTAAAAAGCGACCGCTTCAAGCGTCGCATAGGATTGCTTTTCATCCTGCGTGCCGTGGTGCGAACTGCTTTCGTTACCGTTCAGCATGTTCAGCCCGAACATCAGAACAACAAGGCCCCCGGCAACGCGCAGGTCGTCGACGCTGATTCCAAAAAGACCCAAAACCTGACTGCCGATGACGGCAAACCCTCCACCCAGGATCAGGCAATAGACAGCAGTCTTGATCGCAACTTTTCGCTGGTCGGCGACGGACAGGCTCTGTGTGACGCTCAGGAACACCGGCAGGTTGGTGACCGGGTTCATGATCGCGAAAAGCGCGCCAAAAAAGCCGATGGCAAGGGTCGTTTCCATTCAGGGTGCCTCGATCAGTTCTGCAATCTGCGCGAGGTTGTCCTATTTTCAACGATGAATGAAGGGGCAGCATGAGCGAAAAAAGAAAAAGTTCGACCGGAAAGGTCCTTGTTGTCATTCTGTTGATGTGCGCGGCCATCGCGGGCATCAGCATGTATTATTTGCAGATTTACGGGTTCTACTATGATGTCGAAGCGAAACCGGGCAAGGATGTCGTTCTGACGGAAGTCAAAACGAACCAGCCGGTTGCTATCAAATACAGCGCATTTGAGGCGATTGACGCGGATAGTTCACCGATCCGATATCGCGCTTGTTTCGAAACAGAGCTGACATTGGAAGATTTGTCCGCAGCCTTCATGCCTGCCGACGATCCCGAACCGCTAACCGCGCCCGGTTGGTTTGACTGCTATGATGCCGTGGCCGTCGCCGATGCGCTGAAAACCGGACATGCGCGGGCGTATGTCGCCATTAAAAACGTCCATTTCGGGGTCGATCGCATTGTGGCCGTGACCGATGGCGGGCAGGGCTATGTCTGGCACAGGCTGAACAATTGCGGCGAGAAGGCTTATGACGGGACAGTTGTGGGCGAAGAATGTCCGCAGCGGCCACAGGAGTAAGAGGTTCATTTTGGTTGATACGGTCCAGATCCCCGATTTCCTGACAGCGACGCTGGGATTTGCGGTTTACCTGATCGGTGCCGAGATCAACGCCCGGGTCGCAACTCTGCGTCAGTTCAACATCCCCGAACCGGTAACAGGGGGGCTGCTGGCATCGCTCGTTGTGTTGCTGCTGTATTTGGTGGCGGGTCTTGAACTGTCCTTTGGTTTGGCGGCGCGGGACTTCCTTCTGGTGCTGTTCTTTGCCGGGATCGGATTGAATGCCCGATTGTCGGATCTGATTGCAGGCGGCAAGCCTTTGTTTTTGCTTCTTGTCCTAACTCTGATCACAATTGTCGCGCAAAACGCCATTGGCGCGGCTGGGGCTGTCGTGTTCGGCTACCCTATGCAATCCGGAGTATTGTTTGGCTCTGCGGCGCTGATCGGCGGTCACGGTACTGCAATCGCATGGGCCCCGGAAGTGGGCCGGGCCACCGGTCTGGAAGGCGCGACTGAACTTGGTGTGGCCGTGGCCACGCTGGGTCTTGTTTTAGCTGCGCTTGTTGGCGGCCCCGTCGCTCGGTTTCTGATCGAAGGGCGCAAGCTTAGCCCGGATCGGCCGGAAGAAGAGCATACCGTCGGTCTGCCGGACAATCCGGATGAAGCGAGCGCCGGAATAGATCACCTGACCGTAATGCGCGTTTTGCTTCATCTGAATCTGGCCATTATTCTTGGTTATGCACTCAGCGAAGTCATCACGGCAGCCGGGCTTAAACTGCCATTGTTCGTGCCCTGCCTGATCATGGGCATCGTGATCGCCAACGTCCGTTCAGCCATCGCGCCCTCAGCCCCCCCGGTTGCGCGAACGCCGTCGCTGGCGCTGATCTCCGAGTTCGCGTTGGGTGCCTTTTTGGCCATGTCACTGATGAGCCTGCAATTGTGGACCATTGCGGAACTTGGAATTGCCATCGCCGTAATAATGACCGCGCAAACCCTGTTTGCGGTGGTATTCGTTATCTGGGTGCTGTTTCCGATTATGGGTTCGAATTACCGCGCTGCGGTGCTGGCTGCCGGGTTCGGAGGTTTTGCGCTGGGTGCCACTCCGACCGCCATCGCAAATATGACCGCCGTGACCAAGCGATATGGGCCGTCGCCTATTGCCTTTATCGTGCTGCCCCTTGTATCCGCATTCTTTGTGGATGTCGCCAACGCCATCGTCATCCAGACGATCGTGAATTTCTAAGGACCGAAAATGCCCGACCTGCTGATCGAACTGTTTTCCGAGGAAATCCCCGCACGCATGCAGCGCCGTGCGGGTGAGGATCTGAAAAAGAAGGTGACAGATGGTCTGGTCGAGGCCGGTCTGACGTATGCCGGGGCCGCAGCAATGACAACTCCGCGCCGTCTGACACTGGCGGTCGAGGGGCTGCTGGCCGAAAGCCCCACTATCCGGGAAGAGCGTAAAGGCCCCAAGGTCGGCGCACCGGACAAAGCCATCGAAGGGTTTTTGCGCGGCGCTGGCCTGACCCGCGATCAGTTGGAAGAACGGGAAACGCCCAAAGGGGCGGTTTATTTCGCAACCATCAAAAAGTCGGGTCGCCCGGCTGCCGATATCGTGTCCGAGGTGCTTGAGGCCACCATCCGCAATTTCCCTTGGCCCAAATCGATGCGCTGGGGCAGTGGCCCGATGCGCTGGGTACGCCCTTTGCACTCGATCCTGTGTATCCTGACCGACGAGGCCGGAGCGCAGGTGGTTCCGCTTGAGGTCGAGGGGATCACCGCCGGGGACAGAACCGCCGGTCATCGCTTCATGGCGCCGGATCGTTTCTCGGTTTCGTCTTTCGAGGACTATTCGGCCAAGTTGAAGCGAGCCTTTGTTGTATTGTCTCCCGAGGAGCGCGCCGAACATATCTGGAATGACGCCCAGAACCTTGCCTTCGCTGCCGGTCTTGAAGTGGTCGAGGATAACGGGCTACTGGCCGAGGTCGCCGGTCTGGTCGAATGGCCGGTCGTTCTGATGGGCAAGATTGACAGTGAATTCCTGGATTTGCCACCCGAGGTTCTGCAAACCTCGATGAAGGAACACCAGAAGTTCTTTTCGGTCCGCAATCCCAAAACGGGTCGGATCGAACAGTTCATTACCGTTGCAAACCGTGAAACCGCTGACAACGGGGCAACCATTCTGGCCGGGAACCAGAAGGTTCTGTCGGCGCGTCTGGCAGACGCCAAGTTTTTCTGGGAGAACGACCTGCGCGTTGCCAAGTCGGACATCGCCCAGTGGACCCGTGCGCTGGAGAATGTGACCTTCCACAACAAACTGGGCACGCAGGCCGAACGGATCGACCGCATCGCAGCGCTGGCCCGCGAACTGGCCCCGGTGGCGGGGGCGGATGCGGATCAGGCCGAGAAAGCCGCGCGTCTGGCCAAGGCCGATCTGAATTCCGAGATGGTCTATGAATTCCCCGAACTTCAGGGGCTTATGGGCCGCTACTACGTCGCGGCCGCAGGCGAAGACGCGACCGTGGCCGCCGTGGCACAGGAGCACTACTCGCCGCTGGGTCCGTCGGATGACGTGCCGACCGCGCCGCTGTCGGTGACCGTAGCGCTTGCCGACAAGCTGGACACACTGACCGGGTTCTGGGCGATTGATGAAAAGCCGACCGGATCGAAAGACCCATTTGCCCTTCGCCGCGCGGCGTTGGGCGTTATTCGGCTGGTGCTGGATAACAATCTGCGTGTTCGGATGGACCGTTTCTTCGACAGCCAATTGGTTCGAGCGGAAAGTGCTATCAACGACGCGCTGCCGGAAGCGAATACACGCGTTCTATTGGAAAAAATCGCCGAGCACGGCGTATTTGGTGCGGCCTTTCAGACAGTCAAAGAAGGGCTTGAAGGATCACCAGCGGCGGCGTTTCTTGAGCTGGAGAAAAAGGTTCCAGACGCATCTGACGACCTCCTCTCCTTCTTCCATGACCGCCTCAAAGTCTTCCTGCGTGACGAGGGTATCCGCCACGACATCATCGACGCCTGTATCGCGATGGACGGCAATGACGACCTCAACCTGCTGGTCAAACGCGCCCGCGCGCTGAATGCGGTGATTGCGACCGAGGATGGAGAGAACCTCGTGCAGGGGTTCAAACGCGCCAACAACATCCTGACACAGGCCGAGGAGAAGGATGGCGTCGAATACTCCTATGGCGCCGACATAAAATTTGCGGAGACCGACAGCGAAAGGGCGCTGTTTGCTGCGCTGGATCAGGCGCAGGCCGAAATCGAACCTGCGCTGAAGGCCGAGGACTTTCCAAAGGCGATGGCTACCATGGCCGCGTTGCGCGGCCCGGTCGATGCGTTCTTTGACGAGGTTCAGGTGAATACCGACAATGATATTCTCCGCCGCAACCGTCTGAACCTGCTCAGCCAGATCCGCCGGGTTTGTCTGGGCGTCGCCGACCTCAGCAAGATCGAAGGCTGACCCAGAACTCACTTGCGCCAACAGTGTTTGCGCTTATGCTGCGGTGAAATCAAAAGGTGCCGCAGTGCAGAATAACCCGCATACAACGCTGATCACATCCGACGCGCCCGTCGCCGCCCATACCCATGGCGGCCGGGCGAAATGCCTGCAACGTCTGGTCCGGCTTGACCTGCCGGTCCCGCGCACGGTCGCCTTGTCATTCGATGCGGTCCACCGGATCGCCGAAGGTCATATCCCCGACATCGCCGCCATTCTGGAACAGTTCGAACCGACTGCATTGCTGTGTGTGCGTCCCAGCTCCGAGGACCCCGACTGGGGCGGGCCGGGCGCGGTTCTGAACATCGGCATGAACGACGCCCGCTTTGTTGACCTGTCCGACAAGATGGGAGCTGAAGCAGCGGCCGCACTGTATCTGCGTTTTGTCCAGAGTTATGCCATCCATGTCGCCCGGCTGGACCCTGACCTGTTTGATGATATCGATCTCACCGGTCGCGAGGGGTTGCGCCAGTCCTTGCGCGCTTACGAAGATGAAGCCGAAGAGGCCTTTCCGCAGGATCGGGGCGAGCAACTAATCGGTGTTCTGCGTTCGATGGCCCGAGCCTGGGATGGCACTTCCGCGCGTTTGCTGCGTCAGGCCAAGGGCGCGCCGGCCGATGCCGGCCTTGGCCTTGTCATTCAGGAAATGATACCGGGCGTCGGGCAGGGGGAATGCGGTTCCGGAGTTCTGCAGCTTGTGGATTCCACGACCGGGCTGCCGCAGATCACGGGCCGTTACCTGAGTCAAAGCCAGGGTCGGGACGCTTTGGGCGAAGACGTGGCGGCGCTGTATCTCGAAAAAGATCCGCGCGGACTGTCACTGGAGGAGCTGGCCCCCGATGCATTTAACGACCTGAAATCTCATGCCGCGCTGATGCGCGAAAAGCTGCGTGAGGAAATGCAGGTCGAATTCGTTATCGAAAACGGACACGTGCATATTCTGGACGGGGTACGCGTTCAGCGCAGTGCCCGCGCCGCGATGCGGATAGCCGTGCGTCTGGCCGAAGACGGTATTGTGCCGCCGCAGGACGCGGTGATGCGCGTTGATCCGCACTCATTGAACGAGCTGCTGCACCGGCAGGTACACCCCAAGGCAGAGCGGGACATCCTGACCACCGGGATCGCCGCCAGCCCGGGTGCGGCAACAGGCAAGATTGTTTTTACCTCCGCCGAGGCACAGGCCAGCGCCGCGCGGGGCGAGCCTTGCATTCTGGTACGGCGCGAAACTGCGCCCGAGGATGTGCGCGGCATGCATGCCGCAGTGGCCGTGCTGACGGAAAAGGGCGGCATGACCAGCCACGCAGCGGTGATCGGGCGTGGTCTGGGCCTGCCGTGTATCGTTGGCGCTTCGGAGATGCGGTTCCAGACAAAAAAGAAGCTGCTGACCGCTCCGGACGGGCGTGTTTTCCAAACCGGTGACGAACTGACAATTGATGGCAGTTCGGGTCAAGTTCTGGCCGGTCGGCCCGCAATGCTTGAGGCCGCGCTGGACGATTGTTTCCAGACACTGATGGGTTGGGCCGACGCCGAGCGCGATATTGCAATCCGCGCCAACGCAGACACGCCGGCGGACGCACAGACCGCGCGGAATTTCCAGGCGCAGGGCATCGGTTTGTGTCGGACCGAGCATATGTTCTTCGATCCCGGCCGGCTTATTGTCATGCGCGAGATGATATTTGCGCAGACCTCGTCGGGTCGTGCGGCTGTGCTGGAACGTTTGCTGCCGATGCAACGCGAAGATTTCGTACAGCTTTTCCGGATCATGGAAGGGCAACCTGTCTGCATCCGCCTGTTCGACCCGCCATTGCACGAGTTCCTTCCAACCACTCGTACAGGGCAACGTGAACTGGCCGAAGCACTTGATCTGCCGGTGTCGGATGTCGAGCGGCAGGTCAATGCGATGACTGAATACAACCCGATGCTGGGCTTGCGTGGCGTGCGTCTGGGGGTTACGGTGCCTGAAATCTATGACATGCAGGCGCGGGCCATCTTCGAGGCCACGATCGAAGCCAGTATGGATGGTGCGGCCGTCGTGCCCGAAGTCATGATTCCGCTGGTTTCCGCCCGGCGCGAGGTCGAGCTGGTGAAGTCCCGTATCGACTCCGTGGCTGCGGCTGTCGCCTCGGAAAAGGGGCAGGAATTCGAATACAGACTGGGCGTCATGGTGGAAACACCGCGTGCGTGCCTGCGTGCGGATGAGATCGCGCCACAGACCTCGTTCCTCAGCTTCGGAACAAACGACCTGACCCAGATGACCTATGGGCTGTCACGCGACGACGCGGGAAGGTTCATGTCCGCCTATGTGCGCCAGGGCGTGTTTGTCGAAGATCCGTTTCATGTACTGGACCGCGACGGCGTCGGCGAGCTGCTGAAACTCGGGGCTGAACGCGGGCGTGCCGCGCAGCCGGATGTCACGCTTTCGGTCTGCGGCGAACATGGCGGAAACCCCGAATCAATCTCGATTTGCCGCGATCTGGGTTTTGACTATGTGTCCTGTTCGCCCTTCCGGGTGCCTGTCGCTCGGCTGGCTGCCGCTCAACTGGCGATTTCGTCCAGACTTGGGGGTTGACAAGGGTCGCAAGCCCTAGGAATAGTGGTTTTGGAAGGACCTGTGGTCGAAAAAACTCGACCCCGCAGGCAATTTTCCTCTTGCATTTTTTTCAGATGTAGACCTTTCGCCCTCAGTGCGTTATGAGCCTCATCGCGCCCGCCGGGGGAGGGTATGGCGCGAGAAGTGCCTGTGCGAGGTTATCTGATGCTACGTTACATAATGGCTGTTGCCACTGTGGCAGCAACCGTGCTGCCGACTGTATCCTTCGCCGAGAAGGAAGAGACTCATTCCGCCAAGGCTGAGCTGGTGACTCGGAGTGAACTGCCGGGTCAGGTTTTTCGTGATTACCTGAAGCTATTTACGCCCCGAAAAGAAGCCAAACCGCTGGACGTATCCTATTCCAAGGAATGGTTGGACCAGCAGCCCAAGGCAACCGGCGATGAGCATTGGAAGTGTCTGGCCGAAGCGCTGTACTTCGAGGCACGCGGCGAAAGCGTCCGTGGTCAGTTTGCGGTGGCCGAGGTTATCTTGAACCGGGTTGAAAGCAGCCGCTTTCCGGATGATCTGTGCGGTGTCATCCAGCAGGGAACGGGCAAGAAGTACCAGTGTCAGTTCACCTACACCTGCGATGGCCGCAAAGAGGTCATTCACGAAAAGAAAGCCTATGAGCGTGTCGCTAAAGTTGCCCGCACGTCCATTGATGGGATTGCAGATCAACTGACCGAAGGGGCAACGCATTATCACACCAAAGCCGTACGCCCGTCTTGGTCGCGGGTGTACAAGGAAACCGCCCGGATCGGTGTGCACATCTTCTATCGTCACAATTACCGTACCGCGAGCAACTGACCTGCTTCCGATTGGTGACTAAGCACCGCGAATGCTGAACCGGCATTCGCACGCTCGGGTTTCGCAAGTTCTCGCCGGTGCAAATGGCCCAAGTGGCGCTTTAGGCGGTTGGAATGGCGTTTGTATGAATGTTATAGGCCTGCGCACCGCCTATGATAGGCAACCTGCACTGCCCGAGCCCGAAAAGGCCATACCCATGAGTTCTGAAATCCGCCTTGCCTTTGCGCACCCGTCCGAACGCTCGGAAGCGACAGCGTCCCGGGGTCCTCTGGACCGTATTTCACTGCGCGATCACATCGTCGAAGTGGAAATCGGCGCATTTCAGGCCGAGCGGGGAACAACGCAGCGCATCTGTTTCAACATCGTGGTCGAAGTGCGCCCGATCAGCGATCCGATTGATGATGATGTCGACCGGATTCTGTCCTACGACCGCGTCACAGAAGCCATTGCATTTGAACTGGCTGCTGAGCGGTTGAACCTTCTGGAAACTTTGGCGGACCGGATCGCCGAGCGTATCTTGCTTGAACCTCAGGCTGTAAGGGCTTTTGTCAGAATAGAAAAGCTGGACCGGGGTCCAGGTGCTTTGGGCGTCGAGATCGTTCGCGGCAAGGACACGGTCCATCATGACCTGATTGAAGAAGAGCGGCCGCATCCACGTCTGGTTTATTTGTCGAACGAGGCGATGCAGTCGAAAAATCTGACCGGTTGGATCGATCAGCTTGAAAGCCGTCAGCGCCCTCTGATCCTGTGTGTCGGGGCATCGGACCTGACAGTTCCGAAAACCGGTCATGCAATGACACAACGTCGGATCGACCTGTTGGCCATTGAACAAAATGCATGGGTATTGGCAGCGCGCGATCACCGGTGCGTGGTGGTTTCAACGCGGACAGAGCTGGATTGGGCCATGAAGAACGGCCAGATTTGTGTCTGGGCGCCGTCCAAGATCGTTCTGGATGCGGTGGATGGCCCGTCAGCGGCGCCGTCCGATTCGGTTGCGTTGGCAGCGTGGTTCGCGGCAACATTCGAAGCCAGCGAGATGTTGGTCATAGGCGGCGATCTTCCTGAGGCTCCCAAAACTCCCCTACGGGCGGTGCCGGTGGATCAGGCCAAACTGTGACTGCGTATTTTCGCCCTCTTGTACAGCACGGACCGACGCGCCCGGCCCATGCGGTGTCTCTGGCGGGGCAGGACCTGTGGTTTACCCATGCGGAAAAATTGACACGCGACGGCGACCCGATCTTGGTCGCCGTGAACGACATCCCGGAAGAAGTGATCAGCCACCTGACCCGCAAAAGGGCGGCAGTTGCAGGTCTGGACATGTCGGTCCCGCAGATAATGGGCATTTTGAACGCAACGCCCGACAGCTTCTCGGATGGAGGTCTGCTCAATTCGGTCGAAGCCGCTGTGACCGCAGCTAAATCCATGGTCACGCATGGCGCCAGCATTCTGGACATCGGTGGGGAATCCACCCGCCCGGGTGCCGCATATGTTCCGGAAGCTGAAGAGATCGAGCGGACGCGCCCGCTGATTTCCGCAATTTGCGCGGAAACGGATGCTTTGGTTTCAATCGATACGCGCAAAGCCAGCGTCGCCGAAGCCGCCTGGGCAGCCGGGGCAGGGCTGATCAACGACGTGTCAGGGTTTACCTTTGATCCGGATCTGGCCCCGTTTTGTGCTGGCGTCGCTGCCCCGGTTTGCGTCATGCACATGCAGGGTGATCCCGCGACGATGCAGGATGACCCGCAATATGATGACGTCCTGCTGGACGTATACGATTTCCTCAATGGACAGATCGAACATCTTGAGGGCCTTGGCCTGAACCGGAACCAGATCATTGCCGATCCGGGCATTGGGTTCGGTAAAACCGAAGCTCAGAACTTGACCCTGTTGCGGAACCTCAGCCTGTTTCACGGGTTGGGCTGCCCGATCCTGTTAGGCGTGTCGCGCAAGGGATTCATCGGTCAGATCGGCAAGGAACCGCGCAAGGATGCGCGTGCGCCAGGATCAATTGCTGTTGCGTTGGCCGGATTGTCGCAAGGTGTGCAGATCATTCGGGTCCATGATGTGGCCGAGACGGCTCAGGCCTTGCGCTTGTGGACTGCCGTCCGGTAATCCGGTCCCAAAGCTGGAATTTTGGAGAAAACGCCGATGCGCAAATTGTTCGGAACCGACGGGGTGCGGGGCACTGCCAACACGCATCCGATGACGGCGGAAATGGCTTTGCGCATTGGTGCGGCAGTCGGGCGATATTTCCGGCGCGACGCCTCCGGCGTGCACCGCGTGGTCATCGGCAAGGATACGCGCCTTTCGGGCTATATGCTGGAAAACGCGCTGACGGCAGGTTTGACTTCGACCGGTATGAACGTGTTGCTGCTGGGCCCGGTGCCAACGCCTGCGGTGGGTCTGATGACCCGGTCAATGCGCGCTGATCTGGGCGTGATGATTTCTGCCAGCCACAACCCGGCTGAAGACAATGGGATCAAGTTTTTTGGCCCCGACGGCTTCAAGCTGTCGGATCAGGCCGAAATGGATATCGAAGACCTGATTGAACAAGGCGTCCACCCCGCAAAGGCCCAGAATATTGGCAGGGCGCGTCGCGTGGATGATGCGCGGTTCCGCTATGGAGAGCGTGTGAAATCCTCGTTGCCACGTGAATTGCGGCTCGATGGTCTGAAAGTTGTGATCGACTGCGCCAATGGCGCTGCGCACCGCACCGCCCCGGAGGTTCTGTGGGAGTTAGGTGCCGAGGTCATTCCGATTGGCATCGCGCCCAACGGCAAGAACATCAACCTGAACTGCGGGTCGACCAAACCGCAAATGGCGGCGGAAACCGTAGTGGCCCACGGTGCCGATGTAGGGATTTGCCTGGACGGTGACGCAGACCGGGTCGTGATTGTCGATGAACAGGGGCAGGTCGCCGATGGCGATCAGTTGATGGCGCTGCTGGCCAGCAGCTGGGCCCGTGCTGATCGGCTGACCGGCGGGGCGTTGGTGGCAACGGTCATGTCCAACCTCGGGCTCGAGCGTCACCTGGCTGCGCGGGGGCTGCGACTAGAACGCACAGCGGTAGGCGACCGCTATGTTGTCGAACGCATGCGCGAAGGCGGATTCAATCTGGGCGGCGAGCAGTCGGGTCATATCGTGATGACAGACTACGCAACCACCGGGGACGGGCTGATGGCAGGGCTGCATTTCCTGGCGGAAATGGTTCGGGCTGGCCGCAGCGCCTCCGAGATCTCGCAGCAGTTTGAGAAAGTTCCGCAATTGCTGAAAAACGTCCGTTACAAAGTTGGCCAGCATCCCCTGGAAGCTCAGAACGTCAAGACGGCGATTGCCGATGCCGAAGCGCGATTGAACGGACAGGGGCGTTTGTTGATTCGCATGTCCGGGACTGAGCCGCTGATCCGTGTCATGGCCGAATGCGAAGATGATACCCTGTTGAATCAAGTCGTTGACGGCATCGTCTCCGAGGTCGAGGCGGCGGCAGGCTAGCGGCTGAAAAGCAGTTTCTGCAGGCTGAACCATTGGCTGATGGCCAGCCCCGTCAGGATCATTGCCAGCGCCAGATAGAACCGGAAAGGCAGCGCCTCGGACAGGATCCAGGCGCCAAACACCATTGACCAGATTGGAACCTGATAGTTCACCAGGGTCAGAAAAACGGATCCGGCGCTGCGTATGATGGAAACCCGCAGGAGCGTTGCAAAGGCAGTGGGGAACAGGCCCAGCACGATGATGGCAAGGCCGGGTCGGGTGCCTTCCCAGCGGGGTACACCTTCGTAAACCAACATGATCGGCAGCAACAGCACAGCACCGACCACAAGCGTCAGGGCGGCCAGGACAACCGGATCAACGGGCGGGCAGCGGCGGGTGAAGATCGAGGCCAGGGCGTAGGACAATGCCGCACCGACGCAGGCCAGTTGAGCCATGGGTTCAGCCCCCGACCCCAATTGTGCAAGACCTGGGCCGATCAGTATCAGTGCGCCGGTGAACCCAAGGGTTACACCGAAGAGTCCGCGCGCGTTCATCGGTTCATCGGAAAAGAAATGGGCAAGCGGCAATACCATCAACGGGATTGCGGCCATGGAAAGCCCGGCAAAGGCTGACGGAACAAATTGCTGTCCCCAGCTTAGCAGGACAAAGGGCAGGGCCGTCGACAGGATGCCGATGATTATGATCGACCACCAGAGTGCCGGGTTGCTAGTGGGAATTTTTCGGCCCGTCGCTGCCATCATCAACAGCAAAGTCAGTGCACCCAGTGTGGTTCGGGCGGTTGCCACGGTGATCGGGCCGTAACCTTCCAGGGCCATGGCAACGACCATGAAAGTGCCGCCCCAGATCAGGCCAAGCGTTACAACACCGCTCCAGTCGCGTGAATTGGGGCTCTCTATCATGGCTTCCCCTTATCTTGCGCATCAGGGGATGTCACGCCGCCATATTTGACAATCAGTAAGTTTTCACTTACGGTAAGTGATGGCTAACCAATATGTATTCTCTGCTTTAAGTGATCCCACCCGGCGACAATTGTTCGAAGCGATTGCAATCAAGCCGCAGGCAGTTGGGGAATTGGCTGAAAACATGTCTGTCAGTCGTCCTGCCGTGTCCCAGCATCTTCGGGTTCTAACCGATGCGGGCCTCGTGGTGTGCCGTGCCGAAGGGACCCGGCGGATATATGCTGCCCGCCCCGAGGGGCTTGCCGAGTTGCGGGATTGGCTGGATCGGTATTGGTCCGAAGTGCTGGAAGGTTATGCGGCCGAATTTAATGAGAAGGGACAGAACCATGACTGATCCCATCGTCAAAACGGTGATTGTAAATGCGACGCGTGAACAGGCATTTGATGTTTTTGTGAACCGGATTGCAAAATGGTGGCCGCTGCATGGCCATGCCGTGTCCGCCGCACACGGTAAACTGGCACTTGCTGTCTAGATCGAGCCGTTTGTAGGTGGCGCGATTTACGAAACCATGTTTGACGGCACACGTTCGGACTGGGGAGAGGTTCTGTCGTTTGCGCCCGGGCAAAAGGTGGAGTTTACCTGGCATCCCGGAACAGACGAAAAGCGTTCCACCCTGGTGACAGTCGAATTTGAAGGCCACGGGCCGGGGCAAACAAAGGTAGTCCTTACCCATTCCGGCTGGCAGGACTGGGCAACCGAAGCACCGGACAAACGCGGCAGTTACGACGGTGGCTGGGATTACGTTCTGGGCGAGTGCTATCGAAATGCGGTTGCAAACTGAAAAGGGCGGCCACCGGGCCGCCCTTGTGCTGACAGAAGCTAGGCTCAGTTCTTTTCCTGATCGACCAGTTTGCCGGCCGAGATCCAGGGCATCATGTCGCGCAGTTTCTTACCGACCTGCTCGATCTGATGTTCATCGTTGTGACGGCGGGCCGCTTTGATGGTCGGTTGGCCAACAGCGTTTTCCAGCATGAAATCACGCACGAACTTACCGGTCTGGATATCCGACAGGGTCTCTTTCATCGCCTTCTTGGTCTGCTCATAGGGCAGGATCCGCGGGCCGGTGACATATTGGCCATACTCGGCGGTGTTCGAGATCGAGTAATCCATGTTCGCGATGCCGCCTTCATAGATCAGGTCAACGATCAGCTTGGTTTCGTGCAGACACTCGAAATAGGCCATTTCCGGTGCATAACCTGCCTCGACCAGCGTCTCGAAGCCGCAGCGGATCAGTTCGACGATGCCGCCGCACAGAACGGCCTGCTCGCCGAACAGGTCGGTTTCGCACTCTTCGCGGAAGTTGGTCTCGATGATGCCCGAGCGGCCGCCACCGATGGCCGAGCAATAGGACAGTCCAATTTCCAGCGCCTTGCCGGTGGCGTCGTTGTTCACGGCGACCAGACAGGGCACGCCGCCGCCTTTGACATATTCGCCACGCACGGTGTGTCCGGGGCCTTTGGGGGCCATCATGATGACGTCGACGCCTTCTTTCGGCTCGATCAGGCCAAAGTGGACGTTCAGACCATGGGCAAAGGCAATGGCCGCGCCGGGCTTGATGTTGTCATGCACATATTTCTTGTAGGTTTCGGCCTGCAGCTCGTCGGGCATGGTGAACATGATGACGTCGCACCATGCGGCGGCTTCGGCAATGCCCATCACCTGCAGACCTTCGGCTTCGGCTTTCTTAGCCGAGGGCGAGCCTTCGCGCAGGGCGATGACCAGGTTCTTGGCACCCGAGTCGCGCAGGTTCAGCGCGTGTGCGTGTCCCTGGCTGCCATAGCCCAGGATGGCCACTTTCTTGTCTTTGATCAGGTTGATGTCGCAATCGCGATCGTAATAGACACGCATTTTGCCGGTCCTTTCAGTTTCGATTGCGGTGGTTCTATCTGCCCGTCGGCGCAATGGCGATAGTAATGGGGTTGAGTATTTGAAAAAAAGATGAAGAATAATTCGCAAAACATCTATATTGTGAAAAAATCATGCTTGACGATACTGACCGTCGCATCCTGCGTCATTTCCAGGCCGATCCGAGCCTGACCACAGCCGAACTCGCCGAGCGGTGCAGGATCAGTGCAGGGGTGTGCTGGCGGCGGATTGAAAAGATGCAGGCCGCAGGAATCATTCAGGGGCAGGAGGCCGTGATCGACTGGGTCGCGCTTGGGTATGCGGTTGAGGTTTCGCTGCGGATTACGCTGGACAAGACACAGCCACGTGCCTTTGACGAGTTCACCGCAGCTGCGCGCAAAGTGGCCGAAGTGATCGAGATTCAGACCTTCCTTGGGCGGGTCGACGTGCGCTTGTCCGTTTTGGCGCGGGATATGTCCCACTACCAGCAAGTATATCGTGACCGCATTCTGACGTTGCCGCACATCGCTGACATCGAAGCGCTGATGCATATTGCCCGGGTGAAACGGGACGAGGTGCTGCCGGTATGACGGAACTGGACGAAACCGACCGCAAGATATTGCGTGCGTTGGCGCAAGACGCGGCGCAAAGCGCGGGCGCGCTGGGGCGACGGTTTGGCCTTTCGCAACCGGCAACCTGGCGGCGTATCCGCAGGCTTGAGGAGGAAGGTATCATCAAGGGGCGCCGGTTACGGTTGAACGCCGAGGCGTTGGGGTTTGGGGTGACGGTGTTTCTGGGTGTGAAACTGGCGCGCAAAGGGCAGGTCAGCCTTGAGGATTTCGAACGTGCCGTAAGCGCCATTCCCGAGGTTCAGACGGTCGAGCATGTGCTGGGTCTTTATGACTACCGACTTCGGGTCGTTGCGCGGGATCTGTCGGACTTTGAACGCGTCCTGCGGCGGCGCATCATGACATTGCCTGGGGCCGGTGACGTCGAGGCCAATGTGCTGCTGAGTGAAGAGCGTCTTCCGGGCCCGATCGGATAAGTCAGTACTTTGAGCGGATGCAGAAACCCGGGTGATGCGTCATGCGGGCAAACGCCATCGGCTCTCCGTCTTTCCAGGTCGTGCGCTCAAGCTGAATCATTGAGGTGCCGGTCGTAGTCCCCATGAATTCGGCCAGTCGCCCGTCAGCGGAAACGGCACAGAACGCGATTTCGGCTTCGGTAAAGGGTGCAGTCTTCAGCAACCATTCATGCGGCCCGTTTTGGTTCAGATCGGCGTGTTCGACATCCGGAACGGCCTCGATATTGATCCAGCGTTCTTCTAGCTGAAAGGGGCGGTTGTCCGCGTAGTGCATGCAGATGATATGAAGGACGCGCGCGTCCGGTGAAACGCTCAGTTGCGATGCCAGCCAGCCAGGGCTGGGTACGACGTTTCGTTCGACCAAAGCGTAGCGATAGGTGGCATTCTGGTTTTCCACTGTCTGGCGCGCGAGCGAGATTTCCAGCTTGGCATGTTTGCTGGGTTCTTTTTTGACCCGTGTCCCGCTTTTCCGCTTTCTTTCGACATAGCCTTGTTCGGCCAGTTCCCGAAGGGCCCGGTTTACGGTCGCGCGGGCGCAATTGAACTCTTCGGCCAGCTGTGTCTCGGTCGGCAGCAAAGATCCCTGCGGCCAGATACGGGCTTCGATCCTTCTTTTGACTTCGTCGCGAACTACCTGAAAACTTATCCGTTTTTGCCCTGTCACCTGCAAAATTACCTTTCTTGTACAAAGTGTATGTATCTGGTCAGAAACACGTCAAAGTGTAAAGTAGGGGTGACCCTAATTGGCGTCATTTGTGCCTTGATCGGGCCGTGCGAGACGCAAAAAACAATCTGAAGAGAAAGGTTCCGTTGCGTCAACATGTGACGTGCGTAAGGTGCTTTACGAAATTCGCCAAAAGGTTCAGAACTTCATGAACCTCTCAGGAAAGGAACAATCATGCCCGCGTTGCTGGACAGTGTTGACCCAAACGGTCTCGAAGAATTCTCGGTGGTTTTTACGGACCGGTCCCTAAATCACATGTCGGCATCCTTTCAGCAGGTGATGCGCGATATCTCGGATATGTTGAAACAGGTCTACAACGCTGACGGTGTTGCGGTGATCCCTGGGGGCGGAACCTATGCGATGGAGGCCGTTGCCCGCCAGTTTGCACAGAACGCCAATGTTCTGGTGGTTCGCAATGGTTGGTTTTCGTACCGCTGGAGCCAGATCATCGAAACCGGTGGATTGACGGCTTCGGCCACTGTGATGAAGGCACGCCAGACCGGAAACACCAGCCCGTCGCCCTTTGCACCGGCCCCGATTGACGAGGTCGTATTGGCCATTCGTGAACAACGTCCGGATGTCGTGTTCGCGCCGCATGTGGAAACCGCTGCAGGTGTGATTCTGCCTGACGACTATGTGGCGGCCATGGCTGCAGCCGCGCACGAAGTCGGCGCGCTGATGGTGTTGGACTGCATCGCTTCGGGGTGCGCTTGGGTCGACATGAAGGCAACCGGTGTTGATGTCCTGATTTCCGCGCCACAGAAGGGATGGAGCGCGTCGCCCTGCGCCGGTTTGGTCATGTTGTCCGAACAGGCCGAAGCGCGACTTGAGCAAACGACGTCGGACAGTTTTGCTATCGATCTGAAAAAGTGGCGCCAGATCATGCAGGCTTACGAAAATGGCGGTCACGCCTATCACGCCACGATGCCAACGGATGCGCTTCGTGCGTTTCGTGAAACAATGATTGAAACCCGAGATTATGGTTTCGAAAAGCTGCGCGACGCGCAATGGGCGCTGGGGAATGGTGTGCGGGCGATTCTGAAGGACAAAGGAATTGTCTCAGTGGCCGCCGACGGATTTGGCGCGCCCGGTGTTGTCGTCAGTTATACATCGGATCCCGATGTTCAGAACGGCAAGAAATTCGCAGCGCTGGGTATGCAGATCGCGGCTGGCGTGCCGCTGCAATGCGACGAACCTGAAGGCTTCAGCACGTTCCGCCTTGGTCTGTTTGGGCTGGACAAGCTGTATGACGTGGACGGCACCATCCAACGTCTGAAACGGGTTCTGGATCAGGTGATTTGAGCCGGCAATCGGGCCTCAGCGCATGCCGAGGCCCATTTGCATAAGCGTTTTGCGCACCGGCGCCAGTGAATAAAGGGCATTCAGGCTCATGGCGCGGGCGTCACGCAATGGGCGCGCTTCGATCATTGAGGCGCGGTTCAGCAGGTCGATTCCTTTGACACGCAATTCGATCTCGGTGTGGCGCGCTTTGTGGTAGGCCGCCAGCATCTGGGAATCACCCAGCCCGTCCGGTCGCGCCTGCGCCAGATCCAGCAGGCACCGCAGATCCCCCAGCGACATGTTCAGACCTTGCGCCCCGATCGGCGGAACCACATGTGCGGCCTCGGCCATCAGGGCGAGTCTTTCACCGGACAGATGCTCGGTCGATTGACTGATGATCGGCCAGATCGTGCGGCGCGACGCTAGCTTGAGCGGTCCGAAGAGTTCGCAGGATCGACGGGTCATGGCTGCCTCGAAATCCGGGGCGTCGAGGTTCATGAGCTCGACCGCACGAGGACCACGTTCCATCCAGACAATCGCAGAGGACGGCTGACCCTGCCAGTCGGGCAACGGAACCAAAGTGAATGGCCCGCCGGAGCGGTGGATTTCGGTTGATACGTTTTCGTGCGGGATTGGGTGCGTGACCGCAAAAGCCAGCGCTTTCTGACCATAGCGTGTTGTCCGGACGCCGATACCAGCAGCTTCGCGCATGGGTGAATTGCGCCCGTCTGCTGCGATCACAAGACGGCAGCGAACTCGGGCGCCGTCACTAAGCCCGACGCGGGCTTCGGCGGTGCGGGTAAACAGACTGGTGGTGCCGGTTCCGGGCCTGAAATCCACATTGGGCAACTCGGCCAGCCGCGCCACCATTTCCCGGCGCAGCAGCCAGTTGGGAAGGTTCCAGCCGAAAGGCTGGTCGGAAATGTCCGAGGCATCAAAGTCGCGAACGACACGCGGTTCAGGAACGTCACCGCCGGCATCCACGATGCGCATGATCTGCAAAGGGGCGGCGTGCGCATCCAGGCGTTGCCACAGCCCGCATTGTTCCAGCAAAACCCGAGCGGGTTGCAGAAACGCCGTTGTTCGAAGATCTGACCCTTCAACGTCGCGCTCGGTCACGGGCGGGGCAGGGTCGACGCAGATTACGTCAAATCCGGCTGCCCCAAAGGCAGCGGCGGCGGTCAGACCGGCGATACCGCCACCTGATATCAGGATGTCACAACTGTCAGTCATCGCGAAATTCTCCGTTGTCCGCAGACCCTAGTGGTGTTGCGGCCCGGGCGCCAAGTGACATCCTGTCCCGGTTCCTAACCCCGCGAAATCAGCAACAGGATCAGGAACATCACCGGCACCATCGCAAGTGCGGGCAGATAAAGGCCGGGAAGACCGAACAGAAGGATGGAACATCCCCACATGCTGACGATGGCGGCGGCGGTATAGCCCAGATCCTCGGGCGCGCCGTCTTTCACATCGCGGGCCATCCATCCAAACAAGGGAATGGCAAACAACAGGCGCTGCCACACAGGCAGGCGCGGGGACATTTCGATCGCGCTCATTGGAGATCTCCGTTCTGTTCGTCGCTAAGGCGGATATAGGAACGATGATGCAGGTGCAGAATGAGCAGATCGTCGCAGGTTGCCCTGTCAGACCAGGCGTCCGAGAAACTGGGTCAGATCGTCTGTATGGTGGTGGATATGCTCCGCAGTGTGCGGTTCAGGTGCCACATGGACCGTGCGCATTCCCATCTCGTGCGGGGCTGCCAGATTGCGCGGGTCGTCCTCGAACATCGCGGCCTGTTCGGCGCGAATGCCGTCTCGCGCGAAAATCGCCTCGAACGCGGCTTTTTCCGGTTTTGGGCGGTATCCGGCGTGTTCGACGCCATAGACCGCATCAAACAACCCGCTCAGACCGCGTGCCGCCAGAACGCGTTCCGCATAGGGCGCACTGCCATTGGTATAGACGATGCGGCGACCGGGTAGAGAGCGGATATGGGCGGCCAGTTCCGCGTCCGGATCCATATGACTCATGTCCACCTGATGGACCGCATGCAGATATGGATCAGGGTCCAGGTCGTGCTCGGCCATCAACCCGGCCAGCGTAGTGCCGTACCGGCGCCAGTATTCTGACCGCAAACGATCCGCCTCGGCCTGGTCCACACCCAGAGTGCGCACGACATAATCCGTCATCAGCACCTCGATCTGATCGAACAGGCGCATATGGGGCGGATACAGCGTATTGTCGAGATCGAACACCCACTGGGTGACATGAGCAAATGCAGGTTTGACCATGGTTATGGTTTAGGGTCCGGTGCTGCGGATTTCAATGCTTCACTTGATTGGAAGGCCAAGTGGCGGATAGACATGACCGAACGAGGAGACGAAAGACAAAATGAGCCAGACCCGCCTACCCAACAAAGATGCCTACAGCCTGATTCTCGAAGCCATTGATGTTGGCGTGTACAAGCCCGGCGATCGGCTTGTCGAAAGCGAACTGGCGGAACGTTTTGGCGTATCGCGCACCCCGATTCGCGAAGCGTTGCAGCGACTGGAAACACAATCCCTGCTGGAAAGGGACGGGCGATCACTTATCGTGGCATCGTTGGATCACAACCAGATGGCTGAATTGTACGTCGTGCGCCGCGAACTCGAGGCGTTGGCAGCCCGTCTAGCCGCCAAACACGCAACGGAAGAGGAAATCAAAGTTCTTCAGGACATGGTTCTGGCAGATGACGAACTGGTCGATGATCCGACGGCCCTGTCGCGTGCCAACCGGCGGTTTCACGAACAGATTCATTTGGCGTCGCACAACCGATATCTGGTTCAGCAACTGGATCTGGTGCATCGCACGATGGCCCTGATGGCCACGACATCGCTTGCCGTGCAGGGCCGGGGTGAAATCGCCCAGAATGAACACAAAGGAATTGTCGAAGCGATCGCGGCACGTGATGAAGATGCTGCAAGTCAGGCGTTGCGGGAACACATCTCGATCGCGTTCATGACCCGCCTCAAACAGGATGCGGTCCGGCGCGAGTCCTGAACTCAGGAGGGCAGCTGTTCCTCGGCCGCTTGTCCGTGTTGGGTCTTGTCCCAAAAAAATGGGTTCCAGATCAGCTCCCATAGCGCTTTGTAGGCTGCCAGAACGCCCAACGAGTAATACAGGATCATCGTCGGCACCCAAGGCAGCAGGAAACGCCTTTCCCTTGCTGCGACGGCGACAAGTCCGACCATGACGTTGGTCAGTTCGGCTGCAAGAAACAGGCTGAAAAGGGCTGTGACACCTTCTTGCGTCAGCCCCTGCGGCAGCGGTACGGATATACCCATCGCCAACAGCCAGAACACCCAAAGGACAGGGGCAAGAAGGAATTGCCCCAAAGTTCCCAGAAAAAACGCCTGAACGCCCAAAAAGCGAAGCAATCCCAGATCCCGCAACAAACCAACCGGTGTGCGCATGTGGACCAGATAGGTCACCATGAAACCCTTGAGCCAGCGAGAGCGTTGTTTGACCCAGGGCCAGGTCCGAAAGTTCGCCTCTTCAAAGGTTGTTGTGTCCACCATCTCGGTCCGATACCCGGCGCGGTACAACCGGACACCCAGATCGGCGTCTTCGGTGACATTGTGCGCGTCCCAGGCGCCCAACTCCTCCAATTTGTCCCGGCGAAAAAAGAAGGTGGTGCCGCCCAGCGGGACCACAAGGCCCAATCGGGCAATACCGGGCAGGATTACCCTGAACCAGCTGTTGTATTCGATTGTAAAGCACCGTGATCTCCAACTGGTGCGCGGGTTGTAGTAATCCAGCACGCCCTGCAGACACACGACATCGGGCGGCGCATGTTCAAAGTGATCGACTACTCGTTCGATCTGATCCGGTTGCGGCGCATCCTCGGCATCCCAAACCCCGATCAAATCGCCGCGGCAGAAATCTAGGGCGTAGTTCATCGCGCGGGGTTTGGTGGTTAAACCGTTCAGTTTCGGGACTTCCACTGTGCGCATCCAACTGGGCAGATCAACGTGTGACAGTGTTTCGCGGGTAACGGCGTCGTCTTCTTCGAGCACCAGAATAACGTCCAACAGTGCCTTGGGGTATGTCAGCCGCCGCAGTCGTTGGATCAGCGCGTCGGCAATCTCGGTTTCTTTGTATAAAGGCACCATGATCGACACATAGGGCTGGCGAGTTCGTGAGACCCTGGGTCCTTCCTGTTCCGATGTCCGAGCTGTCTTTGACGTCAAGAAGGCCAGCAACCCGGACAATCTCAGGACCCAGAACAGGAACAACGTGCAGACCGCCGCAAACACCAGAACGGACCAACCGATCGTCGGGATTGCGATCATTGTCGCCAACAGGGCGATTGCGCCTGCGACTGGTCCGGTGCGTGCCCGGGCTGTCCAGGTGCGGCAACTGTGCAGCGGGTCCACACGGGTTTCGGCCGCCCGGGCCAGATCTCGTGAGAATAGTCGGGATATCGCCGTGCCAATCTGATCTGGTGCCGCCAGAACGGGAATCACTGTATATCGGCTTGCCTCAAATTCTGCTGCAATGGCATCGAAATGGTCTGGCCGGGCAGTGGCAACCAGAAGGATCGGACCCAGTCTGACCCACGGTATGACATGGTTCTTAAGCCAGAAGGACGCAGGTTTCAGATCGACCAGATCAGGGGATGGCGGCGTTTCTTCCAGATCCGCGATTTGCAGGCCTGTTTGTTTGGACAAGGCCAGCAAGACATCCTGCCGGCTGACGCAGCCCTCGCTCACCAATATCTCGCCCAAGGGGGCCTGCTGTCGTGATTGGAGCAGCAATGCGTGATCCAGTTGCGCGCGGGTGATCAGGCCGCGTTCCATCAAATAGAGGCCGAGAGGTTTGCGCAGCCCCAGTGCCGGTACCGGTTCTGCCGGGGCAAGTTGCTGTAAGTTCAGTTCGACCATTAATAAACCCTGACGCGATTACGCACGTCAGGGTTGCTTCAACATAGTTAATGGCCGGTTAATCCGGCAAAGGCAGGCGGCTAAGCCTTTTCTTTTCGCGCGGTCATTGCATCCGCAAAGCGTTCGAACAGGTAGAAACTGTCCTGCGGCCCCGGCGATGCTTCGGGGTGATGCTGCACTGAATAGACCGGGCGGTCCGTCATGCGAATACCGCAGTTCGATCCGTCAAACAGCGACCGGTGGGTTTCAATGACGCCATCTGGCAGGGATTGAGCGTCAACGGCGAAACCGTGGTTCATCGAGGTGATTTCGACCTTGCCGGTTTCCATGTCCTTGACCGGGTGGTTTGCGCCATGATGACCGTGGTTCATCTTGACGGTTTGGCCGCCAAGCGCCAGCGCCAGCATCTGATGGCCCAGACAAATGCCAAAGATGGGCAGGTCCGTGGTCTCGAGTACCTCTTTGATCATGGGAACAGCATATTCGCCGGTGGCGGCGGGATCGCCCGGACCGTTGGACAAGAATACGCCGTCCGGATCGTGTGCAAGAACCTCGGCAGCGGTTGCCGTCGCGGGCAGAACGGTCACGTCACATCCGGCCGAAGCCAGACAGCGCAGGATGTTTCGCTTGGCGCCATAGTCCAGCGCCACGACTTTGTGCAAAGGGGCCGTCTGCCGGGTGTAGCCGTCAGGCCAGGCCCAACGCATTTCGTCCCAGCGATAGCTTTGCGCGCAGGTCACGTCCTTGGCCAGGTCCATGCCCTCCAGACCGGCAAATCCACGGGCTGCGGCGACCAGAGCCTCGATATCGAAATTACCGTCCGGATCGTGGGCCAGCGCCACATGAGGCGCACCTTGCTGCCGAATGGCACGGGTCAGTCGCCGGGTGTCAATGCCGCCAATCGCAATTCGCCCGCGTTGCGTCAGCCAGGTTTTCAGTTCGTCCGCGGCACGCCAGTTCGAAGGCTCGGTCGGGTCCCATTTGACCACCATTCCCGCCGCAACCGGATCGCCGGTCTCGTCATCCTCGGGGTTCACACCTACATTCCCAATATGAGGGAATGTGAAGGTCACGATCTGTCCCGCGTATGAGGGGTCGGTCATGATTTCCTGATAACCGGTCATGGCGGTGTTAAAACACAGCTCGGCTTCGGTCTGGCCGGTGGCGCCAAAGCCTGTGCCGTAGAACAGTGTTCCGTCGGCCAATGCCAGACATGCGGTGGGCTTGGACGGGGCGTTCTGGGCCATGGCGCGACTCTCCTGCAGGGTAAATCGGCGCATTCCTAAGGGGGTTGGGCCGCTGGGTCAAGCCTGTTCAATTTTTGGGCAATCATTTAATATCAATGGCTTAGATATATTCGCCCCCGGTTGTGTCGCGCTTTTTGTTTCGATATGGTCGGGGTTCCTTCATCTTGGGGATGGATTGAGCAGATGGATATGCGATCAAGGGTGAATGCAGCCCTGAAGCAAGCAATGAAAGACAAGGAGGCCGAGCGTCTATCGACGCTGCGGCTGATCAACGCGGCGATCAAGGACCGCGACATCGCAACTCGGGGATCGGACAACGAAGAAGCAAAAGGTTGCGGTGATGCCGAGGTACTTGAAATCCTTGGTAAAATGACCAAGCAGCGCAAGGAAAGCGCACGCGCCTATGAAGAGGGCGGGCGCTTGGATCTGGCAGAACGCGAGCTGCGCGAAGTTGATGTGATCGAGGAATTTCTTCCAAAGCAGCTGGATGATGACGAGGTGAACCAGGCCATTCTGACCGCAATCACCGCGACAGGCGCCGGTTCGATCCGTGATATGGGCAAGGTGATGGGCGAACTCAAAACCCGCTATACCGGCCAGATGGATTTCGGCAAGGTCGGACCGATGGTCAAGGATCAGCTTTGCGCGGCCAGCAACAGCTGACCTGTCACTTCGACGTTTACTGCGCCAATTGCTGCGCGACAGGTTCGCGCAGTTTTTGTATCAGCTCGTCATAAAGCGCGATGCGCTCTTCCTCGGACAGAAATGAGCCGATTTCCACCTGGCGGCCGTCGCCGGTCAGGGTGACGTAATGTGGAACAGGCCCGCCGCGTTGGTGCATTTCAGGCCGGGCCCAATATCGGTTGCACTTCCATTCCTGACGACCGGTTCGGGGGTGGTGGTGCACCAGCCGGGCCTGGCTGCCGCTCAGCGTCAGAACCTCAAAGACGCTGCGGGCGCGGTAGTTTGTCTGAATGGCCAGCCACAGGCCCAGAACGCTGAGTAGCATGAAAGGAAGCAGCCCCCACAGCAGCACCGACCCCAACACCGCCAGCATCGGGATAAGCCCGAAGGCAAACACCAACAGGATGAACCGCATCGCCCATCGGGGCGGCAGCGAATTATGCGGCCAAAGGCGCAATTCCTGCTCTGTGTCTGATGTCTGCGTCCATTGATAAGGCATGGTGAAAAAATAGCGCATCGACACCCGGAGTCGATGGCCAAAAGATCAGATCACGTGACCGACACGCGCCCACGACAATGCATCATCCAGCCGGTCATCGCCCCAGAACACCTCACCGCGCACGACAAGGCTCGGCGCGCCAAATACGCCTAGCTGGGTGGCGTTCTTGGTCTCGGATTCCAGCGCCTCCGAGATTTCCGGGCTGCGCGCACGGGACAGTGCAAGGCGCGGATCCTGCTGACATCTGAACAGGGCCTCGGACAGGGCAGTTTCGCTGCCTGCTTCGACGCCATCTTCAAACCAGATGCGATAGAGGTTCTGGGTAAAGTCCTTGCCCCAGCCCTCGCGCATACCCAGAAGGGCGACCTGATTGGCAAGGGCAAGATCGGAAATCGGATAAGGGGCGGGCAGCTTGGCATGAAGCCGGTACTTTGCCGCGCGCCGTCCGATATCCCGCCACATGTAAGCTGACTTTGTGGGTTTGCCGGCAAAAGGAATGTTTTGTTGTTCGGACATGATGGTTCGCACGTTGAACGGTTTCCAATGCACTGTCGCATCATGTTCTGCACACCATTCATCCAGACGCATCACCGTCAGAAAACTGTATGTGCTACCTATTGAGAACCAGAAATCAATCTCGGGCATTGCGTACCTCCGGATTGCCGGATGACCAACCGCAAACAGAATAGCCGATTTTTGGCCTTCTGGCGATATTCCCGAAATGTCCGAAGGTTTCAAAAGAAAAGCCCCGCCGAAATTGGCGGGGCTTCTAAGTCGTGCTTTCAGGGATTAGTGGGCGTGGCCCTTGTCCCAGACTTCCTGCTTGGGCAGCTGCTCGAACGTGTGCTCGGGCGGCGGCGTCGGCAGGGTCCATTCCAGCGTATCCGCGTATTCGTTCCACGGGTTCGGACGTGTCTCTTTCGCGCCACGTAGCAGGGCGTAGATGACAATGCCGAAGAACAGCAGGAACGAGGCGAACGAGATGAACGCGCCAATCGACGATACGAAGTTCCACTGGGCAAATGCCTCGGGGTAGTCGATGTAGCGGCGCGGCATGCCTTGACGGCCCAGGAAGTGCTGCGGGAAGAAGGTCAGGTTGGCGCCAATGAAGAACATCCAGAAGTGAACCTTACCCCAGAACTCGGAGTACTGACGGCCCGTCATCTTGCTGAAGTAGAAGTAGACACCGGCAAAGATCGCGAACACGGCACCCAGCGACATCACATAGTGGAAGTGCGCCACAACGTAGTAGGTGTCGTGATAGGCACGGTCCACACCCGCCTGTGACAGTACAACGCCGGTCACACCGCCGACGGTGAACAGGAACAGAAAGCCGAAGGCGAACAGCATCGGTGTCTTGAACTCGATGGAACCGCCCCACATCGTCGCAATCCACGAGAAGACCTTAACGCCTGTCGGAACCGCGATGACCATCGTGGCAAGCATGAAGTAGGCCTGCTGACGCAGCGACATGCCAACGGTGTACATGTGGTGCGCCCAAACGACGAAACCCAGAACACCAATCGCGATGATCGCCCAAACCATCGGCAGGTAGCCGAAGATCGGTTTGCGCGAGAAGGTCGCAATGACATGACTGATGATGCCAAAACCAGGCAGGATCACGATGTACACTTCCGGGTGTCCAAAGAACCACAGGATGTGCTGATACAGGATCGGGTCACCGCCACCGGCCGGATCAAAGAAGGTGAAGCCAAAGTTGCGGTCCATCAACAACATGGTGATCGCGCCTGCCAGAACCGGCAGCGACAGCAGAATCAGCCATGCAGTGACGAAAATCGACCAGCTGAACAGCGGCACCTTGAACAGGGTCATGCCCGGGGCGCGCATGTTCAGGAAGGTGGTGATCATGTTGATCGCGCCGAGGATCGAGGAGGCGCCCGATACGTGCACGGCGAAGATCGCAAGGTCCATGGACATGCCGCCCTCGGTCGTCGACAGCGGCGGATACAGAACCCAGCCCACGCCCGAACCGGCCTGATCGTTGCCGCCCGGAGCCAGAAGCGAAGCCACACCGAGCGAGGTACCCGCGACGTACAGCCAGAAGGACAGGTTGTTCATCCGCGGGAAGGCCATGTCCGGTGCACCGATCTGCAACGGCATGAAATAGTTGCCAAATCCGCCAAACAGGGCGGGGATGACCACGAAGAACATCATCAGAACACCGTGATAGGTGATCATCACGTTCCATAGGTGTCCGTTGGGTGTGCACGGGTCGGCCATGAAGCCTTCCAGGCACATGTACTGAACACCGGGGTGCATCAGTTCAAGCCGCATGTAGACGGTCATCAGAACCGAGATCAGACCGGCCAGGGCCGAAACGATCAGGTAGAGAATCCCGATGTCCTTGTGGTTGGTCGACATGAACCAGCGGGTAAAGAAACCGCGATTGTCTTCATGCTCGTGACCATGAATGGCTGCGTCTGCCATTTAGGTGCCTCCTGTTACAACACTACCGCGCAGTCGGACCTCTCCAACGCGCGGGATTCCTGCTGGTTTTAGATTGCGAGGGGACGACCTTCAATGGTCGAGTTTGATCTGGATCAAGATTAATTGTCGCGGGCAGGAGGCTTCCACGACATTTTTGACCCGGTGGTGCCTGCTATTTGGCCATTGCAGTACGGTTTTCAAGAGGTACGCCCAGTTCCCGTTTCCGTGCTTGACCCCCGGCGGGTTGGGTCGCAGAACGGGTAGCAGCACCAAATCGGGAGAAATGCCATGACGGGCTACGACAATGACAACATCTTCGCCAAGATCCTGCGTGGTGAAATCCCAGCGACCCGTGTTTACGAAGACGATGACACGCTTGCCTTCATGGATATTATGCCACGCTCGGACGGTCATCTTCTGGTCATACCCAAAACACCGTGCCGAAACGTTCTGGATGCCTCACCCAAGCAACTGGCTGCTGCAATGGCGACCGTGCAGAAAATGGCGAGGGCGGTAAAGGCGGCCTTTGACGCGGACGGCGTCACCATTCAGCAGTTCAACGAAGCCGCAGGCGGACAGGAGGTTTTCCACCTGCATTTCCATGTCCTGCCTCGGCACGAGGGCGTTTCGATGCGCCCGCCGGGAAATATGGGTGATTTCGGCCTCATCGCCCAACATGCCGAGAAAATTCGCGCATCTCTGACCTGACTCTAATGCGCCCCATCGCAGGTGTCATGATCCCCGAATGCATGCAGAACGGCACAGACATGATCATGATGCCCGTCACATGCTTTGGTGATGCGGGCCAGTTCTTTTTCCAGCCGGGCCAGACGTGCGATCCGGTCGCGGATGTCAGCCAGTTGACGCTCGGCGATGTCATGCGCGCGGTTCAGGTCATCCCTTTGCGCGCCTTCCAGGGTCAGTAGAGCTTCGACTTCGGCAAGGGGCAGCCCAAGATCGCGCGTGTGGCGGATGAACTGCAAGCGCCGCAGCGCAGCCGCATCATACCGCCGCTGGTTCCCGGCTGTGCGCGCAGGTTTGGGCAACAGCCCTTTTTCTTCGTAAAATCGGATGGTGGGAACCTTGACCCCAGTATGGCGGGACAAATCACCGATTGAGTACATTTTATTGGCCTGCCACTTGAACCTCTAGTTACTAGAGGAATTACATTGCTTTAAGAACCGAAACAACAGGCGCTCTTTGCATGGCGCATCAGCACTCGCACTCTGGTCACAGCCACCATCATCACATCGACCCAAAGGCCGGAGATGCCCGTGTCGCCTGGGCAATCGCCGTCAATTTGTTCCTTACACTGGCGCAGATTGTCGGCGGCATTCTGTCTGGCTCGCTCGCGCTGATCGCCGATGCGCTGCACAACCTGTCGGATGCCGCAGCGCTGGTCATCGCCTTTTTCGCCCGCAAGATCGCACGGCGACCCGCCGACCCGCGCATGAGTTTCGGGTATGGCCGGGCCGAGGTCGTGGCAGCGCTGATCAACTACACAACGTTGATCGTGCTGTCCGTCTACCTGATGTATGAAGGTGTCACGCGGTTCATCCAGCCGGAACCGGTCAATGGCTGGATTGTCGTCTGGATTGCCGGGATTGCTTTGGTCGTCGACCTCATCACTGCGGCACTGACCTACTCAATGGCCAAGGAGAGTATGAATATCCGGGCGGCCTTCCTGCACAACGTGGCAGACGCGCTGGGGTCTGTTGCCGTGATTATCGTCGGAACAGCGGTCATTGTGTTTGATTGGACATGGGTCGATCCCGCAGTCACAATCATGATCTCGGTCTACATCCTTTGGCATGTCAAAGGCGAGATCGGTGAAACGATCCGGGTTCTCATGCTGGGGGCGCCCCCCGATCTGGAGCCGGAACAGGTTGCCACCGCCATCGAAGAGGCCGAGGGCGTAACCGGCGTACACCACGTGCATATCTGGAGCATGCAGGAGCGCGAACCAGCGTTGACCGCACATGTCATCATTGACCAGTCGTCCTGGTCCGACGCCGGGGCCATCAGATCAAGGATCAGGCAGAGCCTGAAAGACCGATTTGGAATTGCACACGCAACGCTGGAGTTGGAGCGGACTGACCAATCCTGTCCCGCATCTTCCCGCTTTGGACATCAGTGAATTATGGGTTTCATGAGAATTGCCGTTCCGATTTGGGGTCGGAACGGCAGACTCGTAACCAAACACATATTCGGATTCTCCGGGCAAGCCCGTGATCACCGGTTAACATACCACTCACTTTAGAACGGTGAACTCATACTACTCGTTAACGTCTTCTTTGTATCGGCCAGAATTAAACTTTGCATAAATATCACCGGAAATGTGGGTAATAATAGTTAATGAACCCACTGACCGGGAAACAGATGCCAGCGGAGTCGGTGATTGTTACTGCATGTTGGGCAATAGGCGCCTTGCCACCGGCCGATCGGTCAGGAATCACCCGCAGAAAAAGCGTCGTCAAAGGTTCTCTTGAGGGCAGAATCCACATCCGCCAGTGTCACCGGCAGCCCCAGATCGACAAGGGATGTCACCCCATATTCGGTGATCCCGCACGGTACGATGCCCGTAAAATGATCAAGATCAGGTTCGACATTGATCGAAATTCCATGAAAGCTGACCCATTTCCGCAGGCGTAGCCCAATGGCCGCGATCTTGTCTTCGGCAGGCTGGCCCGTAACGGTAAGCGGCTTGTCATCCCGCCGCACCCAGACGCCGACACGACCGTCGCGGATCTCTCCGCGGACGTTGAATTCGGCCAGTGCTGAAATCACCCAGTTTTCCAGCTGTTTCACAAACCTGCGCACATCCCGGCCACGCTTGTTGAGATCCAGCATGACATAGGCCACACGCTGGCCTGGTCCGTGATAGGTGTATTCGCCGCCGCGTTTGCTTTGGTAAACAGGAAACCGTTCCGGATCGGTCAGATCCTCAATACGCGCGGATGTCCCCGCCGTGTAAAGCGGGGGATGTTCCAGCAGCCAGATACACTCCTGCGCGTCGCCCGAGGCGATCGCGGCCACGCGCGCCTCCATGAAGGCAACGGCGTCTTCGTATTCGGTCAGCCCTTCGGTGATCTTCCATTCCATACCGGCCTCTTATCCTGCGCAGAGGTCAGGGAAAAGGGGTCAGGCGGCTTCGGACAGGCATCGCTGCAACACCTGAGCATACGTGTCCTGACCCTGAGCACCGGTCAGCAGGTACTTGCCCCCAAACACCATAGCCGGAACACCTGAAATACCCCGGCTTGTCCAGAATTGCTGTTTTTCCCGCACGGCAGCCGCGTGGGTGCCGCCAGCCAGTGCGTCCCGTGCCGCGTCAGGGGGCAAACCTGCCTCTCGGACGACCTGCATCAATACATCAATGTCCGAGACATCCTGCTGTCGTGTGAAATAGGCATCAAACAGAGCCAGTTTCAGC
Organism: Ruegeria sp. CDSB136; assembly: GCF_059610965.1. NCBI lineage: Bacteria > Pseudomonadati > Pseudomonadota > Alphaproteobacteria > Rhodobacterales > Roseobacteraceae > Ruegeria > Ruegeria sp. CDSB136. The sequence continues at coordinate 108,455 of NZ_JBXWOP010000003.1, forward strand.
GGATGCTGACGCCCCTCATGTTCTGCCCAATCCAGCAATTGGTGTGCGGCAAAGGTATTCACGATCCGGCTGTCATCGTTGAAGTTGAAGGTAAACCCAAGCTCAGCCCCCAGCGCTGTCAGCCGTTCGCGTACCTGCTGGCTTTGTTCACGTGTCGAGCCGTATTTTTCGACAATATGCTCTCCCAGGTTCTGACCTTCCGGCGGCATGGCGGGGTTCAGCTCAAACGGATGCCACCGAAGACGGGCAAGCACACCTGTTTGTTGCAAAGCAAGATCAAGCTGACGAAATCCCACAATACACCATGGGCATACCACATCCGAAATGATGTCGATCTGAACAATGGGACGGGGATCGGATGTTGTCATCGAGAGCTCCTGCGCGGGAATCCTGTAGTCGGTTTGGTTGATTAGATAAGCAGAGGGCGGGGGATTTCAAACAGGTGTCTTTTGCCTCTTCACAACGTCTTCATCAGCGTCTATACGCCCCCTACCAAGTCACTGGCAGTGCGGTCGTGGCGGAATTGGTAGACGCGCAGCGTTGAGGTCGCTGTGGGGTAACTCCCGTGGAAGTTCGAGTCTTCTCGACCGCACCAGAACTAGCTTGATCAGTTAGTTTTTGACCTTATAAACAAGGGCATTCAGCATTTCCCGAGTGTGTCGCATAACGCAAACAGCACACACGGACAGCACACAATGGCCTTTGAATTGACTATCAAATACGTAGGCCAAATCAGTGACACTCAGTGGCGTTTCCGCAGAAGGTGGCCCAAGAGGGTGCGCGAAATTCTTGGTGTGGACGCTTACCAGAAGCACATTAAGGCTCGTGATGGGGCGGCTTTTCAGCGCGAGTACCAGTTTCACCTGAGAAATTTTGACGCCATTGTTGAGGATACCCTTAGGCGGCACCCTGAGGTTGATAACAGGTCCGCAACTCAGAAATTCATAGACGCCCACCTTCTAGGGTCAGGACCCATTGATTTTCAGCGGTCGGCATGATTCACGGCTGAAAAACGAGCGGTGAACATGTCTGATCTTTTCTGGTTGACCGACGCGCAGATGGCGCGTCTTGAGCCCTTCTTTCCCAAGTCTCACGGTAAGCCGCGTGTCGATGACCGGCGTGTGTTGAGCGGGATAATCTTTATCAACCGCAATGGTTTGCGATGGCGCGATGCTCCCGCTGTCTATGGTCCTCACAAGACGCTCTACAATCGCTGGAAGCGATGGAGCGACAAGGGCGTTTTTGCCCGGATGATGGCCGGTCTCGCTGCCGGGCACGGCGAGAAGAAGACCGTGATGATCCCCTCTCATCGAAACTGTGTTTCGACTGCCGGGCAGTGGACGCGACTTATCTCAAAGCCCACCGGGCAGCGACCAGCATGGGCGTCAAAAAGGGGGGCGTGGACGCCTGATTGGTCGGACGAAAGGCGGCATGAATACCAAGCTGCATGCCATCTGCGATAGCCAGGGCCGGCCGCTCAACCTGTTCGTCACCGCCGGTCAGGTCAGCGACTACATCGGCGCACGGGCATTGCTGAGCAGTCTGCCGAATGTCGACTGGCTGCTCGGAGACCGTGGCTATGACGCCGACTGGTTCAGAGAAGCCTTGAAAGACAAAGGGATACGGGCCTGCATCCCTGGCAGGAAACAGCGGAAGAAGCCGGTGAAGTACGACAAGCGCCGCTACAAACGCCGCAACCGCATCGAGATCATGTTCGGCAGGCTCAAGGATTGGAGGCGTGTGGCGACCAGATACGACAGATGCCCGAAGGTCTTCCTCTCCGCCATCGCCCTCGCCGCAACCGTCATTTATTGGTTATGAGTCCTGACCCTAGTGGGCTTCGGCTAAAGTTGCTTGGATTGCACTGCGCAGGTTATTGAGGTGTGCTCGGCTCCGGCGGAACCTACCTCGTGCCCGCTTATCGCGGGAAACATAACAAAGAACTCTGTGCCTTCACCAAGTTTGCTTCTGTAGTCTATTGTTCCGCCAAAATGCTCAACAATTTCCTTTGAAATGTGCATCCCGAGTCCGGTACCGCCTGCGTGACGTTCATCGGAGGAGTCTATCTGGGAAAAGCGATCGAAAACTTTGTCATGGAACCCCTCAGGTATCCCGATGCCATGGTCTTTGACAAAGAGGCGAATATTCCCGCCGACTTTCTCGCATCCGACGGTTATCTCGCCTCCATCAAAGGAGAATTTAGCTGCGTTGGAGATAATGTTGGCCAACACCTGAAGAAGGCGGGAAGCATCACCTTTAACGTACAGATCATTGTTTCCCCTTAAGTCTTCTACAATTTCAACGTTGTGAGCACTGGTGTATCCCATGTTACAGGCAATCGCTTCCTGAATTAGCGCATGTACATCAACAGTTCCTTCACGGTAGTTCATCTCGCCCGCTTCCATTTTTTGAATGTCCAGCACATCATTGATTAGGGATGCGAGCCGTTCGCAGTTTTTACCTGCTAAATGAATGAGGCTTTGCATTGAATCTGGAGCTTCACCCAATGCGCCTGTGTTGATTAGGTCAAGTGATCCCTTGATCGAAGTGAGAGGCGTGCGCAGTTCATGGCTAACTGTCGATATGAACTGAGTTTTCGCAATGTAGGCCGCTTTTGTTCTTTCGTGCTCTGCTTTGAGCTTTTCGAGTTGTTCCAAATTCCTGCGGTAGAGCTTCAGGAACACCATCGAACAGTCAATCAGAAAGTACATTACAAAGATAACGGTGAAGAAGTGCAGCCAGAGTTCAGATGAAAGCTCGGGGCGTTCGGTCCAGATATCCTTGACGACAATCAACATGAACGATACGCCGTACATGGTCAGACGGACAATCATTGCCCACAGAAACTGATGGTTGTTCATTGCTGCAAACAACGCCGCAGCGAACAAGAAGAACATTGGAGTAAAGTGACCACCGGCGGGCTGTGCGAATGCAACTGAAACAGCATACAGGCAGATTGCAGATGAACTGAGGATCGTGTTCAACAGAATCCAAACAACCATCATACCAATTGCTTTGTGCTGATCTGGCTTTAAGCGCGGTACGCGTTTGGCCAGCAATAAATCTTGCGCTTCGCAAATGAGAATTGTCCCATAGAACAGCATGGCGTTAACGGGATCGAAGAAGAACGCAGTCAAAATGGTCGTGGCCAGATAAATAGCCTGCCGCTGCCACAGAAGCGCAAAGCTCATGGCAGTATAATCTATGATGTTTTGCAGAAGCCGGTTTTCCGTTTCACCGGAGTCCCGGTCCGGTAGATTGGCGTCGATGGCTGTCATCTAAATGTCTTCGTTTTTTGCGCTTGGACAGTACCATTAGCGGCACAATGAGGACTTAGTTGGTCTGAATTGGGTTCACAGTTTGGCGCTAATCCTTTGAAGGCCACCGTGATTGTTGGCGTTTCACGCAAGATTCTGGTGTGAGAGGTTGAAAAACTTTTGTTGCGCAAATGCAGTGTGGGGCGCCCAAAATTGACGATCTCGTTGCTAAGTGCGTTTTTTTTTATCTTAATGTGCCAGAAAGAAGGAGAAAATCTTAAAGGGTTGGGGTTTGACTGCTGTTGAATTTACGAAGTTGGGGCAGGGCGCTGCCGCTCCTGTTTCGGCTAGGCTTGCAAAAAAGCCGGTGACACTGCTTCAGTTTGCAAGGTCCGCTGGTCGAAACATGTTTGAAGTCATCCCGGCCGAAACTCTACGTGAAACTTATGTTCGTGGGCCTTTGAACATACACTATATCTGTGATCCTGAAATAATAACCGAGTTACTTGTCGGGCAGGGCCGTTCTTTTCCCAAAGCCAAGTTCACTAAAGACATTATTGGATCGGCTGTAGGCAACGGGTTGATACTCTCTGAAGGGGAAAAATGGCGTCAGCAGCGGCGTAGGTATTCTCCACTATTCGCCGCCAGGAACCTCCCGGTTTTGGCCCGGCATTTTGCAGAGACTGGTGTCGAGATTGCGGATTCATTGGCGGAACACGAAGGCCCTGTAGATATTGCACAAATTGCGCCTGCATCAACGTTGACGAATATTTCTAGGGTAATTTTTTCGGGTAACAAGAAAGTCAGTTCAGAGCAGATACGCATGGGGCTGATCAAGTATTTTGAGTACATTTCTGATTTGTCTCTTTTCGATTTAATGGGTTTGCCAAAGTGGGTGCCGCGCAAGAATTGGCTACGCAGCCTGGCCCCGGTCACCAATATGCGGAACCTCGCCGGACAGGTCATTGATCAGCGTCGCGCCGAAAGCCGCAGCGAGCCACAGGACTTCCTTGATTTTATGATTGAGGCGTTGAAAACAGATTTCGAGGATGAAGCGACAACCGTTGACAACCTTTTAACCTTTGTCGTCGCTGGCCATGAAACTTCCGCCAACGCTCTGGCCTGGGGGTATTATCTGCTGGCGTTGCACCAAGATATGCAAGCTAAGGTTAGACAAGAAATTCGGTCGGTTCGCCCAAAAGGTCCAATGGAGTTTTCTGACCTGGAAGCAATGCCACTCCTGCGCGCCCATGTAAAAGAGACGCTGCGGCTTTACCCTTCTGCCGCGTTCTTTGCTAGAGACGCATCTGCCGACCTTGAAATCAAAGGGGTAAAGATTGCAAATGGTGACGCGCTGTTCTTCCCAGTTTACTCTTTGCACAGAAACGAAAAACTATGGGATGCTCCTGACCACTATCGACCCGAACGGTTCTTGGGATCTACACTACCTCGAGGTCAGTACATTCCATTTGGAGATGGTCCCAGAATCTGCATTGGTGCTCAGTACGCTGAAACTGAAATCATGGTACTTATGGCTTCGGTGCTCCGTCGAATAAATTTTTCGATTACAGAGTCTGAATTGCCGGAACCAGTTTTGACATTCACCATGCGTACCAGTGGCCCACTCATCCTCAACGCCGAACGGGTTCGCGAATAAAGTTGATATCTAAACTCCAGTGCCTGACCTTTGATCGACGTCAGGCCTGGCGATAGAATTCGCTTACTGCCGGCGAGTGAGGTAAGTGTTATCGCCGTACAGCTCACGCAAGACTACATCAAACAGTCTATCGTTGACCATTTCTTTGCGATGCGGTGTGGGCTCAGAAAATGTGGAAGAGGTTGTAACCAGGCCCTTTCTGAGATTGGCCTCACGATGATTTACGTTTTTGATAGCCATGTCCAAAGAGGCGAATGCTCCAACCTTCGTAAAAGAACGAAGCGATACCGGTGTACCTTTCACCACTTTAAGATGGACAGATGCGCAGCGGTTGCTGAGAACAGTCCCTAGTTCTTGGTTTAGGAAAGCTTCGGTCGGAATATTCTGGGTGCATTCCCGCCCATGTGTAACAATGAGAAATGCGCCACTCCCGCGATAGGAATAGATTCCTCCAGCAGCCTGTGTTGTTCTTTCAATGCAGAATCCAATGTCGGAAACAGATCGCCGAAAATCACCAAAATTCTTCAGATCAAAGTGATACTCGGCGTCACGAAATTTGATTGCGGTGACCCAGGTGTCAAATCGACGCCTCCGTGAAAGCTGCTCGACATAGTTGTCGAATTCGACATACCCCAAGCAGTGTTCTTGCTCGTCGATAGACAAAGGATCCTTGAAATTGAATTTCTGGTTGAAATCCAATTCACTGCGAAGATTTTCTATCGACGCCGATGAGGATTGGGTTTTCTTTCTCTCCATCATCAGAAGGTGAGCGGCGTTCATACGGCTGCGCAATTCAAAGAAGTCGAAGGGTTTAGTTACATAATCAAACGCGCCTTCTAAAAATGCCTTCTCGATGTTCTGCCTGTCATCCAGTGCAGTCAGCATTATGACAGGTGTTTCCAGATTTTCCGGCAGGTTTCGGATTTGTGAAAGCAACTCTATCCCCGAGGTTCCAGGCATCTGAATGTCAACAAGCAGACAGTCGAACGGGGATTCTGCTGCTTCTATCATCCCAAGCGCTTCATCAGCTGAACTGGCAGCAGCCACATTGCAGTTTTCGAGTTCAGGAAGTGCTGACTGGAGCAATTTCAAGATGTCAGGATCATCATCAACCGCCAGTACAGTAAGTGCGGTCTTTCTTTGTGCTCGATGCTCTAGATTTCTTTGGAACCGATCGCTGCCAAATGTGGAATGTCTCATAACTGGTGAACCGTCGATATCCTCATAACGGGGTAAACTTATGAGGAGAGTGGGTCGAAACAGCGGCAAAAATGGAGAAAGTCTTCGTAGAAAGGGGCTTTTTCTTGACCTTTATTTGGCGCCAACGGCCTCAACAACGAATTGCCAGTTATTGTTGTGAACTAGCGTCGCTTTCTCGTAACGTTATTATTTCGGCAATCTGTTGGCGCCAAAGGGCAGTATACGATTGCAAAACTACGGAATTGAACAACGGTTAGAAGTCCAAGCATCGACTCTGGAAACCCCACGAAAATGCAATACAGCCGAGTTTTCCCAATAGTCTTAAAATCAACCTTAGTTGCAATGAAATATGCGTCGGGCGTCCAAGAGTAAATAAGACAATCTAGTGGGTGAGGTGTTCCATTTACTTGTGGATGTTGAATAAAACCGACTGACTGATGGTGCCATCGATGGAAAACTTTGCGCCGACAGGCGAGGCATTGATGCCCAGTCGCCGTGACCACCGTGCCCAGACTGAGGGGACGATGCCCAGGATGCTGGTTGCACCACCTTCCATCGCGACAGTAGTCATCTGGTGAAACAACTCCTGTTGAACCGGAAGCCTGCGTGACGATGCAACATCCTTTGCCACGAAGAAACGGGATGCTTCCCAAACAGAGCGCTTTACCGGGGCGTCAATAAATAGAACGTCAGATGGTATTCCTTTAAGGATACCTCTTTGCGCGTCGCGCAGCATATAACTATATATCCCGCACTCTGCAGTCGTGGGCAGAAGTCGCACACCTCCTAAGACCTCACCGAATTCATGCAACACAACCCATCGACAGGCTGGTGTGTCGTATTGGTCAAATTCCATCCCGTCAGCTTCACCAACTTGCCACTTTAACTGGTCAATGAAAATTGATTTTCTGGTTTCAAGGTATTTTGCCAGAAGGGTGCCATGCTCGTAAATATTGCGAAAATTAAGTGTAGTCGCGCGAATATGGCCAATGTTGCCACGTGGCTTTGGCGGCTTGCTATTGACAGCAAAAATTTGTAGGCGCGCCAAAGTATTTGGTGCGCCTGAAGTGCCGTTAGCAGGTGTCAGTTCCGGAAGCCCCTCCGGGACCGGGTATGTCTGCTTATACCTGAGTGGTTGGTCCATATTTTACTCATATTTCCGACACACTTATGGCAAGATTCAACTCAGCAAGTCCACAACCCTATGCGGTAGTTGCCCGAATAGATGGATAGGTGTGTCTAAATCTCCTCCCTTCCTTTGGTTACCTTCGCCGCCTGACCAAAAACTTTAGAAAGTTCTTGGCTTCTATTTTTTCCCGCAGGTTCCAATTATTTCCCCATGTCTGGCAACACACTGAAAAATATATATTCTTTTATGTATTCCTTTCAAGTTTTTGATGGATCAGGCGCGGTTTCGCTATCCGATAGTATTTCGAGGCAGTCGTGACGGTTGATAGAAGCAAAGTTATAATGGCATCAATAATTGGAGGGATTTGCTTTTCAGTATGCGCTCTCGCACGGGAAGAATTGTACAAGGTAAAAATAATGCACAGACATAAGGAAGCCCACCTTATGTCACCGTTTTGCCGCCTTCGTAAGAGAGGATGAGAACACCCTGAGTGTATCATGCGCCAGCCAACCGTTGCCTGAAGTCTGCAATGCCCAACGGTTGGCGAGGCGTAAAAGGTTGGTGAAAAGTTATGCGTATACTTGCTGTAGACGACGATCCTAGCATCCTGGAGTTGCTAGATAGAGTTCTAGACGCGTTCGGTTATAAAGACGTCGTCACCGCCAGAAGTGGGCCAGAGGCCATTGAAATACTGTCACGACCTAACGAAGCGTTCGACTGCTTGTTACTGGATGTGCAGATGCCGCAAATGAACGGCATAACTCTTTGCGAAGAAGTGCGAAAATTACCAGAATACAAGTACACGCCCATTATCATGGTGACCGCCATGGTGCAAAAAGAGTACATCGACGAAGCATTCGGAGTTGGGGCAACGGACTACGTTACAAAGCCTTTTGAGTTCTCTGACCTGAAGCAGAGGTTGTCTGACGCCTATAGAATGGCAGCGGAACGAAGAGCCGCAATCGAAGTGCTGGAAGCTGAAGCGGATTTTGAGTTGTGTTTTGGCAATAGTCCGGACGTTCGCTTAATTGATCCGCAATGTTTCGGAGATTTGCCCGGTTTCATTGGGTTAGCTGAATTTGAGAACTACGTAATTCAGCTTTCAACGATGCACTCCATGGCTGCAAAGCTTGTGGCGGTGAAATGCATAGGCGCCGAACAAATCTATGAGACGAGCACGGTCAGTGAATTCCGTAGTGCCATGACTTTAGCTGGTACAGCGGTTCTGTCAGCTAGTCAGGAAGGGCGTAAAGTGGCGACCTATTGGGGAAATGGCGTGTTCTTGGTGATCTACGACAATCAAATTAATTTGAGCGTGGACCAGTTAGGAGCTCCGCTTCCCGAGGCATTGAAAGAAATTTCCGGTGACACCACTTCAGGTCGGCCAATTGGCTTCCAAGTTAGCGAAGAAGTTATGCTTAAAGCCAAAACCAAGATGGAGGCGTTGTTCTTGATAGACAAGGCCGTCGAAATGGCTGAAATGTCGGAGGGTCGAGCGGCGAATATCGCTTGAAAAACTGCATATATGGATGGTGATTAGGGTCAGGACTCATAGCCAATAGATAACGAGTGCTGCGAGGGCGATTGCTGACAGGAAGACCTTCGGGCACCTGTCATAGCGGGTTGCCACACGCCGTCAATCCTTCAACCTGCCGAACATGATCTCGATCCGGTTGCGCCGTCTGTAACGACGCTTGTCGTACTTAATCGGTTTCTTCCGCTGCTTCCGGCCAGGGATGCAGGCGCGTATCCCCTTGTCTTTCAACGCTTCCCGGAACCAATCGGCGTAATAGCCACGATCCCCGAGCAGCCAATCAACATCCGGCAGGCCGCTCAGCCGTGCCCGCGCACCAATTTAATCGCTGAAGGTCACCGGAGCATATCCGAATTCTGGATGTGGCTAAAGTCACCACGGAATGACCGCTTAGTCGAAGATCTCATTACCACCAGCTTTGCATCACCCAAACATGTTCACCCAGCGGATCAGCATTGGCGCAAGGCAAATCAACAACAAAACGGGCATCATGCACATGGCCATAACGGCGGACATTTGCACTGGAAGGCGGTTTGCCTTTTCCTGAGCACGTAGTTCGCGATCAAGCCTCATGTCAGTCGCAAACCTGCGCAACGATGCGGAAATGCTGGTGCCATACTGGCTGGATTGCAAAAACGCGTTGGCAAATGAACTCAACTCGTCGATTCCGACCCGGTCGGCCATGTCAAGAAAGGCGGCCTGTCGTTCCTTGCCCGCCTGCAATTCCAGCTGAAGAATTGAGAACTCCTGCGAAATCTCGGGCGCCGCACTTGCCATCTCATGTGACACACGGATCATCGCTGCATCAAAACCCAGACCGGCTTCAATTGCCACCTGCAGCAGATCGAGTGCGTTTGGCAGGCTGTGTTCAATTGCCTGGCGGCGTTTCTTTATGCGATAGCGCAACCAGATTGCGGGCCCATAGAAGCCGGATACCATCAACACCGTTACAATCTGCAATGTGTTCATCCATGTAACACCCTGCAATATTCCGGCGATCCCCAATTGAACCTGGGTTTCTATTGGCAGCGCCATGGCTGCGACAAACGTGGCCGGCAGGACAAATCCCAAAATCACTCGACAGCTGTAGTATGTGCGAATGGCGTGCTTTCGTTGAATGCCAGCCTGTCTTAGGAGCTTGCCAATCTTGGAACGTTCGTTCTTCGACGACGGAACGAACGCCTTGAGAAGCCCGTGCGGATCACTGTTGTCGCCTTGAATGAGGTCAAAATCCTGACCGTGCCCACTTGAAACTGACCCTCCACGCATGCGCTGTGCCGCCGTGTTGTCGGCCTCGGTTAACCCGGACAGGCCCATGACAACAAAGAACACGCTAAGGGCAACTCCGACGAGCAAAAAGAACTGCGGCGAGAGGCTTTGCTCACTCAGAAACTCTTGAATAATATCCATATCATCAGCCCTTTTTTTAGAACTTGAACTTAACCAAGCGGTTCAAGATGAGCCCCTGAGCAATTGTCAGGCCTACAATCACGCAGGCGAAATAGGGAAACAGTGGGTCATTGCGAACGTCGCCGTAGAAGGTAGGCGTGGAAATTTCGATCGATAGGTAGATAATTACCGGCAAGATCGTGAGGATCAGGCTGCTCAGACGCCCTTCAGCGGAAATCGCCTTGATTTTCTTCTGCATTGTGTGCCGATCCCTGATGGTCTGAGACAGGATATTAAGAACCCGCGCAAGGTTGCCGCCGGTTCCATGCTGAATGCCAATACTCACGGCAAGGTACTTTGCGTCCTCGGTGCCAACGCGTTGCGCAAAGTCGTGAAAGGCAGTCGCGACATCATCGCCGTAATTGATCTGGTCTTTGATGATGCCAAATTCCGTGCCGATTGGATCCGGCAAGTCCGTTGCGACGTTTCCAACCGTAACAGCAACCGGATGACCAACCTTCAATCCCCGGGCCATCAAATCCAGAGCGTCCGGCAGTTGTTTTGTCAGCTTCTTCGATCGAGCGTTCTTCATGGCGACCAGCACGATGAACGGCCCAACGAGACCGAGAACCGCGCTCAGAAGGGCTGCCAATTCCTGGACGAGAAACCGGGACGCGCCTGCGAATGTCAACAAGGCCAAGAACACGACTGCGAGGGCAGCCCATATCGGACTGATCGTTAACCCCGCTTGAACGAGCAAACGGCGAAAACGAACTATTGGACCGGCTTTTTCTCCGGCGGCGAGCATCGCGGGATCCCGAAGGACTTGCAGTACTTGATCACTTGAGGCTCCGTCCTGAATCATCTTCATGCGCCGGTTCCTGGCTTCGCTTTGGGTTTCCCTGCGAAGCAGAAGCTGGTGCAGACCCTCGTAAACCAGCAGAATGCCCAGAAAAATCGCGATGTAGATCAGAATGTTCAGTGTATTTGGTTGCAGATCAATCATGACGTCATTGCCCCGCGAATAAACATATCGCTATCCACATCAATGCCCGCGGCAACCAGTTGGTCGAAGCATTTTGGGCGAATGCCGGTCGGCAGGAACTCTCCCAATACATCCCCGTTTTCAGACTTTCCGCGACGTTTGAAGACAAAGATGTCCTGCATGGTGATTGTGTCGTCCTCCATGCCGGTGATTTCCGAAATGCTGACGACCCTGCGTGTGCCATCGCTGAGGCGGCTCAGTTGCAACACGATTTGGATGGCCGAAGCGATTTGAGACCGGATGGTCTTGATGGGCAATTCTGCCCCCAACATAGTCACCATCTGTTCCACCCGACTGAGCGCATCACGCGCTGAGTTTGCGTGAACGGTCGTCATCGACCCGTCATGGCCGGTGTTCATGGCCTGAAGCATGTCAAAACATTCAGCCCCACGAACTTCCCCGACAATGATGCGATCCGGCCGCATCCTGAGCGCATTGCGCACCAGATCGCGTTGAGTGATCACGCCCTGGCCCTCCGAGTTTGGGGGGCGGGTTTCCAGACGAACCACATGGCTTTGTTGCAGCTGAAGTTCGGCGGCGTCCTCGATTGTTACGATACGCTGATTGCCGTCGATAAAGGATGAAACGGCGTTCAGCATCGTTGTTTTGCCGGAACCGGTGCCACCGGAAATCAAGATGTTCAACCTTGCTTCGACCAGCGCCTCCAGAAGCTTGGCAGCTTGGCCGTTCATGCTTTCTCGCTGAACGAGCTTGTCGATCGTCAAAGGATTGCGCGAGAATTTGCGGATCGACAGCGCAGGCCCGTCCACGGAACACGGGCGAATGATTGCGTTGACACGGCTGCCGTCTTCCAGGCGCGCATCGACCCATGGCTGGGATTCATCAATGCGACGACCGACTTTGCTGACGATCTTGTCAATTATCCGAAGCAGATGGCGTTCATCGCGAAAGCGTGCCGTCGATTCTTCTAACAAACCAAAGCGTTCCACGTAGACTTGATCATATGAGTTGACCAGAATGTCGTTGACCGTCGGGTCTTCCAGAAGTGGTTCCAGCGGACCCAGCCCCATCACTTCGTGAATCAACTCGTCGACCAGTGATGTGAAAGCCTCGGACCGCAAATGAAGGTTTTCCGCCTCGATCAGGCCTGTCACCAACGATGCGATCTGACGTTTCAGCTCCGACCGCTCAACCTTGTCGATCACGGACAAGTTTAGCCGGTCAAGAAGTTCGCCGTGCAAGCGGCTTTTGAGCTCCAGATGCGCTTGCAGATCAACGTCCACGGGTTCCGGAATCACCTTGGGCCTGGGCACTTCGATTGGCTGCTCAAGGACCAAGACATTCGAATTGGATGCAGCCTTGCGTGATCTATACTCATTGAACACTGTGATCTCCTTTTTTAAGTCGTTTTTGTCGCCACGGGCCGAACGTCTTCAGACATCGCGCCAGCAAGTTTTGTCAGGGCTTTGCCAAGGTCGGATCCTGGCTTCATGTCCACGATGGGACGCCCAAGATCGACTGAGTTGCGGGCGACCTTGTGGTTCTCGGGCAGCCAGTGTTTCAGCTTGGTTTTCAGGACTTTCTCTGCCTCGCGAACGTGCCCCGGCTTGAGCAGAGTCTTAGGTTCGCGGTTCACAATAACCTCGACCGGAAGAGAGACATTGGCTTCGCGGTAGAAATCAATCAAACGTCGCGCTTGGCGCACGCATGGCACGGTTGTGTCAGTAACCAGCGCAAGCTGGGTCGCACGCTTGAAAATGGGTTCGACCCATTCGACAACGGCACAGGGCAGGTCGATGACAATATAGTCGTAACGACGTTGAAGCAGATCGAGCATACCTTCGAGAAGGTTCGTATGTATCGACTGAAGCGGAACCAAAGGGGCAGGCGCGCAAAGCACGTCGATGCCGAGTTTGTGGCTCTGAAGGATCGATGACAGGAAATGGTCATCGGGCTCATCCGAGTTTTCGATGAACTGAAGGCACCCTCCGTTGTCTTCGAGATCCAGAAACACGTTTGCGTTTCCGAATTGCAGATCGAAGTCCAAAAGTGCGACGCGTTTTTTCTCAGTCTTCCGAAACAAGGAGCCCTTGCTGCCCACCAGCGAGCACGCAAGGTTCACCGCAACAGTAGACGCGCCGATACCGCCACGGGATTTTGCAACCGGGATAACCCGACCCAGAGCAGACAGACCGTTCCTGGTCGGAAGCTGCGGAACGGTGCGCGATATGGTTCTTTCACTGACCGCAGCTTTCAATCCCTCGCCATCGATCGACAAGGGAAGCACTTCGTCGATACCAATTTTCCGCAGTTCACGGGCTTTGGTGATCGAAAGATCATTCTGCGTCAGCGCCACGAACAAGGTGTCATCATCGCGATGCGTCAGCAGTTCTTCGACGGCTTGTACCTCGCCCGAGTCATCCGGGTCGATTTCAAATATCACCACGTCATGCTTGAACGCCATTTCGCGGGCGGTTCCGTTCAGTGTTTTGAACGAGCCAGCCAATTCAGAAACTTTGTTTTCTCTTACAGCGGGAAACGCGTTTGCGACCGCCTGCGCGATTGTTTCTCCTGCTGACAGAAGCATGACCGATTGTGACTTGAGATCTGAAACGTGGTTACTCATTACCCTGACTCTCCTAATGCAAGGTCTTCAGCAGGCAGCGAGACGCTGAAATTGGAATAGCCGGCTGTCGAAGAGATTGTGCTGCTTGTCGCACCCGCGGCGTTGGCCAAAGCGGCCAGAGGCGACACGAACTGAAAATCACTCAGGTTCAGTTCAACAGTGACCATGGGTGTGTAAGGGCCGCCCAGGAAACCCAGATTGGAATTGAAATCATAGGAAAATTGCAGTGCGCTGATGGTTGTGCCCGGTGGCAGAAGCGGACTGACGCGATCCCAGATTTCCGACGCAGTGGCGTTGGTGGCGATACCCGAACACGTAGAGGTCATGGGATCGGCGCATATGCCGACCGAGGCACTGCATGAGGTGCCGAAACGGGGTTGGAGTGTGGATGCCCCTCGCGTGTGGGTTTGCGGAACGCCAGAACACGCAGGTGGACGCACCACGGCGATACGAGCGGCCAACTGTGCTGCTTTTTGTGCGTTCACTCCACTGTACGAAAGCCTGCCAAAGTCCAACAGTGCAAGGAACAGGAAAGAAAACAACGACACGACCAGAGCAAATTCGACCAGAACGCCACCATGCTGCTCTTGCAGGAATGAGCGACCGCTCTGTCGCAAACGCGCGTGGATATCCAGCAGGCGTCTCATTGGCCAAAAATCCGCGATGTATCAGCGACGTCCGTGGTCACTGATGTCGCACCGCTGCCGAACAGCGTCAGGATGCCGCCCAGCGGAAACTGAATGGTGATATTGGCACTCACCTGGCCAACAGGGGCGGGGTTCATTCGATAGGTGCCGGACACGCAAGACAGGCTTGGCGTCACGGAATTGACCGTCACGCTGGACGGAAACAGGTTATTACCTTTGATGTCCTGCTCAACAATGTTTTTCAAAGTCGTGGTCAGCCCCGCAACAGAGCCACCGGATGTGCAGATATCTGCAGGTGTAACTCGCGACAAGTAGCGGCTGGCATCACGCACACCGGCAATAACCGACTGGTACGACCACATAAGGCGCGCCGACTCCAGAGTTACGGCCAATAGAAGCAACATGACCGGCATAACAAGGCCGAACTCGACAAGGATTGCGCCGTCGTCGTTCCTGGCGAAACGTCTGAAAGGAAATCTGTGCCTCATACTCATGAACGTGCGCCTTTAACGATACAACTGTACGACGTCGCGGAAGATGCCACCGAAGCCATTACCGCCGCTTCCAACACCGGTGACATCCGGGAAGCCGACGACCTCGCCGTGAATGTCAAAACTGGGTGGCGAGCTGCCATCATCGCCCACCGGTTCCGTCAGGAAGACGGCAACGAATTTTGTTACGGGAACCCCGGTCGTCGAACCGGAAACAGCGTTTTGTGCGCAATCAACGCCGGCCGCTGTTACAACGCGCCGCGCCGGGTCATTCGACATATGGCTTGAACACATTGGGCGGCCGGTTTCGGCAAGCGAAGGATCAAGGATGGCGTTTGCGTTTGGTGCTGCGTAAGGGTTTGTATTCCCGTAGGCAATTTCCCGAAGATACATCCCGTATCGCGTGCCCGCGAATACTGAATTCGACCCTGACAACAGGGGCAGGTGAGCGTCACTGCCAACACCGTCTGCCAGCCCATCGGCCAGATCGTGGTTCCGGTTCAGGTAGCCGGCCCGATCCCAGTTGCCATCGCCGAAACGGTTGTTTCCGCCGCAGGTACCCGCCGCCATGCACAGGTCGCGACCAAGGCCGGTTGTATCGGGTGTCGGTTGTTCGTTGCCTTGAATGCAAGAGCCGCCACCGTTCTTTTCAATGCCCTTGATCACGTTCGGCGCCGGCGCGAAATCTATGTTGTTTTTCTCGCCATTGAGAACAGAGCGGTAGATGTCAAAACGCACGTTGAATGCCGCGTTAGTAATACCGACTTTCTGCCCTGGTTCCGTGTCCAGCCCGTTGGTGAGAATGCACTGAGTAATCTGGCTTTGCGCCGCGATGAGGCACGCCAGTTTGTTGCCACCTTCGTCTGCGCACACACCCGAGGTGTCCTGGAAGTTTGCCAGATCGATGAAGCCAAAATTACCGGGTCCCCAGGCAGTACCGTTGCCGCCACTGCGAAGCAGGATTTGATCGCCGACTGTCAGAGTGGACTCCCAATTCGGCGGAAGGCAGAACATCAGAGGTGAAATATCGCACGCGGCTTTCGAGTATCCGGCCACCGCTTCGGCCGAAACGCTGGCCGCCGAGAAACCGCTCCCTCCAAGCATTTTGTCCAGTGCGGAAGCAAGGCTCATGCTCAGCGATTTCGGTGTTAACACGACGTGCGCGAACTTTGCTTGACGCGGGTCTGTAGTGAGGTCCGCGCCGAGCGGCGTAAGATCTGAAGCAGGAAGCGCGGAGTGGAACGAGAGGGTATAGTCAGATGAACCTGAAAGCGCGGCGCTACCATTCGCAAATGTCTGACTGTCACTAATCAGATTTGCCGCCGCATTTGTGGCCCGCGAAATCGCATTAGGTTGTCCGTCCAGCTCAGCGGCCGCAGCCAGGGCCACGTTGTCCGCAAACGACTGAAGCTCGGCATGGGTAGAGTTCAACCGGCCAACATCCAGAGTGATCGCAAAGAAGCCGAGGAAAGCGACCAAGGCGGTGCCCCACAGGATTGCTACCGTACCACGGTCATCCTTGATGAAATCGGATATGAAAGCAGCTACTCGCATGGCAGGGCTTACTGGCTGGGTGCCTGGCTGATTTTTATCGTTCGAGCGCGAGGTTTGACCTGCGGCGACGCGACCGCCGGTGCAAGCTGAGCATCTTTCTGGGGGGGCGTTTCCAGTTCGGTGACAGGCTCGGCGTCTGTTCTCTCTTCCGCTTCGTTGAGCTGCCTTTGGATGGTTACAACCTCGGTCTCGGTTCCCCGACGTACCGTTACAGTTGGTTGAGCTTCGACTTTCTCCACCGGGCCTTCTTCCTGCAGAAGATCGCGCAGGCGAACCATTTCCATGGGTTCATCTTCAACATTATCCAGTGTTCTGAGCGTCAGACTCAGTGTTCCGGCCTTTTGAGCCAGCGCCAGACGTTGTCCCTGCTGTGGAGTGACCTCAACGGTTATCGTCCGGGCGATCTCAGGTTGATCGCTGAGTTCCTCTGACTGCTGATCCACGCCAATCACGCGGATGTTCTGCAAGATGGTCACCGCGCGAAGTTCCTGCTTCGCACCTTGTGTCAGGACGATGTCTACATGATCGCCCGGCGTGACAAATCCGCCAACCGCAGTCACGGCATCGACCTCGATCGCCATGGCGCGGGTGTTTTCTCCAAGTTTCTGAACCAGCGTGACTTTTTCACCAAAGTTCGAAACCTTTGAAAGCAGCATCACTTCGCCAGGGTAGAACCGCCCTTTGGCGCGGCGCAACTGGCGGCGGTTGTCGGGAACAAGAACGTCGATTTCCGTGAAAACTCCGGCCGGAAGTGCTTCGCGCGGCCAGGGGTGGATCGTAACGTTGTGAGCTTCGATCGTTTGGCCAAATGCGATCTCCGATCGGGCCACATAAATTTCAACCAAATCTGCATCAGGCGACACGCTTGCCGTGTTGGCCTTGAACTGAATATGGTCTTTCGCCAGGTAAACGGAACCGGAAGCTATCGCAATTCCAAACAGCGTAGAAATGATTGGTCTGATACGCATATCTCTCTCCAAAAGTCTCGCACTCAAATACGGAACTTCGGTTTTCCTGTTTTTGCGAAATTCCTGGCGGTAAATTCTGCGCCGCCAAACTTGAGTGAGGGCGCAGAATTCTTTGATGTTCTGACCTGGTTTCGGTCAGCAGGTTGCACTGCCCAAAGCAGCACAGGCACCAGTCACGTTTGTATTGGTGGTAGTGCCCAGATACGAAAATGCACCGACTGCAATCGAGGCGACCACCAAAAGGGCCAGTCCGTACTCAACAATTGCCGCACCGCTTTCGTTCTTAGCAAACTTCTTCACAAATTTGATCATTATTTCCCCCAAAAGGTTAAGTTAGTTTCAACGCTCCACAGTAATGCAGCGCAAGCCAGGCAAAAACTGCTTTAGCTTGGAATCAGAATAGGGGCGAGGGAAGCAGCATCCTTCCCTCAAAGGTAAATATATTACACGCAAAGGATGTAAGTTGTATGTTGCTATCACTTAAAGGATTAAAAGAATTAACCCAGCATTAACAGGGCGTTAAAGCGCGAAAGAATCATCTCGGCTGTCAACAATGGCTCGGCCAAGGCTTCAATTGTAATCAATTTGATAGCCAGTTTTGGGGTGTGGAAATTTTTCTCTGGAAGGAGCTTGGTAGTTGAGAATATGCAGATATTTGAAAAAAATTGATAAATATGAATGAGTTATAGTAATCTGCTTGTGGCCCGTTTGAACGCGGATGTGCGCCCTGCGCGGTGAAATCGGTTGCTCATGGATTACGTGTAGAACAAATTTGTCGTCCAGGTTCGGACGTGTTTGGTTCGAAGATTTTTTTATCTAGTTGGGTTGTGGGGTATGAGTGTCAGTTTTGTTAAGAGCACCCACGCGAAGGACAGTTTTAACTTCGTGATGGAGTGGACGCGGGCCGTAAATAACAATGGCTCTATTCTAAATGCAGCAAATTTTTTAATGCGTCTGCTAAATGCGGATGCGCTTTTAATTGTCAGGGTTTCGAAAGCTGGTTGGAAAGTTAAGCACATTGCACGGTGTTGCGTCCAACAAGGGAAGATATGGCCGTCGCAACCTCAAACCCAAGCGGAATTGGTTTTCGGGGATTGCATCTCAAATGCAAAGCCGGGATCTATCTGGACATTAACGGATATGATGCTATCCGGTGCGGCACCAATGTCTCGCTATCAATATCATAAACCTGAAGGGTTGGTCGAGGTCATTGTGGTTCCGCTTGAGACAACCGCGTCACATATCGACTACATTGAATTGCACTACAGTGTCAGCCCTCTGGGACCCGATCTGGATTTGTTAGCTGTTTTGACTTCAACTCTTTCGTCTGGATGGAAGAATCGTTTGCCCGGTGCGATTTCTGCAAAGTCCGAGCAGCCCCGCAGCCATCGTCTGGCCGAAGACAGCGGCGGCGACTATGTCCCGATCCTTGATCCTCAGAACCCGGCGGCGCTCAGCAGATGCGAGTTCCGGGTTTGTGCGATGATGAGGGAAGGAATGACAGTAAAGCTAATCTCGGAAACTCTTTCGGTTGGCCCCGCAACTGTTCGTTCACACCTCAGTTCAATATTCTCTAAAACCGGAACGTCCAATCAGGTCGAACTATTGCACCTGTTAAATCGGAACGCCCAAGCTGGCGGAAAGCTCAACGGTTATGCTTGTTGACAAGGCAAGCTTGTTACAGGTGTTCGAAGCGTCTTGGCTGACGAAAGAGGGGTCGGCGTGTGAATTGCTCAGACTTTTGCCCGAAGAAACAAACCCTTTTACGTGATAGTGAACTGGATTCGAAACGGGTCATGTGAGTGACGAAGACCCGGCGCTTTCCTTAATTGTCGATGACGTGGAGCGATAGCGTAAGGCTGCCCTGTCGTCGTACAGACGTTCCGGTCTGGCCTAGAGTACCGTCAGGCCCGGTTTTCAAATGCTGCGTCGTTTCTGTTGGCCTCGGCTTCTTCGCGCATCCATTCACGCTCTGATGTGCGATCTATTGCCCATGGCAAGGACGCCGGCCCATTGCATTTTGTTCTTGGGCTTTCGTAAGTGAGACTTTGGGGTGAGGACCCAGCCCGATTTTGATCAGCTACCGTCGAGAGGTTGACCGTGTCCCCGCTTGCTATTGCTCTGGCCCTTCAAGCACAACAGGCCGTCACCGTTCTGTAGTATCGTGCCGTTCTTCGTGTTCTTGATATGTGCTGCTGATTGCTATGCCGTCCAGGCCCCCATCTTGTGGGAGGTTGGTTGCTACATGTTGACCCAATCCGAGACGGTCGGCATCCGCAAAACACACCGCAGCAAAGTGGTAAGGGTTACTTGCAACATTTAGCGGGGGTAACATGGTGCCTCTCGATCGCACCACTTTTTCAACGAAAATAGATAAGTTACAATAACTAACGTTCATTTGCGCTGTTGCGGACCAACCTGTAGCCACCCTACAGTTTCTCCATCTGAAAAATACCCGGTTTAGGCTTTATTTGACAGGCAATCTGGTCAAATAGGAGCCTTCTCTGTGTTCTGGTGCGACGATCAAAGAGACTTCGTCGCACTCGCGAAATGATGTGTATCCGGAAGCCTGAAAGACTGGTGTTGACCGCAACTGTCGGTTATGGGCAACGGGCATCGCGAAACCTACAAACCAAGCAGTACTTACTGAGGCGAAAATGGAGCACTCCGTTCAAAAGAACATTGATATCGAGACCCTTCGAGGGATTTCGATATTTTTGGTCCTGATCGCGCACCTGCCCTTTCTGATGCCTTGGACGCAGCTTACCTATGACTATACCTCTCGACTGCAGTTCGGTGCTGGCGTTGATCTGTTTTTCGTAATCAGCGGGTACGTAATCTCACTTTCCATTTTTAAAGAACTGGAAACCGGAAAATACTCGGCCAAGGAGTTGTTGCTTCGGTTTTGGATCAGAAGGTTTTTCCGCCTAATTCCTGCGGCGGCAATCGTCGTTTTGTTGACATTCGCCTCGGTTGTTCTTTTGTCCGGGTCAGACTTCTACACACAGTATGGCGGCATCGAGCATACAGGATACGCGGCTTTTGCCGCCTTGACCCAATGGCTGAACCTTTGGGGGTTTGTGCAGATTGAAAATGGGCAACCAATCTCTCTGCTTGCGCATTTTTGGAGCTTGTCGCTGGAGGAACAGTTCTACTTTTTTTGGCCCATATTGGTTGTTGTGGTGCTGCGCAAGCAACGTCTGGTTTTTGGGTGTGCGATTTTTCTGGCCATATTTTCCTTTTTGCAGCGGACGGATGTTTGCGATTTGGCATGGTGGTTTCGGCTGGACGGCGTGATCTGGGGATGCTTTCTCTATCTCACAGTCCCTGTGCTAAAGGCACGCTATCAAATCCCGCGCAACAGGGTCGTGGCTGTTTTGACCACGGGACTGGGTTTGCTAATGGCCTTGGGAAGCCCTGCTGTATTCGGACCCGGACCATTTGCCAGCACGCTCACAAGCATCGGGTGCGCGCTGTGCGTGTTCACGGCAATAATTAATGAGCGAGCTTTGCAGCTCGCTGGATGGCCAGTCCGGGCAGTGAACTATATGGGGTCCCGATCCTATACTATTTACTTGTGGCACATCTTGATATTCTCGCTGGTCAAAGTGATGTGGGTTGAACTTTATCCCGGCGTTGAAAGCAGTTTTTCCGTTCCTATCGCGGTTCTGGTCGTGCTTTGCGTTGCTCCGTTTGGATTGATCATTGAATTCAGTTTTGACACCGTTGAAGCGCGAACCCGCGAATTCGGGCGCAACGTGGCGGCTTTGCTGGTGCCGGGTCAGACACACCAATCCCCACGCGGCATTGAGACTTCGGTTCAAGGCGTGCGTTAGCGCAAAGTACACCGAGCAACAATCTGAAGGCTTTCACCTTGTCGATTTGATGAACGTTTGGTGCTGTTTTTGGCTGAGTGCAGATCTTATGGATCTGGTGGCTGCTTGGGATACTTTTGGTATCCAATCCCTTTCAAAGGCGAGTGCGAAGGTGCATCAGTTTGTTCGGGATTGCCGGTTTGCTCGATTCCCGTCTCGCCCCGTTCTGCGTGCTTGTGTAAGACAGTGGGCAATTCAGATTGGGAACGGCTTGAATGTCACAGACCATTACCATCTTTACGACGATGAAAAACGAAGGCCCCTATATGCTTGAATGGGTGGCTTTTCATCGGAGTCTGGGCATCGACCACTTCGTGATATTCACCAACGATTGTGAGGACGGTACTGACGAAATGGCCCGCAGGTTGCAGGATCTGGGGCTTGCGACACATGTGTCGAACGAGGTGAAAGAAGGGGGAAACCCTCAGCACCAGATGTTGCGGCGGGCGCGGCGCCAGCCCAAAGTCAAGGAGTCTGACTGGTTATTGTGTCTGGATGTCGATGAATTCTGGAACATCCGTTGCGGTGACAACAGCTTTGGCGCGCTGATTTCCCAGGTGGAACATCGCGCGGGGCAGCCAGTGGATGCAATCTCGTTTGCGTGGAAGCTGTTTGGCAGCGCCGGAAACATCAGCTTTGAAGACCGGCCCGTGACCGAGGCGTTTGTGATGGCGGATATGGAATTCCCGTATCACTCCAGCCGTGCTTTCGGCTTGAAGACGCTGTTTCGCAATAACGGAAAATTCACCCGGTTCGGTCCACACAGACCAAAAGGCATCGAAGCAGGAAAAGAGGACGACATTGCCTGGTCGGATGCCAGCGGCAATCTGTTCCCTGCGGCGAAGGTCGGCTGGCGAGCCTGGCGAAACTTCGATCACAGCTTTGGTCGGATTCACCACTACTCGGTCCGGTCGATGGACGGTTTTTTGATCAAGCGGGATCGGGGAAGAACCAATCACATCAAGGTGGATCAGGGGCAATCCTACTGGATGGATATGAATGCCAACAAAGAGATGGATCAGTCCATCCTGCCGGCGGCCCGCCGCGCCGCGCCCTTGCTGACCGAGTTGAAGGCGGATGAGGAATTGGCCCGCCTGCACGAACAGGCTTGCAACTGGCACACGGCGAAAGTTCAGGAAATCAAAATGCGCAAGGACTGGGTGGACTTCCGGTCCTGGCTTGCGGACAATCTTGTTTGAGCATCATGACCGACCTGTCCAAAGAGCAACTGAAGCCCGAACACCCTGACCGCAAGACAGGGTACGAACGCATCCTGACCGACCCCGCACCGCCATGGTTTGTGGAACTGTATCCGGGCGGCGAAGGCAGGGGCTTTCTGCAGAAACTTGAACGCCACGCGTTTCTGTTTCACCACCGATCGACCTCTCGCCTGATTGTAAGCTTTGACAACATTGCCAATGCCAACGACCTGTCTTTTGCGCGCGAACCATGGGGCTGGAAGTTTTTCAGGGACGAAGGGTGGTCTCATCTTGGGGTGTTTGCCCGGACCAAGGCCTGGTATCGCGACACGGAAATCATTTCGTATCTGGAAGGAAAGGCCCGCGAAGGTTTTTTTGCCCAGTTCGATCAGGTGGTTTTTGTCGGTGCATCCATGGGGGGCTACGGCGCACTGGCGTTTTCCGCTTTGGTGCCTGGGTCGACGGTGATTGCCTTCAACCCGCAGACAACGTTGGACGAACGGCTGGTGCCGTGGGAAACCCGATATCGGTTCGGTCGGGTTCAGGACTGGGATCTGCCGCTCAGCGATACTGCTGAAACCATTAAAACTGCGAAACGGGTTTATGTGGCCTTTGATCCCTTTTTCGATCTGGACCGGCAGCAGGCGGCGCGCTTGCAGGGGGGAAATGTCATCCCGCTGAAGACCTGGTGTTCGAACCATTTCGCGGCCCCGATGCTGCGAAAGCTCGATTTGCTCAAGCCGGTTATGCTGGGTGCGATGGACGGCTCGCTTGAGGCCGCAGATTTTTTTCGGATGATCCGGGCGCGCAAGCGATTGCCGGTCTACATGAACAGACTGGAAGAGATGAGCCGTGACCGGCATCCGAAACTGGCACACGCAGCACGTCAGAGGTTTCGTGCCCTTCGCAGACAAGCGGCTGCCGACACTGCCCAGGCAACCTCATGACCCCAGGCAGGGGGGTCTTCATCGGTCAACGCAAGGACAGGATGGGCGCGCGCCTGTTGATGTTGTTGACATGTATCCGCCTGGCCGAGGATTTCGATACTGATTATCGGGTGAACTGGTTCCCGCAAGGCGCGGATGCACCTGAGTTGGAACATCCACAAGAACTGTTTTCCCAAGCGTGGATGGCGGACCATTTCCTAGATACCGACGCGTTCGAGGCGCTGTCACAAAAAGCCCAACCGATCTGGAAATTTCAGAACGACAAGACACCGGACCGGCTGATCAAGCATCTGGACGCCGGGCGTGCGGTTCTGGTCGAGGAGGGGTTCCAGATTCTGGCGTTCCCCTGGGAAGACATTGAAACGATCCGCCCCCGCTATCGAGAGTTCATTCACCGGATCGGCTTCACCGACGAAATCCGCGCCATCATGGACCGTGCGGACCAGGCGTTGTCAGGGCAGGGGGTGTCAGCCTACCATATCCGCCGGGGCGACATTCTGAACGGGTTGCCGTGGAAACACTCAACCTGGCCCGCAAAGATTGAGACCGAAGAGCTGTACGAAGCCCATCTGGACAAGTTCGCCGACAATCCGGCGATCATGTTTTCGGATCAGCCAGAACTGATCACCCGGTTTCAGAAGCGCTATCCGCAACTGATGCGGATGTCGGACATTGCAGATCTGTCAGAGATGACCCGGGCCAAGCGTGATTTTCTAGAGCTTTATGCAATGTCCCGGGCGGACCAAGTGGTTGCCCCCCCAGTATCGGCATTTTCGATGGCGGCGGCCAGGCTTTCCGGGCAAGAGAACAAGATGTTTCGCGATGTTTTGTCCCCGCAGGAAATAAGTGAGGCCAACGAAAAGACAGTGGATCGGCTGCGCAAGGGGGCGAACGGATTTATCAACGCGTCAGAGGCTGCACATATCTACGCCAAGGCGACCTTCCACTTGTTCTCGCTCCAGGCTGAAGACCGGGCAGAAGAGTCACGCCAGTTTGCGGAGTCTTTGCTTGAAGCCGGGGCGGACAACGCGTTCCTGCCTTTGTTGAATGCGCTGAACTACTTTTACCTGCGCCGCTGGAAAGAGGCGCTGAAGCTGACAGAGCAGGCTTTGGAAAACCCCCATATCTGGCCCGAGGATCATGCCGTAGCCTGTGCATTGCAGGCCGCAATTCTGGGAAGTCAGAAAAAGCGGTGGCTTGCAGCACAGGCGTTCACTAGGTCCTTCTGGGCAAAACCGTTGAGGCCCGACGTCATCATATTTGGATCGCGACTGGTGTTTCGGGATCAGGTTTCTTATCGGGCGATGCCGCCTGTGGACTGGACCATTCAAAAGGCGGTCCGCAGATCCTGGTTCAACTTCAATGCCCATGTCGCTCAGCGTCGGGTATTGTCACGCCTTCCGTGCAACTTTGACGTGATCTTGCTGGACTGGAGCGATCTCGCACTCGACCAAAAGGCGCGCCGGCTGAATTCGAGCAGGGACAGGTTGGTTTTGTTGCAGGATTGGCTGGGAAACATGCAAAACCTGTCGGAGAAGTTGCAGGTGCCGCTGGATAGCCCGGAGTACCAGAGCTTTTCTACGATCCTTCGGTACCGGCTGGATGATCTACCGTTGGAAAAAGCAATAGATGTTTCCCGGAACGTATCAGGCCTTCGCCCTGAAAACACGCTGTATCTCAAACGTTTGGCCGAGCTGTACGAGGCGGATGGTGATTATTCTCAGGCGCGGCTCAAGATGGCTGAGGCTGTTGGAAATGATCCGGGAAATCCATTTCTGGTGTTTGCCATGGGTGGCTTGCTGGAACGGATCGGCGCGTCCGAGCAGGGGCAAAACCAGATCATCGAGGCGGCGGATCTTGACGACAATACAGCGGCGATTCAGGGGGCGGCCGGTCAGTTGTTGCTGAGGCGGGGGGACAAGAAAAAAGCCGCGGTATATCTGCGCAAGGCAAGGGACCTCTGCCCGCCATACAAGCGGTTCGCCAATCAACTGAAACGAACAGAAACCTGACCGGACGGGAGGATGACAGCGTTTGGGCGGCTTGAAGGAAGGTTCAAATATGTGAAAACTCATGTAGGACTAACAGGTGATGTATCCGCCGAAACCGGGACAATAAAACCAACAAAGGGCAGTCAGTCATGAATGAACAGGACCCACGCTTTGTCAGCGTGACCCCGATGAAGAACGAAGGGCCGTTTGTTCTGGAATGGGTGGCGCATAACCGGGCCATTGGTGTCGATCATCAAGTGGTTATGACCAATGACTGTACCGACGGGACGGACGCTTTGCTGCAAAGGTTGGACGAGCGTGGAATTCTGACCCATGTCGACAACAATTCACGCCGGAAGACCAGCCCGCAGAAACGGGCCTATAACACGTTTCTGAAAATGGAAGTTGCCCGCCCGCAAGACTGGGTTGTCGTGATCGACGCGGATGAACAGATCGTGGTCAAGACCGGAGATCACACACTGCGCGCCCTGACCGAGGCTATTCCGGACGCTCGCACGATTTCGATGACATGGCGGTTGTTCGGAAATGCGGGTGTTGTGCGCTACGAGGATCGGTTCCTGTCGGATCAGTTCAGACAGGCCGCGCGCGAAATGACCATCCGGCCGTTTCAGGCGTGGGGATTCAAGACCATGTTTCAGCGCGAACTCTGGGACGGGTTGGGGGTTCACCGACCCAAGCGCCCTACGGTCGAAACCATGACGGAATGCCACTGGTACAACGGATCGGGTCAGTTGATGCCCGACCGTTATTACGAAAGAAGCTGGCGGTCCGCTCGCGATTCCGTCGGGTACGAGTTCGTTCAGGTCAACCATTACGCGCTGAAGTCCTGCGAAAGCTATCTGGTCAAGAAGATGCGCGGTCGCGCTCATCATCTGGGCGAAAGCCTAGGGATGGAATACTGGAACATGATGAACCAGAATGCGGAGACGGACAGCGCGATCGACGTCGTCGCTGACCGCAAACGCGAATTCTACTACGACATGCTTTCTGACCCTGAAACCGCTCGACTGCATCACCTGACCTGTGATCTTCACCGTCAGCAAATCGCGCAGCTGCGGGAAGTCCCAGAGATGCAGGATCTGATGCAGCAGATGACTGACGGTGCCGTAGCCGGGAAGGTGGGATGACGGTTCTTTTTCAGGTTTGCGGAGACGCCTGATGCTTTGGCTTCATATCGGGATGCCCAAGACCGGCACCACCGCCTTGCAGGGTTTTGTTCGCACGAACGGCGGTATGCTGGACAAGGCCGGGCTGCGATATATGGAAACCGGTCGCCGGCGCCACGAAAACAGCCGGCTGACGATCAGCCACAATATCATCGCCTTCCACATAAACCAGACGCAGCAGCCGACAGACGGGTTCCGCGAAGCCATGGCTTTGGAATACGAGGCGCACAAGGATAAGACCTGCCTGGTCTCGTCCGAGATGCTTTATTCCGTGGATCTGGACCGGCTGGCGCAGATTTTTTCCGATATTCCGGCTCGGCAGATGCGCATTACCTTCTACTGTCGGCGATATTCCGACTTTTGGGAGGCGGACTATAAGCAGCGAGCAAAGAATGGCCGCTTGCCCGCTGGCGGAACGCGATACATCCGCGCTCGTCTGGACGAGATCGCCGAAAACCCCGAGCGGCTGAGTTACAGCGCCATGCTGACCCGAATCCGACGCGCGTTTCCCGGCGTGACGGTCGCGCCTTTCCTGTATGATCGGTCCGTAATGGCCAACGGGAATATCGTGGACGATTTCATGTCACGCATTGGTGTCACGCTTCCCAAGGGTAGCACGGCAAATCTGCCGTCCAATCCTTCACAGTCCCGCGCGGCAAGCGAGGCTTTCGGGATCATGGCCCGGTCCATCGGGCGCCAGCGAACCCGACAACTGCGGCGACGTGTTGTCGACGACCCGGTAATGATCCGGCGAAATGACGTGCTTGAACCGAAAGAGCGTTTGTGGCTGGACGAATACCTGGCCGCACAGGACACTGATTTTCAGCAGGAATTTTTCCCGGACCGCAATCAGTTGTTCCCGCCCGTTCAACTGAGTGATGCCGATTTACAGTTCCGCCGCGACTCGCCTGAAGAATACGAAGCGCTGCGGCTGGCGTCAGAGATTGTTTTCCGAATGGCGCTTGAAGAGTGATTGCGCCTATTCGACAACGATTTCTTGCCTCTGCCGCCCGGTTGTCTTGTCGAATATCAATATCCGGTTGTCATTTGTTACAACCGCGTACCAGTTGTTTCCGATGGTCACGGCCTGCGCTTTGGCGCCGTCCGGCAGTTCGATCTGGTCGGGCAGGGTGGGGGTGCGGTCCGATAGCCGGATGACAATCAGCGCGAATGTCACTAGAACCCCGCCAATCATCACCACGGTCAGCAACATGACCATGCGCCGCAGCAGCTTAAGCTGGGGCGTTTCCTGCGGTTCTTGGGGTTCGGAAGGGACAGTCATGGGCACCCGGCAGATTGAGTTTCAGATCGCGGCCGCTCCGCCGCCACGTCTTGATAAGGCGCTTGCGCGGGATGTGCCAGCGGAAGAAAACCTGTCCCGTACACGCCTGGGGCGTCTGATCGACGAGGGGGCGGTGCAGGTCGATGGTGTCGTGGTGGCCGATCCCAAGGCAAAAGTCACGGAAGGCGCGCAGATTGTTGTAACCGTTGCCCAAGCCGAAGACAGTCATATCGGCCCCGAAGACATCCCGCTGGACATCATCTACGAGGACGCTGATCTGGTCGTGATCAACAAACCCGCGGGCATGGTCGTTCACCCGGCACCGGGTTCGCCCAGTGGTACGTTGGTGAACGCGCTGCTGTTTCATTGCGGCACTGATCTGTCCGGTGTCGGCGGTGTCAGGCGGCCGGGCATTGTGCATCGCATCGATAAGGAAACCAGCGGGTTGCTGGTCGTCGCCAAATCGGATGCGGCGCATCACGGTCTGGCGGCGCAGTTCGAAGCGCACAGTGTCGAGCGCTATTATCGCGCGATCTGTTACGGAGTGCCGGACGCCAACGATCCACGCCTGCGCGGCGTCAAAGGTGTCAGTTTCGAACCGGGCAATGTCATGCGCCTGACCACGCAACTGGCCCGGCACAAGACGGACCGGCAAAAGCAGGCCGTGTACTTTCATGGCGGCCGCCACGCTGTCACGCGCGCCCGGGTCGTCGAAACATTTGGCGCGCCGGCGTCTCTGTCCATGGTCGAGTGTTGGTTGGAAACCGGTCGTACACATCAGATTCGCGTGCATATGGCACATGCGGGCCACGGGTTGGTCGGCGATCCGGTCTATGGCGGTAAGCGCAAACTGGCCGCCCGCGCGTTTGATCCGGCGACGGCCGAGGCTGTCCGCGCTTTTCCGCGTCAGGCACTGCATGCCGCGGTTTTGGGGTTTGAACACCCGGTCAGTGGCGAAAACCTGCGGTTCGAAGCGGCCTTGCCGAATGATATGGAAAGCCTGATAGAACGGCTGCGCGCGCCGCTGACACAATAAGCAAACCCCTGTGAGTAAGAGTTTCTTATCTTTCCTTTATCAAAGTTTAATCTCATACTGTTAGCAGCACCTCTTGAATGGGCAGGGTTCCTTACCCATATCCTATGTTAAATACTTAAACATTTGTCGGAGGGACATGAAACATGGCAAATTACGCAAATCTCCCCGCGCCGACGCCCGAGGGCGGCCTGAACCGCTATATGCAGGAAATTCGCAAGTTTCCCCTGCTTGAGCCGGAAGAAGAATACATGCTGGCCAAGCGCTGGGTGGAAGAACAGGATACCGAGTCGGCGCATAAGATGGTGACATCGCATCTGCGTCTGGCGGCCAAGATCGCCATGGGCTATCGCGGCTATGGCCTACCGCAGGCCGAGGTGATTTCCGAGGCGAATGTGGGCCTTATGCAGGCCGTGAAACGTTTTGATCCGGAAAAAGGATTCCGTCTGGCGACCTATGCGATGTGGTGGATCCGCGCCTCGATCCAGGAATATATCCTGCGGTCTTGGTCGCTGGTGAAACTGGGCACCACCTCGGCGCAGAAAAAGCTGTTTTTCAACCTGCGCAAGGCGAAGGCCCGCATTGGTGCGCTGGAAGAAGGCGACCTGCGTCCTGAAAATGTTGCGCAGATCGCCAACGATCTGGGCGTGACCGAGGAGGAAGTCATCAGCATGAACCGCCGCATGTCCGGTGGGGATGCCTCGCTGAATGCGACCGTTGGGTCCGAAGGCGAAGGTACCATGCAGTGGCAGGACTGGCTTGAGGATGAAGATGCCGACCAGGCCGGTGACTACGAAGCCCGCGACGAGTTGGAAGCGCGCCGCGAGTTGCTGAGCGCTGCGCTGGACGTGCTGAATGATCGTGAGAAGGACATCCTGACCCAGCGACGCCTGATGGATCAGGCCGTGACTCTGGAAGAGTTGAGCACGCAGTACAATGTCAGCCGCGAACGCATTCGCCAGATCGAAGTCCGGGCGTTTGAGAAGCTGCAGAAAAAGATGCGCGAGCTGGCCCGTGAAAAGGGCATGCTTGGAAACAGCTACAGCTGACCGGACAGCCTCAGCAGACCGGCCGGAATTTTCCGGCCGGTTTTTTCGTGCCTGCGCTGCAGGACCCGGTTTCGAATTGCTCAGCTTAGAAAATGGCTGGATTTGCCTGACTTGGGTGTGATTCACTGCTAAAGGTACACCGACGCAGGCTGAACCCAGCCTTGCGACGAGGCTGCAACATTTCAGCAGGACAGTATTCGGAGTTCACGATGCAAAAGCCGGTTCAATGGGGCATTCTGGGTGCCGCCAAATTCGCACGACAGTTTATGGCACCTGCCATTCATGCCGCAGACGGGGCAAGACTGTCAGGGCTGGCTACTTCAGACCCTGCCAAAGCTGAACCGTTTCAGCAGTTCTGCCCGGATCTGGTGGTCTATGACAGCTACGATGCGCTTCTCTCGGATCCTGAGATTGACGCGGTATACATCCCGCTGCCCAATCACCTGCATGTCGAATGGAGCCTGAAAGCCCTTGATGCCGGAAAACATGTGTTGTGCGAAAAGCCGATGACCATGAAGGGCGAAGAATTCGACGCCCTGATCGGAAAACGGAATCAGACCGGTTTGTTAGCAGCCGAAGCTTATATGATCGTGCACCACCCTCAGTGGCAGTTCACGAAAAGGTTGATTGCCGAAGGGGCGATCGGAAAGCTGGCACATGTGACCGGGGCCTTCAGCTTCGACAACCGGGCGGACACGACGAACATCCGTAATCGCGCGGAAACGGGGGGTGGTGGATTGCGGGACATTGGCGTCTACGTTATCGGCGGCGCACGTTTTGCGACGGGGCAAGAGCCTGTCTCGGTACAATCGGCAATTCGCTGGCAGGACGGTATCGACACGTTTACGGAAATCCGGGCGCAATTCCCTGACTTTACATATTCCAGCTATGTTTCGATCCGCATGCACCCGCATCAGGAGATGGTATTTCATGGCGAAGGCGGCGTGATCCGGCTGACAGCGCCATTCAACGCCCGGGTCTTTGGCGAGGCCCGTGTCGAATTGCATCGCCCGGGGCTGGAAGTGCAGGTCACGCGTTTCCCGGCGGATGATCACTACAAACTCCAGGTCGAAGCGTTCTGCCGGTCTGTTCGGGAAGGGGCTGACTACCCATGCCCGCTTGAGTTCTCGCGGGGAACGCAAGAAATGATCGATCAGGTTTTCAGTCTGGCCGTACCACTCTGATCCACCCACTTGCCTACCATGGCGAGCCTCGGTTAGCCTGTCGGGTACCCATTCAGGAGGTGCCCTATGGCTGGTGGTTGGGCGCGCGATGGCGCGGTAAGTGAACAGATTGAGGCGTCAATATCCGATGAGCTTGCACGGATGCAGGCGCAAAAACGCCCTTTGGGTGAAAGCCTGACCCATTGTGCCGAATGCGAAGAGCCAATTCCCGAGAAACGGCGCAATGCGATCCCGGGGGTGAAACTGTGCCTGGACTGTCAGCAGGAACGTGACGGGGCGTTCAAAACCCGCAGCGGCATCAATCGGCGCGGGTCGAAAGACAGTCAGCTGAAGTAGGTTCCAGCGGAGCGGCCCCTTGCAAGACAACTCTGCCAAGCACGTATCCCTCCTGCAAAACGGTCTGGTCCTTGGCTTTTTGGCTGCGTTCTTGTGGGGCACACACAGCGTTATCGTTCGCTATCTGACCAGCGATCTTGGGGGAATGCAGATCGCCACGACGCGGTTGTTCATCGCCGCACTCGCAATCTACTGCATGTTGCGAGCGATGGGGGCGTCAGTTTCGATCCGGTTTGGGGATTGGAATTTCCGTCTGGCTGTATTGTCGACGGTGGTGAACTACATTCTTTTCCACATCGGACTGGAGCATACCGGCGCGGCCAACGCGATGGTGCTGGAAAACACAGCGCCCTTCTTCGTTCTGGTGTTTCTCTACTTTTTCGCGGACACACCGGTTGGCCGGACCGAAGTTCTCGCGACGGTATTGGCGATCTTTGGTGTTTTTCTGACGGTCTACCAGGATTTCGAAGGTGGTGGAGAGCCTCTGCTTGGCGATGTGATGGAAATCGGTGCTGGCCTAAGCTGGGCCGTGTTCCTGATTTCCAGCAGCCGGGCTATGAGAGCCTCTGAATCCACGCCCGAACG
The DNA here is from genome assembly GCF_059610965.1 of Ruegeria sp. CDSB136. NCBI lineage: Bacteria > Pseudomonadati > Pseudomonadota > Alphaproteobacteria > Rhodobacterales > Roseobacteraceae > Ruegeria > Ruegeria sp. CDSB136. The sequence goes on from NZ_JBXWOP010000003.1 coordinate 140,581, forward strand.
TTTGAATTTCCTGTTTGGGATATTCATCTGTTCAGGCGTTATTCTGTTGCCGCTTTCCCTGTTCGGAATTCAGATGCCGACAGCAAACGATGTTGTTTTTCTGGTACTTCTTGGTGTGTTGCCAACGGCGTTGGCTTACTACCTTTGGTACGAAGCGGCAGCGCGGGTTTCGACCCTCACGGCCACTTTGATGTTCGCCGCTTCTGTGGTGTTCACCTTCATCAACTCAGCACTGTTTTTGGGGGCGGCCATCACGCCGCTGGCTGCAATAGGCGCTGCGCTGATCGTCCTGGCCATATTCCTCACGACCAAATCAAATGAGAAAGACTAGGGAAACCTAGCGAGATTTGCGCCTCCATCGCCGATACAGGTTGATGTCCATTGCCGCCACCATGATGCCCAACGGGATCATCCAGAAGCCTAGAATGGGAAGAAACCCAAGAACACCGCCGAGTATCAGCAGGATGCCCACGATGATCCGCCAGCCCCGTGGCACGGTTCGGCGAATTCGGTTCATGGCAGGGCGCAGGCGCGACTTCAATGCGGCCCAACGCCCTGTGGATTGGGTGCTCACCCCTCCATCGCCTCAAGTTCGTCAATGAAGCCAGAGATCATGGACAGGCCCTTGTCCCAGAACTTCGGATCGCTGGCATCAAGGCCAAACGGTGCAAGCAGTTCCTTGTGGTGCTTCGATCCGCCGGCACGCAGCATTTCGAAATACTTGTCCTCGAACCCTTCCGAGCCGCTGGCGTAAACGGAATAAAGAGCGTTCACCAAACCGTCGCCGAACGCATATGCATAGACGTAGAACGGTGAGTGGACAAAGTGTGGGATATAGGCCCAGAAGGTCTCGTACCCCTCCATGAATTCGAACGCAGGTCCAAGGCTTTCGGCCTGAACGCTCATCCAAAGGGCGTTGATGTCGTCCGGTGTCAGTTCGCCCTCGCGGCGGGCGGCATGCAGTTTGCACTCAAAGTCGTAGAAGGCGATCTGGCGGACGACAGTGTTGATCATGTCTTCGACCTTACCGGCCAGCAGCACCTTGCGCTGTTCTGGCGTTTCGGCCTGATCCAGCATCTTGCGGAAGGTCAGCATCTCGCCGAACACCGAAGCGGTCTCGGCCAGGGTCAGAGGCGTTGACGATAGCATTTCGCCCTGACCTGCGGCCAGCACCTGATGTACGCCATGGCCCAGTTCATGCGCCAGTGTCATCACGTCGCGCGGTTTGCCCAGATAGTTGAGCATTACGTAAGGATGCACCTCGGTGACTGTTGGGTGGGCAAAGGCGCCGGGGGCTTTGCCCGGTTTCACGGCGGCATCGATCCAGCCTTTTGAGAAGAACGGTGCTGCAATCTCACCCATGCGTGGGTCAAACGCGTTGTAAGCGTCCATCACCGTTTTTTCGGCTTCGGCCCAGTTAACGATGCGCGTGTCCTCCATCGGCAGGGGTGCGTTGCGGTCCCAAACCTGCATTACGTCCAGACCCAGCCACTTGCGTTTCAGTTCGTAGTAGCGGTGGCTCAGCTTGGGATAGGCGGCGACCACCGCTTCGCGAAGGGCATCGACAACCTCAGGCTCGACATCGTTCGACAAATGACGCCCGGTTTGCGCGGTGGGCATATTGCGCCAGCGGTCGACGATTTCCTTTTCCTTGGCCTGCGTGTTGTGAACCCGGGCGAAGGTTTTGACATTCTCCTGAAACACCGAAGCCAATTCCCGTGCCGCAGCCTCGCGTTTGCTGCGGTCCTGTTCGGTCAGCAGGTTCAGGGTGCCTTCGATATTCAGCTCTTCGCCATCCACGGTGAATGTGAGGCCGGCAATCGTCTCGTCAAACAAGCGCTCCCATGCGTCGCCGACAACGCCCAGATCGTGCAGGAATTTTTCCAGCTCGTCGGACAACTGATAGGGCTTCATCGCGCGAATACGGCGAAAAACCGGCTCGTAACGCGCCAGATCCGGGTTTTCATCAAAATGGGCACGCAACACGGTGTCATCAATGCGGTTGATTTCCAGCGTGAAGAATACCAGCGGTGTCGTGAAGATTGTTATCTTTTCCTGCATGTCCGACAGGAACTTGGCTCGCTCGGCATCCGTGGTCAGCTGATAGTAGCGCAGGCCGGCAAAGGACATGATGCGGCCGGCAATTGCATTGATCTTTTCGTTTCGATGCACGCATTGCAGCAGCTCATCCGCGTCCAGATCAGCCAGTTTGCCTTCGTAGTCCGAGGCAAAGGAGGCGCATTCTTTCTCCAGCCACTCAAGATCACGGCCAATCTCGGGTGCGTCTTCCGCTTTGTACAGATCACTCAGATCCCATTCCGGCAAATTGCCCAGATTGTCAGCCCCGCCGACAGCGTTTGCGTCACGGACGGGAAAGGGAAGGTCGCGCATGGATCACCTCGATGTTTTGCTTTCGGAAACATCTAGGCGCGGTCGGCAGGGATCACAAGCGGCCAGAGTGACGGATCGGCTATTAGCTTTGCAAAGCCGCATTAGGTGCGGCGTTTGGCTGGCTGGCCCTGAAATGCGCGGCAAGTTGATCAAAGACCGGTCCCCGAACCTCGGGTGATTCCATCATGACCTCATGTTCGCCCTCGGGAACTTCAATCAGCTTGCCTTTGGGCCAGTTGGCCATTCGGGCCCGAATGGCATCACGATCCACGATCCGTTCGTTTCCGCCCAGATACGTCAGGCATGGTACATCCGGCGCAGGCTGTTTCATCAGCCAATCACATTCCGTCAGCGCCTCGCGCAGCCAGATTGTCGACGGCGCCCCAAGCGCCATTTCCGGATGCGCAGCCAGTTGATCCTGCATCATCCGGTACATATCCGGATCGCGGGTCAGCATATTGTCTTCGAAGGGCTGAATGGTGACATAGCTGTCCAATGTCGTGGTCGGAGGCGTTTTCTCGCCCAGTCCGAATTTCGGCCCCCAATAGGCCGTCATCCAGCTGATCGGCCGCATGATTGTGGAAAAGTAAATGCCCCACATTGGCCCGGTGAAGGCACAGGCCGCAAAGCAGTTCTGCTCGATAATCGCCCGCAACGCTATGGCACCGCCCATTGAATGGCCGATCACGTACCAGGGCTTTGGCAGGTTCAGTTCTTTTGCCATGTCCAGAACGGCGCGGACGTCCATCTGGTAATCCGGAAATTTCGCGACATGTCCGATCCGGGGGTCGTCCAGAAGGCGATCCGCCAGTCCCTGACCGCGCCAGTCTATCGCCAGGAAGGCAAAGTGCCGTTTTGTGAACTCTCCAGCCGCGTTTCCGTATTTTTCAATGTATTCCGTGCGTCCCGGAAACATCAGCACAGTACCATTTGCACTGTCTTCAGGCACCCAATGCGCGACACGGATGCGTTTGGCATCCGAAGTTTCCAGCCAATGGGCCTTGCCACCGGCAGGAGCGCCGGCCACAGCTTCAAACAAAGGGGCCGGCGAGAAGTCCATCAGGCCAGCACCGAGGCAAGTTTCATGGCAATCCCCATGTCTCCGTCCACGCTCAGCTTGCCGGACATGAACGCGCCGGTCGGGTTCAGGTCACCGCTGAGGATCTGCTCGAATGTATCAGCATCCGCGCTCAGGGTCACGTCGGCGTCTTCGTCGCTGACACGCGCGCCGTCTGCATCCAGAACGATTGAACCCAGATCTGCGATGGCGAATTTGGCCGAAGCATCAAAAGCCCCGCCGGCCAGTTTTTCATTCAGCGCGGCTGCGGCCTTTTCAAGAATCTCGCTCATGATCTTCCTCATTTTGTTTATGCGCCGAGAATGGACATCCCCGGTCGCAACGCTACACTGAACAATGTTATGAGCATTGCAAACCACAATCTCAAAGGTATCGTCGCGGCACTTGCAACACTGATGGTGTTTTCCACCATTGGTGCGGCCCAGCAAGCCGACTCCAAGGACGAATCCGTGCTGTTGGAGCAACTGGCACAGTCCACGCCCCGGCAGGCGATCAGCATTGACCGTCAGTTGCAGTCGCTCTGGTCGCAATCCGGGTCGGCCTCGGCCGATCTGTTGCTGGAACGCGGGCGCGAGGCGCTTGAGGACGGAGACGTCAAGGCGGCGATTGAACACCTGACGGCTTTAACCGACCATGCACCGCAGTTCGCCGAAGGCTGGCACGCCCGGGCATCGGCGTTTTTTGGTATCGAACGTTTTGGTATGGCGGCGGCTGATCTGGAACATGCCCTTTCCTTGAACCCCAACCAATACGAAGCCATCTATGGCTTGGGTCTGATCTTCGAGATGCTGGATCAGCCGGAAAAAGCGTACGAGGCCTATTCCCGCGCTTTGTCTATACATCCCCATCATGAAGAAGTAACCAATGCCGTGAATCGGCTAAAGCCTCAGATCGAAGGCAAGGCGCTGTAAGGTCCGGGGCAGGGGGCAAAGGTGAACGGGTCATCCCGAATCGTGGCCGTTCTTGGCCCGACAAACACAGGTAAAACCCATTACGCGATCGAGCGGATGCTGGGACACAGGACTGGTGTGATCGGCCTGCCGTTGCGTCTGCTGGCGCGCGAGGTCTATGACAAGATCGTAGCCGTCCGTGGACCCTCCGTCGTGGCCCTTGTCACGGGCGAGGAACGGATCGTGCCACCGCGTGCGCAATATTGGGTCTGCACGGTCGAGGCGATGCCCGAAGGCATGGGCGCGGAATTTGTGGCCATTGATGAGATCCAGCTCTGCGCCGATCCCGAGCGTGGCCATGTGTTCACGGACCGCCTGCTGCGCGCACGCGGGACCAGTGAGACGCTGTTTCTAGGGTCAGATACGATGCGCGGTCCGATCGCGGCGCTGGTGCCCGAAGCACAGTTCACCCGCCGCGAGCGGATGTCGCAGCTTGTCTACTCCGGCTCGAAAAAGATCAGCCGAATGTCTCCGCGCAGTGCCATCGTCGGGTTCTCGGTCGACAGCGTCTATGCGATAGCCGAACTTCTGCGCCGTCAAAAGGGTGGTGCGGCGGTTGTTATGGGGGCGCTCAGCCCGCGTACACGCAACGCGCAGGTCGAGCTATACCAGAATGGCGAGGTTGACTATCTGGTCGCCACTGATGCCATCGGAATGGGTTTGAACCTGGATGTGAATCATGTGGCGTTTTCGTCCCTGACCAAGTTCGACGGTCGCAGGATGCGACCTCTGGCGCCCAACGAACTGGCCCAGATCGCTGGCCGGGCAGGGCGCGGCATGTCCGACGGCACGTTCGGCGTAACGGGTGAGGCCCCGCCTTTGGATGATGGCGTGGCGCAGGCGATCATGGACAGCCGTTTCACGCCAATGAAAAAGCTGAACTGGCGGAACGCCGCCTTGCGGTTCGGCTCGATCGAGGCGCTGATCGACTCGCTTGAGGTCAGCCCAGACTACGAACACCTCATCAAGGCGCGGCCAGCCGATGATCTGAACGTGCTGAAATCTCTCTCGCAAGTGACCGAGGTCGCGGCGCGCGCCAGCGACGGTCCGTCGATCCGTTTGCTGTGGGATGTCTGCCGAATTCCAGACTTTCGTGGCATCAGTCATGCCGAGCACGCAAGTCTGTTGGAGGTGATCTACAACTACCTGCACGAGCGTGGAACGATCCCGGATGACTTTCTGGCGCGGCAAATCCGCCGGATCGACCGAACCGACGGAGATATTGATGCGCTGTCCAAAAGGTTGGCATATATTCGCACATGGACATATGTTGCGCAACGAAACGGTTGGGTACGTGACGAATCCCATTGGCGCGAGGAAACGCGCACTGTAGAAGACAGGCTGTCGGACGCTCTTCACGAACGTTTGACTCAAAGATTTGTGGACCGGCGCACATCCGTTTTGTTGCGCCGGCTCAAACAGAAGGAGGCCCTTTTGGCCGAAGTAAATGACAAGGGTGAAGTGACCGTCGAAGGCGAATTCGTCGGTCGTCTGGAAGGGTTCCGGTTTATCCCGGACAAAAGCGCGCAAGGAACCGAGGCGAAAGCTCTGAAATCGGCGTCCCTGCAAGCTCTCGCGCCGCAATTCCATCTGCGTGCCGACCGCTTCTACAACGCGCCCGATACTGAAATTGATTACACAGATCAAGGCGGCCTGATGTGGGGCGAATACGCCGTTGGCAAACTGGTTGCCGGGGCGGAGCCTCTCAAGCCGGTCGTCGAGGTTTTTGTGGATGAGGCTGCGGGACCGGATGTGGAGCAAAAGGTTCAGCGTCGTTTGCAGCACTTCATCGACCGCAAGGTCGCGGCGCTGTTTGAACCGCTGTTGAACCTGTCGCGCGACGAAGAGCTGTCAGGCCTGGCCAAGGGGTTTGCCTTCCGCATGGTCGAAGCCCTGGGTGTGCTGCCCCGTGCCGGCGTCGCGCAAGAGGTTAAGGATCTGGATCAGGACGCCCGTGGCGCGCTGCGCAAGCACGGCATTCGGTTTGGCCAGTTCACAATCTTCATGCCGCTTCTGCTGAAACCCGCACCGACGCGTCTGCGACTGGTTTTGTGGGCCCTGTCCAGTGGATTGCAGGAGTTTCCCGAAGCGCCACCTCCGGGTCTGGTCACCGTGCCTGTTGCCAAGGGCGCGCCCGAGGGATACGACACGATGTGCGGATACAGGGATGCCGGCGAGCGTTCGATCCGTATCGACATGCTGGAGCGTCTGGCCGACATGCTGCGTGCAGAAGACAGCCGCGGCGGGTTCGAAGCCAAACCCGACATGCTCTCGATTACCGGTATGACGCTTGAACAGTTCGCTGATCTGATGCAGGGGCTGGGCTACAAGGCCGAGCGTGGCGAACGTGAGAAGGTCAAACCGGCAGCTGTCGAAACAGAACTGCCTTCGACAGATGCAGCCGAGCAACCTGTCGCCGAAGAAGTGTCCGCACCCCAAAAGGCAACCGAAGAGGTCGGCGCACCCGCCGAGGCGCCAGCCGAGGCCGCGACAAGCACCGAGGCAGCAGCCGAGGCGCCGGCTTCAGATGAGCCGGAGGTCGAAGTATTCTACACCTTCACCTGGGGTCGTCAGCGGCAGCCGAACCGTGGCCCGCGCCGCGAGCAGGGGCAGGGCAAGGGCAAGCCGCGTGGCAAACCGCAGGAAGGCCGTGGAAAACCACACGGCAAGAAAGGCGGCAAGCCGCAAGGCTCCAAGACTTTCTCCTCCCGTCCTCCGAAAAAGGAAAAGGCGATCGATCCTGACAACCCGTTTGCAGCTGCGCTGATGGGTTTGAAGGACGGCAACTGACCCGAGATGGCCGAGGCCCGGCTGCGGATTGACAAATGGCTGTGGCAGGCGCGGTTCTTCAAGACCCGCAGCCTGGCCGCCAAACAGGTCAGCGGCGGACACGTGCGGGTAAACGGAAACCGTGTGGTGAAACCGGCGCATGCGGTCGGCCCCGGCGACGTTCTGACGTTCACTCAGGGGCGTATCGTGCGCGTCGTTCGTGTTGAAAAACTGGGCGAACGGCGGGGACCGGCACCCGAGGCGCAAACGCTGTACTCGGACATGACCGAAAAGCAGAACGCACCACCGCGTAATCCGGGTTTTGAAGGAAAAGGTCGTCCAACCAAGAAAGATCGGCGCGCACTTGATCTTTCTCGACCTCCGGAATGCTGATCCTCACTTGAAGAGCAAGCCATACTGAATTAGCTAGACGCCCAAACCGCAAACGGGAACGCCGCCATGACCTATGTTGTCACCGAGAACTGCATCGCCTGCAAATACACCGACTGTGTCGAAGTGTGCCCGGTGGACTGTTTCTACGAGGGCGAGAACACATTGGTCATCCACCCAGATGAATGCATCGACTGCGGCGTGTGCGAACCGGAATGCCCCGCCGACGCCATTCGCCCCGATACCGAGCCGGGTATGGAAGAATGGGTCGAGTTCAACCGCAAATACTCCGAGCAGTGGCCGGTGATCGTGACCAAGAAAGATCCCCTGCCAGACGCGGAAGAACGTGATGGGGAAGAAGGCAAGATGGAGAAGTACTTCTCCGAAGCGCCGGGTGAGGGCGGTTAAACGATTCGTCCTGGAATCTGGTGGGAAACTGTAAAGATTGAGGGATATCCTTCTGATTCCCAAGCAGCTTTTCGAAATTTCCCCAGCGTAAGCTTTCAGATGCCACTTTTTTGTGGTATACTATCTCCCTACATGATGATCGAGATTGGGGTGCGCTCCGTAAGTATGCTTGCTTTGGAGTTCTGAGTTTTCAACACAACCGCCGCCAGACGGGGCTTAGATGTGCCCTGTGGTGGTGTTTTTGTTGTCTGTACCCCGGTCCGCAACGAAGGAAAAAAGTGAATGTCAAAATCGAAAAAGCTTGAGTTCCGCCCTAACGATTACGTTGTCTACCCTGCGCACGGCGTAGGTCAGATCATCTCGATCGAAGAGCAGGACGTTGCGGGGTTTTCGCTCGAGCTGTTCGTGATCTCATTCGAGAAAGATAAGATGACTCTGCGGGTTCCGACCAACAAGGTCACCGAATCCGGTCTGCGCTCGCTGAGTTCGCCGGACGTGATCAGTCAGGCGATGAAGACGCTTAAGGGTAAAGCCAAGGTCAAACGCGCCATGTGGTCACGCCGGGCGCAGGAATACGAACAAAAGATCAACTCGGGCGATCTGATTTCGATCGCCGAAGTGGTTCGTGACCTGCACCGCACCGATGACCAGCGCGAGCAGAGCTATTCCGAGCGGCAGCTTTACGAAGCCGCGCTCGAGCGTCTGACCCGCGAAGTCGCCGCAGTATCCGGGCATGGAGAGATTTCGGCTGCCAAGCAAGTCGACGAGGTTCTGATGTCGCGTGCCGCCTAATCTCAATCGGCCACCTTGTTTCGGGCCGTCCCTCATCGGGGGCGGCCTTTTTTTTATTCTGCTGCTTGGTCCCCGGTGGGTTTGAGGGTAATTTTGCCCTGAACAAAGGGGGATAGGCAGTGAAGGTAAAGCAAGCGATAAAGTTCCTCTATATCGGAAAAGACCCGATATCGGTGCGGTTCAGATATACCTTGATCCTGTTTGATGCTGCTACGATCATCTTCTTTGTCGCGACCGCACATGGCGGTCATGGGCCCGGCATCACTCTGGTCAGTATGATTGTGGGCCTGATCATCCTTATGGATTTTTCGGCGCGGCTATGGATTTCGAAGGATCGCAAAAGACTGCTGCGCAAGATCTATACGCTGGCCGATATCGTCGTGATCCTGTCATTGATCCTGGATCCGTTCCTCACCGGCAGCCTGGCCTTCCTTCGAATATTGCGCGCGCTACGTCTGATCCATTCCTATCATCTGTTGCGCGACCTGCGACGCGACAGCCCATTTTTTCGAACGCATGAAGACGCAGTGATTGCTGCGATCAACTTGCTGGTTTTTGTGTTTGTGACCTCGACGGCAGTTCTGGTCTACTTCATCCCGGAAACCAGCCAGACGCCATACATTGACGCGCTGTATTTCACGATGGCGACGCTTACGACGACAGGATTTGGTGACATCACGCTGTCGACACCGTGGGGCAAGCTGTTCTCGGTTTTCATCATGGTGGTCGGCGTCGCACTTTTCGTGCGGCTGGCGCAGGCGATATTCATGCCCCAGAAGGTCAGGCATAAATGCCGAAGCTGTGGACTTTATCGGCACGACCCGGATGCCGTGCATTGCAAACACTGCGGAGAAGTGTTGCGGATTGAAACCGGCGGTGTCGCCTAAATCCGTGCGATCAACGCAACAAGGATCGTGACCTCGGCCAATTGCTGCGCCGCGCCCAGAATATCCCCGGTCTGACCGCCGATTTTTGCTTTTGCGACGATGGCCAACAGGCCGACGATCAGCGCCGCGCAAATTGCCGGGAAAAAGGCAGAGCCACCGATCAGCGCCACAGAGACTGCACAAGCAACAATCAGGCCTGCAATTGCACTCATCGGACGGGGGCGACCTACAGAGTGACTTAGTCCGGATGAACGGGCATTTGGCAGGACGGCCATCAAAACGGGCATCATCGCACGAGACATTACGCATGCGGTCAGGATGGCACTGATCCCTCCGGCCGTCAGCAGGGATGCGACAGCAAACACCCGGATCAATTGTGAAAACAAAAGTGCCAGAACACCATAGGTGCCGATATGGCTGTCTTTCATGATCTCAAGCCGCCGGTCCCGGGTGAACCCGCCCCAAAGCCCGTCAGCCGTGTCTGCCAGCCCGTCTTCGTGCATCGCGCCGGTTGCTGCAATCAGAACGCCCACCAACAATGCGGCAGAGACAAGGGCCGGCACGTTCAGGGACATGGCAATCCACCCCACCAGACAGGCAATTATTCCGACGGCCAGCCCTGCAATCGGGAAAGCCCACGCAGCCTGAGCCTGGCGCGCGAATACATGATCCGGCAGCCGGGGAACGGGCAGGCGGGTCAGAAGCACCAAAGCCAGAGGTATATCCCAGCCGGAAATGAGTTTGGTGTCGTTTTTGAGCACTCCCGCGCCTTTCGGGGTCTTGTTGGTCTGGATGCTTCGGTTAAACACACAGGACCACTCTGATGCAACGAGGCTTTCGATGCTGCCCGAACTAACCGACCTGAAAACTTTCCGGAATGCGCTGAGCTCTGCACCCGGCCCGGACGAAACCGCAACAATTGGCGCGTCCGAGCGCAACGGCCAACTGACCAAGCCTCCGGGCGCGCTGGGTCGACTCGAGGATCTGGCGATCTGGTATGCGGGATGGCGTGGGGATGCCCGGCCGCAGATTTCCGCGCCTCAAGTGATCGTTTTTGCCGGAAACCACGGTGTTACGGCGCAAGGCGTATCCGCATTTCCACCTGAAGTGACCGTTCAGATGGTGATGAATTTTCAGCATGGCGGTGCGGCGATCAACCAGCTGGCCAAATCGGCTGGTGCGACGATGAACGTACACGCGCTGGATCTGGACACGCCAACTGCGGATTTCACAAAAGCGCCGGCAATGGATGAGCAAGAGCTTCTGTCAGCGTTGCGTACAGGCTGGCAGGCGGTCGATCCAACGGCGGATCTGTTGGTGGTTGGCGAGATGGGGATCGGCAACACAACTCCGGCGGCCGCAATTGCCTGCGCCCTGTTTGGAGGCGAGGCAGCCGAATGGACCGGGCGTGGCACCGGCGTTGATGATACGGGTCTGGCCAACAAAACCCGGGTGGTCGCTGAAGGTGTCGCCCTGCACGGTCAGGCTGGCGACGGGCTGGATATCCTGCGCTGCCTGGGTGGGCGCGAGATTGCCGCCATGGCCGGCGCCATCGCGGCGGCTCGTGTGTTGCGGATTCCGGTTATTCTGGACGGATTCATTTGCTCTGCGGCTGCTGCGTGTCTGGCGGACGTGACCGAAGGGGTGCTGGACCACACAATTGCAGGCCACCAGAGCGCCGAGGGCGCGCATGGCGCGGTCCTGGCGCGGCTTGGCAAAGAACCCTTGTTGAACCTGGGCTTGCGGCTTGGTGAGGGGTCGGGTGGTGCGCTGGCGATCAACATCCTGAAAAGCGCCGTCGCCTGTCATTCGGGAATGGCAACGTTTGCCGAGGCCGGTGTCTCGGACGGCTAAACGCTGCGCCTGACCCGGGTAGGGGCCTGGGTCAGGCAGACTTCTTGGCGTTTTCTTCAACCATCTCCAAAAGCGCAGTTTCCAGCTCCTTCTGAAGCTCGCGCGACCTTTCGATGTATTTCTTGTTCTCGGCCGTCGGCATGCCCGGTATCCACAATTCGGCCAACTCGCGCACCGACATCCGGTCATGATGATAGAATGTCTGTTCCGCCTGTGCCGCTTCATAGTCGCTGAGGCCGATGTTCTCCAGGACATAGCGGCCAGCGCGAAGTGAGCTGTCGAAGGTTTCTCGGACGATATCGTTCGCACCGGCCTGATACAGCTCATAAACGTGGTTGCGGTCATAGGCACGGGCGATGATGTGCAGATCAGGGCGTTGTCGCCTTGCGTAGCCAACCAGCCGCGTGACCTGCTTGTGATCGTCCATGGCTGCGACAAGAACGGATGCCTTTTCGATCCCTGCCGCGCGCAGCAGTTCGGGGCGGGTCGGGTCGCCCAGAAACCCTTTGACGCCGAACCTGCGCATCAACTGCACCGTGTCGATGTCGTGGTCCAGAACGACCGTCTTGAAACCACTTGCCCGAACCAGCCGGTTTACGATTTGGCCAAAGCGGCCTATGCCCGCGATGATCACCGGGCCCTTTTCGTCAATCTCGTCCGGTTCCGGCTGCGGGCGCACATCGCCGATGCGGCGGGACAGTTGATCGTAGATGATGAATAGCAGCGGTGTGATCAGCATCGTCAGGGCGATGATCATCAGCAGTTTCTGGGAAAGATCGGTGGGGATGACATTCTGCTGCGTTGAAAAGGCCAGCAGGACAAAACCGAATTCACCAGCCTGGGCCAGACCCAGAGTGAACAGCCAGTGATCGCGCCCGCGAAGCTTGAAGGCACGTCCGACGATATAAAGGATGATCCCTTTGACCAGGATCACCAGCAGCGCTAGCCCGATCAGGTCAAATGGATCGTTGAAGAAATAGCCCACGTTGATCCCGGCACCGACTGTGATGAAGAACAGCCCCAGAAACAGACCCTTGAACGGCTCCAGATCGCTCTCCATCTCGTGCCTGAATTCCGAACTGGCCAGAACCACACCGGCCAGAAATGCGCCCAAAGCGGGCGACAGTCCAACCAGTGTCATCAGGAATGAGATTCCCACAACGATCATAAGGGCCAGTGCGGTGTACATTTCTCGCAGGCGGGTGGCGTGAATGAATCTGAACAGGGGACGGGTCAGGTAGACACCCGCCAAAATGACGAAAGCAACGGCGCCGAGCGTGACCAGGGTGACGGCCCAGCCCGGCAAGCCCTCGACCAGGGACAGGCTGTGATGGGCCGCGCCATGCGCATCGACATTGCCTCGGTCGATGGAGCCGTCGCCTTCAAGGTGCGGAACGCGCGGAAGGGCCAGCAACGGCAGCATCGCAAGGATCGGAATGACCGCAATATCCTGTGTCAGCAGAACCGAGAATGTGGCCCGCCCTCCATTGGTCTGCATCAGCCCCTTTTCCGACAAGGTCTGCAATACGATAGCCGTCGACGACAGCGAAAGGGTCAGACCAACCGCCAATGCCACGGTCCACGGGTGGTTTGCGTATATCGAAACACCGGCGATCACCGCCGTCGACATTGCGACCTGAAGACCGCCCAGCCCCAGTAGTTTGTCGCGCATATCCCAAAGGGCGCGCGGTTCAAGCTCGAGCCCGATCAGAAACAGCATCATGACGACGCCGAACTCGGCCACATGCTGTAGGCTTTCGGTTTCAGCACCGACCAGCCCCAGAATGGGCCCGATCACGATACCGGCCGCCAGATACCCCAGTACAGAACCCAACCCCAGACGCGCTGATAACGGCACCGCAATAACTGCCGCCGCCAGATAGATCGTTGCCTGGTAAAGGAAATCGTCCATGTTTGTCCTCGTGTCCGGGTCAGGTCGGAAGGGGCGCGTCGCGCTTGAGTTGATCCATTACAATCTGGCTTTGCACCCTCGCAACGGCAGGATGCGGCAGTATCACCTGATGAAGCAAGCGGTTGAGCGCGGAAAGGTCATCACAGAATATGTGCAATAGGTAATCTGCCTCTCCTGTCATCGTCCAGGCGCTTGTTATCTCGGGCCGCGCATCGATCATGCGGGCAAAGCTGGCAGATTGCTCGGGGCCGTGCGTGCCCAGATGAACCTGCACGAAACCCTGCACGTGCAGTCCCAGTTTCAAAGGGTCCAGGCGAGCGGCGTAGCCGGTAATGTATCCTTCCGCCTCCAACCTTTGTCGGCGGCGCCCTGCCTGACTGGCTGACAGGTTCAGCATTTCACCCAGCTGATGTGCCGTCAGGTGCGCATTCTTTTGCAGCGCAGACAGCAGGCGTGTGTCCATGGCATCCAACATATGCGGATTCGCCCCGTTTTTCTTGTCTTTGGTGCGTAAATCGCGCACATACAGCTAGTTTACACGAAAATTATGCGCAGAAACAGCGTCAATTAAGACGTATTTTAGAATCAGCAAAGAAATTCCTGTTTTTTAGGAGACCCGCCATGGGACCTTTCCCGCACAACGCACCGAAACCCGTAATCAGCAAAGAAAACCCGGCAGGGACCGACGGCTTCGAGTTTGTCGAATTCGCGCATCCAGAACCGCAGGAGTTGCGCGACCTGTTTTCGAAGATGGGATTCGAAAGGGTGGGGCACCACAAAAAGAAGCCCGGCGTCGAACTGTGGCAGCAGGGCGATGTCACGTATATCCTGAACTCCGACCCCGACAGCTTTGCAGCCAAGTTTGTTGCCGAACATGGACCGTGCGCGCCAGCAATGGGGTGGCGCGTGGTTGATGCCCAAAAGGCCTATGAGCACGCCGTTGCAAAAGGTGCCGAGCCTTACGACGCCGACGACAAAACACTAAACGTGCCGGCCATCAAGGGGATTGGCGGCTCGCTGATTTACTTCGTCGATCAGTATTATGACACGTCGCCCTACAACGAGGAATTCGAGTGGACGCGGCAATCCAAACCCCGCGGTGACGGGTTCTATTACCTCGATCACCTGACGCACAATGTCTACAAGGGGAATATGGACAAGTGGTTCCGGTTTTACGAAAGCCTGTTCAATTTCCGCGAAATCCGCTTCTTTGACATCCAGGGAAAATTCACTGGTCTTTACAGCCGCGCGCTGACGTCGCCCTGTGGCCGCATCCGCATTCCGATCAACGAGGACAGAGGCGAGACCGGCCAGATCGTTTCGTACCTGAAGAAATACAAGGGTGAGGGCATTCAACACATCGCAGTGGGAAGCGAGGACATCTACGATTCAACCGACGCGATTGCGAAAAAGGGGCTGAAGTTCATGCCGGGCCCGAACGAGACCTATTACAACATGTCTACTGATCGGGTCGCGGGGCATTCCGAACCCCTGGATCGGATGATGAAGCACGGCATCCTGATTGATGGCGAAGGTGTCGTCGACGGAGGCGAGACACGGATCCTGCTGCAGATATTCTCGAAGACTGTCATCGGACCGATCTTTTTCGAGTTCATCCAGCGCAAGGGTGACGACGGATTCGGCGAAGGAAACTTCCAGGCGCTGTTCGAATCCATCGAACGCGAACAGATAGAAAGTGGCGAGATTTCAGCCGCTTGACGCGACTATATAAAGCGCGCGCTGGCGTGTCAGCGCGCGTGTTTTTTCCCGTTCGATTTTGGCTGTTAACTGCGGGGCATTTTCAAAGTCACGTTGCGTCCCTTCTTTTGGTACTGCAACTGACTGTCCCCGATCGCGATAACCCGGCCACCATCCAGCCGATCCCCGACCTTAAGCTTTTTGTAGCGGCCGCTGGGCAGCCGGATCAGGGCGCGGCGGTTCGCTGGCGAACCGTAGACTCCGATCAGGTTGAGCTTTCGCAGGTTGATGGCATTGTCCAGAGTGGCCTGACGGGCGACAGAAGCCCGGCTCGGAATTTTGGGCGCAACGGATTTTGCCGCAAACGATCCGACATCGTCACTGCTTTGATCGATGGCGGCCGTTGATCCCAGATTGGCTGACGTGGTGGTTGCCTTCGGCGCGGAAGCCGCTGCCAGATCTGCCGGGCGGGATTTGGGGCGCGGAACCCGAACGACCGCCAACGCGGTCGGGGTTTCATCAATCTGAGGTTGCTCCTGCAGGGATTTTGGCCGCAGTTTCGGCCGCAGCCCGGACAACTCGTCCCGAGTCCGACCACCCAGCTGCTGGCGCTCGAACCCTTCGACCAGATCATCTGGCCTGATTTTCGGACGCAGCCCAGCCAGCCTGTCATTGCCCTCTTCGACGATGGGTTCCTGTTCGAAGCGAACCGGGACTGCGGGCGGAACCGAAGACGGTCGTCCGAGGAAAACCATGACCCCATCCGGATTCAGTGTACCGTCGGCCGTGGGGGTAACCAAACCCCGCTCATCAAGTACAAACCGTGTTCCCGCGCCGCTGGGTGCAGCGGGCTGTTCGAATGGCTGATCAGTGTCAAACTTTTCAGCCGCAGGCAGCGCCACAGCGTCATGCGAAAGGTTTGATGGATCAAGCGATGACAGATACAGATCGTCGGATTGCACGACAGGGGGTGGGGTCAGCGCTTCGGGCGCGGTCAGGACAACGCCTGTCTGGGATTGCAGTTCCCGTTGCGCCTGAGGATCGCGGGCCACCTGCTCGACGGGTGTTGGGCTGACGTCCAACGCCTCGAGAATAGCAAGATCCGTCGCGGTCGGCTCGGCTTTTTCCTCAACCACAGGCGGAGAGATGGGGATTTCAGAGCGCTCTGTGTCCGGTTCTGACGTTTCTTTCACCGCGGGCGGAGCGACAGCGACTTCGGCAATATCGCTTTCCGGTTCCGGTGCTTTTTCTGCCAGTACTTGCTCTGGCACACTTGGGGACGCCGTTTCGTCCGGAACGCTCTGCGCCAGAACGGGTTCCGGGCTGATTTCGTCTTCGGACCCGGTCAGGAACCATAGCCCGATGGCGACTGCAAGAACGCCTGCGACCAATGCCAGAGCTTTGTAGAGTTTGGCTTCACCTGGGTGTGCCGCACCAGTGCCAATCTCGGCGCCTGGCGCGGTCTGCGCCCGGAATGCGATTGGGGTATCGGTCGCCGCGATAGCATGGACCGGAGTGTTCGATTCCGCTTCTTCTTCAGGCTCTTGCGCCGTATCGGCCGGTTCGGGTGCACCGGGCAGTTCTGTGGTTTCCCGAGGTAAGAATATGGGCTCGGTCGGAAAGGGGTTTGGGCCGGTGTCTGCACTGAACACGATAGGAATGAACCCGTGTTGGGTTGCGAACTCCCGGGCCTCGTCCAAAGTTTGCGTTGCCACTGCCGCGACGTGAGTTTGCTGTCCGTCCGTCGCTGTATCATATGCCAGTTCGACCAGAGCATACGGGGTGGCCCCGGTCAGTGCATCGCGTACTTTCTGCCCAGTATCGCCCGCGTCCGGTTCTTCGGTTTCGACTGTCAAAAACCGGATTTGGTCTTCCGGAATTACGACCTTGCAGCTCAGGTCGTTTTCCAGCGCAAAACCCGCGTCGCGCAACGCCTGCATGCGATCCGGGAAATCCGGCGCATCCAGCGGAACCGTGCCAATGCAGAACCAGTCGTCATCCGAATGGTGATGCAGGGATATTCCGTCGGCAGAAAATGATAACGCAAAAGCGGGTTTCATAACTCCGAAGAACCATAGTTGTCATCGTCAATGCAAACGACATTGCGTTCGCAGCACGACAGTAAAGCAGGATATCGCCGAGGGAAAGAAAAAGCCAAGTCACCTCTTGTACGAGAGCGCCCGGTCACCCCATCTTAAGACAGCAAGAATTGGAGGGATCACCTTGAAGACATTTGCTTTTCTGGCCGCCATGCTGGCAATGACGGCGGCAAGCGCGGCCCATGCGGAAGAACGTCGCATCACTGTCAGCGCGGCAGGGACCGTTCAGGCCACACCCGACATGGCGACCATTACATTGGGTGTCACAAACCAGGATACGCAGGCTTCGGTGGCGATGCAGGCAACATCCGACGCGGTTTCCAGAATTATGTCGCGACTGGACGAAAAAGGGATCGAGGCACGCGACGTGCAAACCCGCGATCTGTCCCTTTCGCCAGTTTGGTCCAACCGAAACAATGTGCCGGGGCAGAACCCGGAAATCACAGGTTTTGCTGCGTCGAACCGGGTTTTTGTTCGGGTGCGTGACCTGACCAAGCTGGGTGAGATCATGGATGCGGTCATTCAGGACGGTGCCAATGACTTTGGCGGCCTGAGTTTCGATGTTCAGGACCCCAAGCCGCTTGAAGCAAAAGCCCGAGCACAAGCTGTCGCCGAGGCAACCGCCAAGGCCGAGCAACTGGCCCAGGCCGCGAGCGTGACACTTGGCCCGGTTCAGTCAATTGACGAACAGGGCGGGGGTGTGCAGCCCATGCCACATATGCGCCAGATGAGCATGGCCGAAGCAGGCAATGTTCCGGTTGCCGGCGGTGAGGTTTCAATCTCGGTCAATGTCTTGATGGAATTCGAAATTTCCGAATAAAGTCAGACCTCTGCGCGGGCTTGCAGCGGTTGTCGTTGCTTGCCCGCAGCGTCGAAATTCTCGGGCAGCAACCAGGCTTCAAAGGCTTTTCGGATGCGTGGCCATTCGCTGTCGATTATCGAATGCCATGCCGTGTCACGATTACGTCCCTTATAGTGGGTCGCCTGCCGGAACACGCCTTCAAAAGTGAATCCAAGGCGTTCGGCCGCGCGTCGAGACGGTGCATTCAACGCATCGCATTTCCATTCGTAGCGGCGATAGCCAAGCTCATCGAAAACGCGGCGCATCATCAGGTACATCACCTCGGTCGATTGCGGCCTGCGCTGCAAAAGGGGCGAGAAGTGGATGTGACCGACCTCAATCGATCCGGCAGCGGGCGTGATTCTCAGGTACGAGGCCATGCCGACCGGGACGTCATTGGCATCCAGAACCGAGTGAAACATCGGATCAGCATCGGAACAATTGTTCTGGGCCCATTCGACAAAGGCGGCTTCGGACTCAAAGGGTCCGTAGGGCAGGTAGGTCCAGTTGTGGCCGTCCGCGTCGTTTGCAAACGCCCGGTACAAACCGGGCGCGTGCCTGTTGATATCCAGCGGTACAACGGAACAGAACCCTCCTTGCATCGGCGTGTAAGGCGGTGTCGGACGCGGGAAGTCACCCGAAACGGGCCAGCCAATCGGCTGGCCAAGGTCGTTCGTTTCGCTGCCGGTTGCCATGGATCAGGCGCTTGCCTTGCTGAGCGCCTGGTCAAGATCGGCAATCAGGTCGTCGGCATCCTCGATCCCGATCGACAGACGTACCACGTTCGGGCTGGCACCGGCGGCTTCCTGTTGTTCGGGCGTCAGCTGCCGGTGTGTGGTCGAGGCCGAATGAATGATAAGCGAGCGCGCGTCACCCAGATTGGCCACATGGCTGAATATCTCCAGCGCATTGACCAGTTTGATGCACGCGTCATAGCCGCCCTTGACCGCGAAAGTGAACAGGGCACCGGCCCCGCGCGGATAGCACTTCTGGACCCGATCATAATGGGGCGACGACGGCAGGCCGGCATAGGTGACATATTCCACGCGATCGTCTGCTTCGAGCCACGCGGCGATTTTCTGGGCGTTCTCTACGTGGCGCTCCATTCTCAGGCTCAGGGTTTCGATTCCCATCAGCGTGTAATGCGCAGCCTGCGGGTTCATCGTCATGCCCAGATCACGCAGGCCGATGGCAATTCCGTGGAAAGTGTAGGCCAACGGGCCAAAGGTCTCATGAAATTTCAACCCGTGATAGGCGGATTCCGGTTCGCTGAGCGACGGGAACTTGTCATTTTCGGACCAGTCAAACTTGCCTGAATCCACGATGCAGCCGCCAGTGACGGTGCCGTTGCCGGTCAGGTATTTGGTGGTCGAATGTACGACCAGCGTGGCACCCTGTTCAATCGGGCGGCACAGGTAGGGCGTGGCCGACGTGTTGTCGACGATCAGCGGGATGCCTGCGGCGTCCGCAACATCCGCCAGCGCGCGTATATCTGTGACATAGCCGCCCGGATTGGCGATGGATTCGCAGAACACCGCCCGTGTGTTTTCGTCAATGGCATCCTTGACGGCGTCCAGATCGTCGGTGTCGACGAACTTGGCCGACCAACCGAAGCGTTTGATGGTCTGGCTGAACTGCGTGACGGTGCCGCCATAAAGACGGGTTGATGCAACCACATTGCAACCCGGTCCCATCAGCGGAAACAGCGCCATGATCTGCGCGGCGTGACCCGAAGAACAACAAACCGCACCCACACCGCCTTCAAGGGTCGCGACACGCTCTTGCAAAACAGCCACGGTAGGGTTGGTCAGGCGGGAATAGATGTAGCCGACCTCTTGCAGGTTAAACAGCGCGGCAGCGTGGTCCGCGTCGCGGAATACGTAAGCGGTTGTCTGGTAGATTGGCGTCTGGCGCGCTCCGGTCGCCGGGTCGGGCCGGGCACCGGCATGAATTTGCAGCGTGTCGAAACCATAAGTGGGTCCATCAGACATCTGGAACATCTCCTGTTGGTATTTGTGTTGCAGAATCTCTAGGGCATTGGTCGCGTGCGCACAACGATCCAGTCAGCGCATCCACAGTCCTTTGCTCTTGATCTGGTTGCGGATGACCTGCTCGCGCTGGGGCAGGTTCTTGCGGTCGAACATATTGCGGATCTTCTCGCCCTTGCGTTGGATCACCAGCTTTTTCAGCGGGTCGTAGTTCTTCAGAACCTTCTTGATCCGGTTCGGCGCGGTCACTGTTTCCAGAACTTCGATGACATGATCCGACTCGCGTGCATAAAGCAGCGGGAACAGCCGGTAGTGGCAACTTACGGTGCCATCCAGCAATCCGTCCGGCAGGGCGTCGCGCCCGCCGCCAAGCGCGTGGATCACCAGCGGCAACGCGGCCTGATCCAGCCAGGGGTCAAGGTTCTGGCCAACAAGCTCTGGGATATCCTCGTCGCGGATAGCGAGCGCGTATTCCAAAAACCGTTTTCCGAAAGCGTGTGGGCAGGAATAGAAAAAATACCCTGCATTGAAGTACAGATAGCGCCGCCAGTGATCCAGCGGTTGGTCTGTGTCGATCGAGCTTTCGAAGTCCAGCCCGAACCGTTGATAGAGCGCGCGCCAGATGCCGTCGAAACCGGGGCCATACAGCGTGGGTTTTGGCCATGTCCCTTCGACCTTCAATGACGCGCCGGGGCGGTCGAAATCGAACGGAACTGTGTTCAGATCGCCCGTGATTAGGGTGTCGCTGTCAAAAAACACAAATGGCTCACCCTCGGGCATGGCCAGCAATGCTTCGATCTTGTTGCCATAAGGATAGCTTTCGCCGAAGGCATGGTTGTCAAAGGGCAGAATCTCGGCGTCCAGTTGTCGCAGGACTTTGAGAACATCCTCGTTCTGAATGCTGGGGTTTTGTTGCCAGCGCGGGCCGGGTTGGGGAACCGCAACAAACAGTCGGCCTGTGAATCCCGGTGAACAATGTCGAAGCGAGGCGGCAAACAGCACAGCCTCGAATTGCAGGCGGTTGTTCTGTCCGATGATGACAATATTGAACTTGGTGGCCTTGGCCTGCATCGATAAACTCACGGATTTTCGCCGTTCTCCGGCGCTGCTCTGGTTCTGGTGACGCACTGTAAGCGGCAGACGACGCCAAAACCAGATGCGAGATTGGAAAACCGCTGCGGCGCGCCCAATTCTGAACGCGACGCAGGAACTCAAACAGGCCTGGACATGTTTGTCATCAATGGCGGCAGGTAGGAGGCAGACGAGTCATTTGGCGCCTGGGACTGGCTGCGCTGTCCGTCGAATACCCGCTGTCCCACCGCTGCAGGTGATTATTGGACCATGTACGGAGTTTAACTCGAAGATTTTTCTCGAATAGTTAAATTTGACCAAAAGCAAATAAAAACAAAAAACTATACGGTGAAGTTGAGGTCGTTCTCTCAGCTTTTTCGACTTTTTGGTGATTTTATAAATTTTACCAATTGATAAAAAATTAGTTTGTGGCAAGCTGAGGTCACAATAAACATATCTACAGGGAGTAGAGTGATGGCACAGGGCCAGATGGTCCCCGGTATTGTCGCCGGGCGGCTTTCCAGCGATGAGCTGACCTCGAATTTCACGGATCTGCATCCGCCGCTGGCCGCGCATGAGGCGGCTGTGGCGGCGGATCGGTGCTATTTCTGCTATGACGCGCCATGCGTTACCGCTTGTCCCACGGACATCGATATTCCGTTGTTCATGCGCCAGATTCAGGCCGGTCAGCCGGAAGCGGCAGGCCAGACCATTCTGGAACAGAACATTCTGGGTGGCATGTGCGCCCGGGTCTGTCCGACCGAAACATTGTGCGAGGAGGCCTGCGTACGCGAAACCGCAGAAGGGTCGCCGGTTGAGATTGGTCGACTGCAACGTTATGCCACGGACAGCGTCATGGCGACCGGGGTGCATCCTTTCGAAAGGGCGCCATCGACCGGCAAGACAATCGCTGTGGTTGGCGCGGGCCCTGCGGGACTGGCTTGTGCCCATCGTTTGGCCATGCATGGCCACGACGTGGTGATCCACGACGCCAGGCCCAAGCCGGGCGGGCTGAACGAATATGGTATCGCGGCCTACAAATCGACCAACAATTTTGCTCAGGCCGAGGTGGACTGGCTGCTGAAAATCGGCGGTATCGTGATCGAGACCGGTTCCGCACTGGGTGACACCATCTCGCTGGACGGGCTGCGCCAGAATTATGACGCGGTTTTCCTGTCGATCGGTCTGGCCGGGGTGAACGCACTTCGCGCACAAGGGCATGATCTGGACGGGGTGCGCAATGCGGTCGACTTCATCTCGGACGTGCGGCAGGCAGATGACCTTGCGCATCTGCCGGTTGGGCGCAACGTCGTGGTGATCGGCGGCGGCATGACTGCCGTGGATGCGGCAGTGAAATCCCGCCTTCTTGGCGCCGAACATGTGACCATCGCATATCGTCGCGGTCGCGACGCGATGGGAGCCAGCCGGTATGAGCAGGATCTGGCGGCCTCTCATGGTGTTCGAATTCTGTGCAACGTTCAGCCTGTGGCCATTCATGGAAATGGCACTACCGCCGAGATCGAGCTTGAATATACCGAATCCCGCGAAGGCAAGCTGAGCGGAACCGGCGAAACCATTCGTGTTCCGGCGGATCAAGTCCTCAAGGCAATTGGTCAGACATTGGAAGGGGCACCTGAAGGTTTGGATCTGGACGGCAACAAGATCGTCGTTACGGGCGCGGGCCGCACGTCCATGGAAGGTGTCTGGGCCGGGGGCGACTGTGCAACCGGTGGCGAAGACCTGACCGTGACCGCGGTGGCCGAGGGCAGGGATGCCGCGATGGACATCCATGCAACGCTTGTTTCGTGATATAGTGAGGCATTGATCTTTCAATCGCATTGCTGAGGTGTTGCCATGTCCCGGATCGAAGAAGCCGTTGCCCGCCACTATACGACAGGTGAACTGACAGAACGCGTTCGCGATGCGCTACGGCAGAGCGGTATCGACCCGGACGCGGCCACGGTTGCCGACCTGAAAGCGGGCGACGAATTCCACACAGGCGGAGTTGCCGCGACGGATCATCTGTTTGCGCAACTTTCGCCGACCCACGCAACGCGGGTGCTGGATATCGGTTGCGGTATCGGTGGAACGTCGCGCTACATTGCGGACCGCTACACCTCGACCGTTACGGGCATCGATCTGACCCCTGAGTTCGTCGAGACGGCAACCGCCCTCAGTGCGATTGTCGGTCTTGAAAGCAAGGTGCGCTTTCTGACCGGAAGCGCTTTGGACATGTCGGTGCCGAACGCCAGCTTTGACCTTGCCGTCATGCTGCATGTCGGCATGAACATTCAGGACAAACAACGCCTGTTCGCCGAAGTGGCCAGGGTGCTGGCAAAAGGCGGCACCTTTGCGCTGTTTGACGTGATGGGCGGTGCGGTGGATGAACCGATGGTCTTCCCATTGCCCTGGTCGACGACGCCCGACACCTCGTTCGTGGACACGCCTGGTGCGTACAGGGACGCGGCCTCGGCTGTTGGATTTGAACTGATCACGGAAAACGACCGCTCGGAATTCGCGAAAGCGTTCTTTGAAGAGGTCTTTGCCCGCACGGCCGAAAGCGGCCCCGCACCGCTGGGGATCCATCTGATGATGGGTGATACTGCCCCTGAGAAGTTCAAAAACTATGTCGCAAACCTTGACGCCGGGCGCATCCGCCCGACCGAGATGATTTTCAAGAAAACCGGTTAACCCGGTAAGGAGAACCCATGGCCAATCTGACAACTGACTTTCTGGGAATTTCCAGCCCCAACCCTTACTGGCTGGCATCCGCGCCGCCGACGGACAAGGAATATAACGTACGACGCGCATTCGAGGCTGGATGGGGTGGTGTCGTGTGGAAAACGCTTGGTGCCGAAGGGCCGCCGGTCGTGAATGTGAATGGTCCGCGCTACGGGGCCATCTACGGCGCAGATCGTCGCCTGCTGGGCCTGAACAATATCGAACTGATCACCGACCGCCCGCTTGAAGTAAACCTCGAGGAGATGGCGCGGGTCAAAGCAGACTATCCTGACCGGGCGCTGATCGCCTCGATCATGGTACCGTGCGAGGAAGAGGCATGGAAAGCCATCCTGCCGCGCGTCGCAGAAACCGGAGCGGACGGGATCGAGCTGAACTTCGGTTGTCCACACGGGATGAGCGAGCGTGGAATGGGGTCGGCCGTCGGGCAGGTTCCGGAATATATCGAGATGGTTACCCGGTGGTGCAAAAAATACTATGACCGTCCGGTCATCGTGAAGCTGACACCGAATATCACCGATGTCCGCAAACCCGCTGCTGCGGCAAAGAACGGTGGTGCGGATGCCGTATCGCTGATCAACACGATCAACTCGATCACCAGCGTTAACCTGGACACGTTCAGCCCCGAACCCTCGATTGACGGTAAGGGCAGCCACGGTGGTTATTGCGGGCCGGCGGTCAAGCCGATTGCCTTGTCGATGGTGTCCGAGATTGCGCGCGCGGAGGCAACGCATGGCCTGCCGATTTCAGGCATCGGTGGCGTGACCACCTGGCGCGATGCGGCGGAATTCATGGCGCTGGGGTGCGGCACTGTTCAGGTCTGCACGGCGGCGATGACCTATGGGTTCAAGATCATCGATGAACTGACGGCCGGTCTGTCCAAATGGATGGATGAAAAGGGCTATTCCGACGTGTCTGAAATCGTTGGTCTGGCGGTGCCGAATGTCACGGACTGGCAATACCTGAACCTGAACTACGTGGCCAAAGCCAAGATCGATCAGGACCAGTGCATCAAGTGCGGCAGATGCTATGCCGCCTGCGAGGACACCAGCCATCAGGCGATTTCGATGTCCGCCGATCGCGTCTTCGAAGTGATGGATGATGAATGCGTGGCCTGTAACCTGTGCGTCGATGTCTGTCCGGTCGAGGGATGTATCTCGATGGAGCCGATGGCAGCAGGGGAGATCGACCCACGCACACAAAAGGTCGTTGAGCCCGGTTATGCGAACTGGACCACGCATCCGAACAACCCAATGGCGAAAGCGGCTGAGTAGTTCTGTACCTTTTGGACGAAAACCTGATCCGAGAACACGCGTCGAGTTTCTTCGGATCAGAAAATCGGTCGGCCCATTGTGACAGATAAAGGCTCATTGGTTGGCGGTGCGGATAAGATGTTATCCGCGCCGCTTTGTTTCATTTGGAAACCACACGCGGCCAGCTTTACCTTTCATCCAGGGTTTCGGTTTGGGGCTGGTTGCAAGAAGAAGACTCTTCCTTAAGTTTGTTAACTGCTTCTCAAGGGGTTAACAGTTTGCGGTACAAGGTTTCCATGAAGGGCGCTGCGCCTTCGAACGGGTCCTCCTCACCAAGAATTGCCCGGACCTGCACTTCAAAATCGGCGTAGTGCTGGGTAAGGGACCAGATGGAAAATATCAGATGATAGGGGTGAAGACGGGCAATTTTGCCCTGATCCATCCAGGTAGTCAAAACAGCAGTTTTTTGGTCGACCAGAGACTTCAGGTCATTGGACAGATTATCCCGGATACGAGGCGCGCCCTGAACCAGTTCATTGGCAAACAGGCGGCTTTCACGGGGTAACTCCTGGCTCATCTGGAGCTTGCGGTTGATGTAAGACAGGATCTCTTCCAGCGGATCGCCGTTTTCGTCCAGATCGTGAAGCGGAGCCAGCCACACGTCCAGAAGCCCGGACAGAAGGGCGGTGTGAATCGCCTCCTTCGAAGGGAAGTAATACAGAAGGTTCGGTTTGCTCAATCCGGCTTCGGCTGCGATTTGGTCCACCGTCGCACCGCGGAAACCGTGGGCTGAAAAAACGTTCAGCGCCGCCTCGAGAATCGCTGCGCGGTTCTTTTTCTGAATTCGGGTAGGCGCACGGTCTTTTGGCATTGATCCCAGTTACCCCAATTTTTGTCCGACGGGTGCTGATTATGCTTAAATTTCCGTCGACGCGATGCAATTTCTTGACTGATGTCGAACCCGTGATAGCGTGAGTTTGACCAGATGGTCAAATCAAGACACCAAAAGCGAGCCAAATCGCAAGCAACAGGGGAAAACAGATGGCAGCTCCGGCGCAGAATCTCAGAATTAATGGAGACAGGCTGTGGGATAGTCTGATGGAGATGGCAAAGATCGGCCCCGGCGTTGCGGGCGGCAATAACCGCCAGACATTGACGGACGAAGATGCCGAAGGGCGCGCGCTGTTCCAGAAATGGTGTAAGGAAGCCGGTTGCACCATGGGACTGGATCAGATGGGCAACATGTTCGCCCATCGCGAAGGCTCTGACCCTGATGCTCTGCCGGTCTATGTTGGGTCGCACCTGGATACGCAGCCGACCGGCGGGAAATACGACGGTGTGCTGGGTGTGCTGGGCGGGTTGGAGATCATCCGGACACTCAATGACCTGGGGATCAAGACGAAGCACCCGATCGTTGCGACCAACTGGACCAACGAGGAAGGCACCAGATATGCGCCGGCCATGTTGTCCTCGGGCGTGTTTGCGGGAATGCACACGCAGGACTGGGCCTATGACCGGGAAGACGCGGAAGGCAAGAAGTTTGGCGATGAGCTGAAACGCATTGGCTGGCGAGGAGACGAGGAAGTCGGTGCGCGAAAAATGCACGCCTTTTTTGAACTGCATATCGAACAGGGCCCCATCCTGGAGGCCGAGGAAAAGGACATCGGCGTTGTCACGCATGGCCAGGGCCTGAGCTGGACCCAGATCACGGTTACCGGCAAAGACGCCCATACTGGCTCGACCCCGATGCCGATGCGCAAGAATGCGGGTCTGGCCATGGCGCGCATCCTTGAGAAAGTGGACGAAATTGCGTGGTCCCACGCGCCCCACGCGGTTGGGGCGGCAGGGCATATCGACGTCTACCCCAATTCCCGAAATGTGATCCCGGGCAAGGTGGTGTTCACGGTCGATTTCCGGTCGCCCGAACTGGACGTGATCACCGACATGGAAAACCGGCTGCGTGTTGCTGCCGAGGACATCGTGGATGAAATGGGGCTTCAGATCGAATTTGAGAAAGTCGGCGGTTTTGACCCGGTGAAGTTCGACGAGACCTGCGTTGCAGCGGTTCGAAGCGCGGCTGATCGTTTGGGGTATTCCCATACAGATATCATATCCGGCGCCGGGCACGACGCCTGCTGGATTAATCGCGTTGCCCCGACGGCGATGGTGATGTGTCCGTGTGTAGATGGCCTGAGCCACAACGAGGCCGAAGAGATCAGCAAGGAATGGGCTGCTGCCGGGGCGGATGTTCTGTTTCACGCGGTCGTCGAAACTGCGGAGATTGTGGAGTAGGGGGCTCTGCCCCCGTCGCCCGCTGGGCGTCTCCCCCGGGATACTTTTGGCCAGATGAAGCAAGCGGCGCAGACCGCAACAGGGAGTTTAACATGAGCACTGTTATCAGGAACGGAACAATCGTCACCGCCGATTTGACGTACAAGGCAGACGTAAAGATCGAAGCCGGTGTAATCACGGAAATTGGTCCGGATTTGAAAGGCGACAAGGAACTGGATGCAACCGGGTGTTATGTCATGCCCGGTGGAATTGACCCGCATACGCATCTGGAAATGCCGTTTATGGGAACCTATTCCAGTGACGACTTCGAAAGCGGCACGCGGGCGGCGCTGGCCGGCGGGACCACCATGGTCGTCGATTTCGCATTGCCGAATCCGGGGGAAAGCCTGCTGGATGCCCTGAAACGCTGGGACAATAAATCGACGCGTGCAAACTGCGACTATTCCTTCCACATGGCAGTAACATGGTGGGGCGAGCAGGTCTTTGACGATATCAAGACCGTGATCGAGACGCGGGGTATCAACACGTTCAAGCACTTCATGGCCTACAAGGGCGCGCTGATGGTGAATGATGACGAGTTGTTCGCGTCCTTCAGGCGTCTGGCCGAACTGGGCGGGACTGCGTTGGTGCATGCCGAAAACGGTGATGTAGTCGCGGAACTCAGCGCCAAACTGCTGGCTGAAGGAAATACCGGCCCCGAGGCGCACGCCTATTCCCGACCGCCGCAGGTCGAAGGCGAGGCGACCAACCGCGCCATCATGATCGCCGACATGGCGGGCGTGCCGCTTTATGTCGTGCACACCTCGTGTGAAGAGGCGCATGAGGCCATCCGCCGCGCCAGAATGCAGGGCAAGCGCGTGTGGGGCGAGCCGCTGATTCAGCATCTGACGCTGGATGAAAGCGAATATTTCAACCAGGACTGGGATCATGCGGCACGCAGGGTGATGAGCCCGCCGTTCCGCAATAAACAGCATCAGGACAGTCTGTGGGCAGGCCTGCAATCAGGATCGCTAAGCGTGGTGGCAACCGACCATTGCGCCTTTACGACCGAGCAGAAGCGGTACGGTGTCGGCGATTTCACCAAGATCCCCAATGGGACCGGCGGGTTGGAAGACCGGATGCCGATGCTGTGGACCCATGGTGTTGAAACAGGGCGGCTGACGCCGAACGAGTTTGTGGCGGTTACATCAACAAACATCGCCAAGATATTGAATTGCTATCCGAAAAAGGGCGCAGTTCTGGTGGGGGCGGATGCCGATCTGGTCGTCTGGGACCCCCAAAAGACCAAAACCATCAGCGCGGGCACGCAACAATCCTCGATCGACTACAACGTCTTTGAGGGCAAGAAGGTCAAGGGTCTGCCACGTTTCACGCTCAGCCGTGGGCATGTCGCGGTGCATGATGGTGAGATCAGGACGCAGGAGGGGCACGGTCAGTTTGTTGCGCGTGAGGCCAATACCCATGTGAACAAGGCGCTGAGCACCTGGAAAGACCTGACTGCCCCACGACCGGTGGAACGCACGGGTATTCCGGCGACAGGTGTGTGATTTGCGCGGACTACTTTGTTCAATGGCTTCGTTGCTATGTAGCGGAACTGTCGCGTATGCGCAGTCAGGTTTTCCGGTATATGGCAACAACTCGGGATGCGACGTTCACTTTGAACGCAGCACCGCCGAGGCAACAGACATGGCCTTGTTGAAAGAAGGGCGGTTGCTGTTTTACGAAACCGCCTGCGATGTCTTGGTTGTTGGAAATCAAGATGGACAGATATCGACACTGACGGCGAAATGCATCGGCTATGAAGAAACCTATGACTTTACATGGGATTTCTAAAGTGATGGACACGAGGGGTTTGTCCTTGCAAACCCTGACAAGACCTACGCGACGGTTTTGAGCGTTTGTCGGTGAAAGGACAAAAATGACAAGTAATGAACAGCCCGTCATTCAGGCAAAACAGCTGGATCTCACCTTCCAGACCAATGACGGGCCGATCCACGCATTGAAAGATGTAAACCTGTCGATCGACAAGGGCGATTTTGTCAGTTTCATCGGCCCCTCGGGCTGTGGCAAGACCACCTTCCTGCGCTGTATCGCGGCACTTGAAACCCCGACCGGGGGAACCCTGACAGTAAACGGCATGACCCCGGATGAAGCGCGGCGGAACCGGGCCTATGGCTATGTGTTTCAGGCGGCGGGGCTGTATCCCTGGCGGACCATCGCCAAGAACATCAAGCTGCCGCTTGAGATCATGGGGTACTCGGCGGCCGAGCAGGATGAGCGTGTGAAGAACGTTCTGGAACTTGTTGATCTTGAAGGGTTTGGTGGCAAGTTTCCTTGGCAGCTATCCGGTGGGATGCAGCAACGTGCCAGTATTGCCAGGGCGCTGGCTTTTGATGCCGATATCCTGCTGATGGACGAACCTTTCGGCGCTTTGGACGAAATCGTGCGCGACCACCTGAATGAACAGCTTCTTGCGCTGTGGGCGCGGACGGAAAAGACAATCGGGTTTGTGACCCACTCGATCCCCGAGGCGGTGTATCTGAGCACCAAGATCGTAGTGATGAGCCCGCGTCCGGGACGGATCACGGATGTGATCGACAGCCCGCTGCCCAAGGAACGGCCTTTGGACATCCGGGATTCTCCGGAATTCATTGAGGTGGCCCACCGCGTGCGCGAGGGGCTGCGTGCCGGTCACGGGGATGACGTCTGATGCCGGGTGAATCTATCAGACGGGCAGAGCGGGACGATGTCCCGGCCTGCGCACAAGTTATCTCGACTTGGATGAAGGCAACATGCTGGATGCCCGAAGAACTGCCCGTGGAAAAGCTTGCCGGATTGATCAATGAGGCCTTTCCGCAACGCGAAATCTGGGTCGTGGGCGACCCGGTAGACTGCTACATGTCCGTTGATCCCGTGGCGTGCAAGGTCGGCGCATTATACTGCCTGCGAACCGGCAAGGGGATTGGTAAGCGGTTGTTGGACAAGGCCAAGGAAAATCGCGATTTTCTGTGGCTGACAACACATGAGCCGAACAAGGCAGCGCAAAGGTTCTATCGCCGGGAAGGGTTTGTCGAGGCCGGAACGGAGCCGCCCGTGCCGCCCGAAACCCTGCCAGTGATCCGGATGGAGTGGCGTGCATGAAGCAGATTGTTGCCGTGTTGACAGTCGTGGCTGCTATCGTTGCCATTTGGTACGCCGCCTGTGTTCCGATGAACATCAAGGGTGTGCTGTCCGAGCTTGAGCGCGGCGGGGCCGAGGTTCAGCCGCCGACCGCCAGCGCGCGGCGCGACATGGGAGAGGCCAGGCTGGTTTTGAGCAACAGCTTTGCGATCCCCGCCACGTGGGAGCAGAAAAAACCGCGCCTGCCATCCCCGCACCAGGTCGCGATCGAGCTGTGGGAGACCACGATAGGCAAGAATATCACCTCCAAGCGGTCGCTGGTGTATCATGGTTGGGTAACCTTAAGCGCCACGATTCTGGGTTTTGTCATTGGTACCGGGCTTGGCATTTTGCTGGCCGTTGGGATTGTCCATAGCCGGGTCATGGACCTGTCTGTTATGCCCTGGGCCATTGTCAGCCAAACGATCCCGATCATTGCGTTGGCACCGATGATCATCGTCGTTCTGTATTCGGTGGGTGTTCAGGGGATTATTCCCAAGGCGATCATCTCGGCCTACCTGAGCTTTTTCCCGGTTGTTGTCGGCATGGTCAAAGGCTTGCGCAGCCCGGATGCCATGCAACTTGACCTGCTGCGGACCTACAATGCCAACACGTCGCAGGGGTTCTGGAAACTGCGCCTGCCCGCATCGATGCCGTACCTGTTCGCTTCGCTAAAAATCGGCATCGCAGCATCGCTGGTCGGCGCAATTGTCGGAGAACTGCCGACAGGTGCGGTTGCCGGTCTGGGCGCGCGGCTGCTGGCAGGCAGCTACTACGGTCAGACGGTTCAGATCTGGTCAGCCCTGTTCGCGGCGGCCATTCTGGCGGCTTGCCTAGTGGGTCTGTTGGGTCTGATTGAACGGGCGGTACTGAAACGCATGGGGATGGCGCAATGATACTGGTTTTTGGTGCAGTCCTGTTGTGGGTGTTCGGCTGGTGGCTGAACAGCCGGCTGGCCAGTGGTCCCTGGGCCGACACGCGCATGGTCAGGTTTCTGGCCCCTCTGGTTTTCGGGCTGACGGTTGTTGGCATCTGGGAAATGCTGGTGCGTGGGCTGGATGTTCCTCTGGTCATTCTGCCCGCACCGTCGGTTATCGCGCTGCGGTTTGCGGACAGTTTGCCGATCCTCTGGGCCGATTTCGTGCAGACGATCATCAAAGGCGCCTTCAGCGGATATGTGATTGGTTGCGGCGCGGCGTTTCTGATGGCGATTGCCGTGGACCGGTGGGATTTCCTGCGCCTGGGTCTGCTGCCGGTTGGTAACTTCGTTGCTGCGCTGCCGATCGTGGGCACCGCACCCATTCTGGTGATGTGGTACGGGTTCGACTGGCATTCCAAGGCCGCCGTCGTGGTTGTGATGGTGTTCTTTCCCATGCTGGTCAACACCGTGGCTGGCCTGCGCGAAGCGACAACCATGCAGCGCGACCTGATGGAGACCTATGCGGCGACCTATTGGCAGAGCTTTGTGAAACTCCGCCTTCCTGCGGCGATGCCATTCATTTTCAACGGACTAAAGATTTCTACCACCTTGGCCCTGATCGG
This sequence comes from Ruegeria sp. CDSB136, assembly GCF_059610965.1. NCBI lineage: Bacteria > Pseudomonadati > Pseudomonadota > Alphaproteobacteria > Rhodobacterales > Roseobacteraceae > Ruegeria > Ruegeria sp. CDSB136. The sequence goes on from NZ_JBXWOP010000003.1 coordinate 172,694, forward strand.
CGCTATCGTGGCCGAGTTCTTTGGTTCGCCCATAGTCGGGATGGGCTTTCGAATTTCGACCAGCGTCGGACAATTGTCGCTGGATATGGTCTGGGCCGAGATTGTTGTGGCCGCGCTGGCCGGAACGGCTTTTTACGGGCTGGTGGCTATGATCGAAAAGGCGGTGACATTCTGGCATCCGTCACAACGAGGATAACGCAGGAAAGAATTCAACAGACCCCGAAAACGGGGCACCAATAGCAACTAGGAGAAATGAAGATGAATAAGCTACTCAGCGGGGCGGTTACAGCCTTCAGCCTGGCAGCCACTACGGCGCTGGCGGCGGACGAGGTAACGCTACAGTTGAAATGGGTCGGTCAGGCGCAGTTCGCGGGCTATTTCGTGGCCGAAGCAAAAGGCTATTATGACGAAGAAGGGCTGGATGTCACGATTAAGCCCGGCGGCCCTGATATCGCGCCGGAACAGGTCATCGCAGGGGGCGGGGCTGACGTCATCACCACATGGATGGCAGCCGGACTTGCGGCGCGTGAGCGGGGCGTACCCTTGGTCAACATCGCGCAGCCCTTCAAGACCGGCGGATTGCAGGTCAACTGTTTGAAGTCCACCGGCGTTGAATCTCCGGAAGATTTCCCGGGGCGGACGATGGGTGTCTGGTTCTTCGGGAACGAATACCCGTTCTATGCATGGATGGCATCTCTGGGAATCGAGACGGATGGTGCGGATGAAAACGGTGTTACGGTTCTGAAGCAGGCGTTTTCGGCAGATCCTCTGATTCAGGGGCAGGCTGATTGCATTTCGACCATGACTTACAACGAGTACCGCCAGATCCTGCAGGCCGGTATCACCCCGGAAGAACTGGTGACCTTCAACTACCTGCAGATGGGCTTTGGTATGCTCGAAGATGGTCTGTACGTCATGGAAGAAAACCTGGATGACCCGGCCTTTGTCGACAAGATGGAGCGCTTTGTTCGGGCTTCGATGAAAGGGTGGAAATACGCTGCCGAGAACCAGGAAGAAGCAGCCGAGATCGTGCTGGAGTTTGACGAAACCGGCGCACAGGAACTGGATCATCAGGTCTATATGATGGGTGAAATCGCAAAGCTGATCGAAGGATCGGATGGCGCGCTTGACCCCAGCGACTATGAGCAGACCGTGAAGACGCTTCTGTCGGCCGTGTCCGCGGAAAACCCTGCCATCACGAAGGAACCGGAAGGGGCATGGACTCATAAGATCACGGATGCAGCATTGAACTGACAACCGGATTACTTGAAACAACGAAACGCGGCTTGGAAACGGGCCGCGTTTTTGGTTTGAGGTGCCGCAAAAGTGTCTGTACTTACAATCATTTCCGATTAGTATTTCGTTGTGAATTGATGCAATTCTTACGAGTTGGCGTTCAAGTGGGGTGAAATGCAGGATTTTGCATCAGAATTCAGCAAGGCGATGGCTCTGATCCTGAACGGGGATACAGAGCTTTGGGCGATCGTCCTGCTATCCCTGCGCGTTTCGATCTTTGCCGTGTTGATTTCAGCCGCCATCGGCATGCCCTTGGGTGCTGCTCTTGCCGTGGCTCGGTTTCCGGGACGCCGAGTGCTGATTGTTCTGATGAACGCCCTGATGGGTTTGCCGCCCGTGGTGGTCGGGTTGCTTGTCTATCTGATGTTGTCACGGTCAGGGCCATTGGGCGTCTTGCAGCTGCTTTACACACCAACCGCTATGATCATCGCGCAGGTGGTTCTGGTCACGCCCATCGTCGCAGCATTGACACGACAGGTGGTCGAGATGCTGGCCGAAGAGTATTCGGAGCAGTTGCGCTCGCTTGGCGTGTCGCGACTGGCCTCGGTTCCGGTCTTGTTGTGGGATGCCCGGCTGGCACTTGTCACGGCGTTGCTTGCGGGCTTCGGGCGGGCCATTGCCGAGGTTGGCGCAGTGATCATCGTCGGCGGCAATATCAATCACGTGACGCGGGTCATGACGACCACCATCGCGCTTGAGACATCCAAGGGCAATCTGGCGCTTGCGCTGGCCCTTGGGGCGATCCTGATCGGAATTGCGGTAGCGGTAAATGCCATGGTCAGCGCGCTGAGCCTCAGGGCCGAGCGGGAAGGATTACGCCATGCGTGATCTGGCCGGTGAAATGTATAGAAAACTGCAGGTGAAGGATCTCAGGATCGCGCGCGATGGCAAAGATCTGCTGAACGTGCGGGAACTAACTTTGGACGGGCCTGGCCCGACGTTGATCCTCGGGCCAAACGGGGCGGGTAAAAGCCTTCTTCTCAGGTGCCTGCATGGGTTGATCGCGCCGGACGGTGGTCGAGTGTTTCAGGACAGCGTGCCGTTGAATGCCGAACACAAGGCGCGTCAGGCGATGGTCTTTCAACGGCCGGTTCTGTTGCGCCGCTCAGTTGCGGGCAATTTGGGCTTTGTGCTGAAACGACAGGGGCTGAACCACGCTCAGCGCAGGGACCGAATTGCAGAGCTGCTGACCGAGGGCGGGCTGGAATCCAAGGCGCGTCAAGCGGCACGATCCCTTTCCGGAGGTGAGGCGCAGCGATTGGCCATCCTTCGTGCACTGGCGACATTGCCCGATACATTGTTTCTGGACGAACCGACCAGCGCACTTGACCCAGGCGCGACGCAGAAAATCGAACAGATGATCTTGCGGGCTTCCATGCGGGGCGTCCGCATCGTGATGGTGACGCACGACATCGGTCAGGCCCGGCGATTGGCGGCAGATGTGGTCATGATGCAGGCTGGTCATGTGGTTGAACATGGCGCCGCCAATCAGGTACTTGAGGCGCCGACAAGCGAAGCCTCGCGACGCTACCTTGATGGCGGACTGGTCACTTGAAAACTCGACGGAGAACTGAATGATCCGAAACTTCATTCGGGCAGCGGTTGTAGCGTTTGGCCTGCAGCTTGCCCCCGCGCAGGCGGAAGCGCCGTTTATCATCGTTCAATCGACCACATCGACGCAGAACTCGGGCCTGTTGGATTACATCCTGCCGGGTTTTGAAGCGGAAACCGGAATTGATGTTCGGGTCGTCGCGGTCGGCACAGGGCAGGCGATCAGGAATGCGATCAATGGGGACGGTGATGTCCTTCTGGTGCACTCAAAGCCCGCCGAAGAGCAATTCGTTGCTGACGGCTGGGGCGTCGAACGCTTTGACGTCATGTACAATGACTTTGTGCTTGTAGGGCCCAAGTCGGATCCGGCCGATATTCGCGGCGGCTCCGATGTTCTGGCCGCCCTGTCTGCGGTGGCCGAGGCCGAGGCCCCTTTCGCCTCACGCGGGGATGACAGCGGAACCCACAAGGCCGAAATGCGTCATTGGGCCAGTGCAGGGATTGATCCGACCAAAGCGTCGGGGAGGTGGTACAGTGAAACCGGATCGGGAATGGGCGCCACGCTTAATGTGGCAAGCGGGTTGCAGGCCTATGCGCTGACGGATCGGGCCACCTGGCAGTCATTCGGAAACAAGGGCGATCTTGAAATTCTTGTCGAAGGTGATCCGCGCCTTTTCAACCAATACGGCATTATTCTGGTTAACCCGGAAAAGTACCCGGGTGTCAGGGCCGCTGCCGGACAACGTTTTATCGATTGGCTGACAGGGCCTGACGGACAGGCCGCCATCGGGTCCTACCAGTTGGACGGACAACAGCTGTTCTTCCCAAACGCCAGATGAAAGCAGGCAATCAGCCACTGGCCCCGTTATGATGGACTGTTCCTATGCGGGACAGATCGTATCCGCCGAATTCGGCTGCTCTGGTGGCAAATCGTTCTGATCGCAGGAATCCCAGCAGCTTTTGCAAGGGAGCGTCAAAATAAGCGCGGCGCCAGATTGCAAGGTCCAGCCTCTCGGTATGCGTCGGGACAAAACCAAGATTATACAGTCCGGCCAAGGCCCCCAATCCGAATCCGACCTCGGCTTTGGCATCGTGCAGGGCCACAGCCAGTTCTTCCTCGGTTCGGGCGCAGGATGGCAGCGCGTCCAGATCATCCCGAGTGAGGCCGCAGGCGGACAGTTGACCGTCGAACAGATGTTGGCTTGCCGCACTATCCTGACGGAGTATGACCCGCCGCGCTTTCAGGTCCCCAAATTCCCTGATGCCCGACACGCCTGGGGCCAGCAACAGACCGCGCTGTCTTTGCGCGATCTCGATAAGGACAACCGGTGCTTCGCCGAAGGCGTTGCGCATCGCCTGGGTGTTGAACCCGTTTTCTTCGTGGATATGCAACACGGCAGCCTGCGCGCTGCGATCTTTCAGGCGGTTCAGGCCGTCGAAAGACCCATCGTAATATGTTGCCAGACCCGATCCGCTTTCCCGCAAGGCCCAGTCCAGTAGGGGATCGTGACTGCCTGCGACAATCGGGGGAAGGGGCGGTTCCGCGACCTGCGGCCCGGATCTTGACGCGTTCAGCCAGGCGATGACCTCGGCTTGGGGGAACAGCAGCTTGCCCATCGCGCGCACGCAAGGCACTTCGCCCGAGGAGGCCAGATCATAGGCCTTCCGCTCACCAATGCGCAGCAGGTCGGCCAGTTCTTTTGTGGTCAGGTAGTGGGACATTCAGTCGAGGCGCACCGCGGAACCGGCCCCTGCATCCGCAGCACTGAACCCGGCCTGTTTCAGAGCATAAGGCGCGCTGACGGTGATAACGACCATCGCCGCAACGGCGGCAAGAAAGGCTTTCATGGTTCCCTCCAGCTCAGTTTTCCGGTGCGGTGGCGTGGCGCAGAAAGTCGATCAAATCCACTCTGTCCTGTGACCCGGCGATCCGCTGCATCGGCATCTTCGATCCCGGAATGTAATGGTCCGGACCCTGATCGAACAAGGCATTAATTGTGTCCTCATTCCAAACGATATCAGAGTCTTGCAGCGTGTCCGAGTAGAAATATCCGGGCAGGGTGCCTGCCTGCCGGCCAAAAACGCCGTGCAAAGTCGGTCCGGCCCGTCGTTCACTGTCGGGGGTCAAGCTGTGGCAGATCGAGCATTTTCGGGCAAACTGGCGTTCGCCATTGCTCATCTCATCAGGGTTTTTAAGGAAGCTGGGTTCGGCTGCCGCCATTTGTTCCTGATCCCCAAGGGCGGCGACGGGCCAGCTGTACATCGCCTCGTCAATGCCGCCGGCATGGATGTTCTGACCGTCCGACGAGAAGGCCAATGCCCAAACCGGCCCGCGCAAGGTCGCCCGGAAATCCTGCGCGATGCGCCATTCGACCGTGTCGATCACCATGATGTAGCCTTCGCCGTCGCCCACCGCCAAAAGTTTGCGATCGGGGCTAAGCGCCAGCGCAAGGATTGGACGGCGGTCGAGTGTAAAGTCGCGTTCTTCGTCGGTTGTCAGGTCCAGGATGCGTGTCACACCATCCACGGCACCATAGGCGATCCAATTGTCAGTGGAGTTCAGAACCAGTTCGTTAATACCGAACCCGTGTTCGACCATCCGGTCAGTTTCCTGTCCACTGGCAACGTCCCAAACGCGCAACGTACCGTCCATGCCCGCCGAGTATAACGTGGCCCCATCCGGCGAAAAGGTAACGGCATTCACGCCGCTTCCCGCCTGAAGTGTCAGCGAGGCCGAACCATCTTCTGGCCAAATCCCGATGGTTCCGTCCCAACTGGCCGTGGCCACATGCGTCTTCGAGGCGGCGACCCCAACGACCTTGCCTTTGTGTTGGCCGACGATCTCTCCGTCCGGCCAGCGACGCAGCGTGAAATCGTCTCCGGCGGAATAGACAGCACGGCCGTTGAAGGCGACGGAATTGACGGCGGCCTCGTGCCCTTCAAGCCATTGCGGCTTGCGGTCCGACCACAGCCCGACCGAGTTGTCGAAACTGGCAGTCGCAATCCGTCCGTCCGGCGCAGCGGCGATCCCCATGATCGGCCCGCCGTGACCCTTGAGCGTGAAAAACTCGGCCAAAGCCGGGAAGGGGATCAGGGCCAGTGCTATGACCAGCTTGCGCATCTATTCCGCGGGCGAGGCCGCTGCCTTGCCAGCCTCTTTTTCCTGGACGTCTTCCAGCCACAGCGAATGATGCTCGCGCGCCCATTGTTCCTCGACCTCTCCCGTGCCCATGGCGTCAAATGCGCCCTCCATGCCGACCGAGCCCAGATAGATATGGGCGATGATGATGGCGATGAACACATACGCGACCATCACGTGCCAGACTTGGGCATACTGCATCTCTTCCTGCGGGGACATCTGCTCGGGCAGGGTCAGGCCCAGCATTTGCGGAAGCCCGGTCGCGTTGGCGACCGAGAAGGTCTTTGCGAACATCGGCAGTTCAAAGGGGAACAGAAGCGACAGACCGGACAAGCTAATTGAGACGCCAAGCAGGATACAGGCCCAGAAAATGATTTTTTGGCCCGCGTTGAACTTCCAGGCGGGCGGGTGACTGCCTTTGGAAAACAGACCTCCTCCGGCAGCTAGCCATTTCAGGTCGGTCCGGTTGGGGATATTGTGGGCGATCCAGTTCACCGTGACGATGATCAGGCCCAGCATGAAAGCCCAAGCGAGGTTGTTGTGCAGCCATTTGCACCCCTGAGCAATCGTTGCAAACCCTTCCTTGCCGACAAGCGGGATCAGGAAGTCGCGGCCGTATAGCGTAAGCAGACCCGTAACGCCAAGGATCAGGAACGACCCGGCAAACAGCCAATGGCCAAACCTTTCAAATCCATTGAAGCGGGTCACCGTGCGGCCGGTCCTTTCGCCATCGATGCGGATTTTCCCGCGGATCAGGAAAAACAATACGATGACCGCCAGCATTCCGCCCACGATATAGGTTCCGTATTCGCGCAGCGGTCCGGTTCGAAAGTTCAGCCACCACATACCGCCGTCCTGGATCAGTACTCCGGCTGCTGGCCCTTTGGACGACACCGTCACGTCTGCCGAGCCATAGCGAAGGGCGCGATAGACATCGCTGTCCGAGGCAACACCGCGCGTTCCCAACTGGCCAAGCAAGCCTTCGGCGTTGCCTTGGCCGGTATTGTCCGAGCGATAGCTGTTATCCACCCTTTCGCCGCGCTGACGCGCCAGGATGTCTTCAAGCGTTGTCGCGCCGCCAGTCGCTGACCTGTCGGCAGGGGCGGGGGCTTGGGTTTCACTTGATTGGGCGACGGCGATCTGGGCCATCGAGAATGTCAGCAGCAATACGGTGAGCAAGCGGAACATCTGAACCTCGGTCAAAATCCCTAGTCAGACGACCCGGCGCAGCGGGTCGTCTGTTTGGTTCAAGAATACGGTTTTATCCGTCTTTCTGGTCGTAGGCCGTGCCCCAACCCCAGGCACCCGAGCCAAATCCACGGGCGACGACGCGCTCGCGGTAGATGGCCGAGACCACATCGCCGTCACCGGCGAGCAGGGCCTTGGTGGAACACATTTCGGCGCAGATGGGCAGTTTGCCCTCGGCGATCCGATTGCGACCGTACTTGGCGAACTCTGCGGTCGAGTGCGTTTCCTCGGGGCCGCCGGCGCAGAAGGTACATTTGTCCATCTTGCCGCGCGATCCGAAGTTGCCAGCCTGCGGGTATTGCGGCGCGCCGAACGGGCACGCGTAGAAGCAATAGCCGCAGCCGATGCACAGGTCCTTGGAGTGCAGGACGACGCCTTCCTCGTTCTGATAGAAGCAGTCGACCGGGCACACCGCCATACACGGTGCATCCGAACAATGCATGCAGGCAACCGAGATCGAGCGTTCGCCCGGATTACCGTCATTGATCGTCACCACTCTGCGGCGGTTTATGCCCCACGGCACCTCGTGTTCGTTCTTGCACGCGGTCACGCAGGCGTTGCACTCGATGCAGCGTTCAGCGTCGCAGAGAAACTTTGCTCTAGCCATTATCGTCCTCCTTACGCTGCCCAGATTTTGCAGAGAGTACACTTGGTCTCCTGCATCTGGGTCACTGAATCATAGCCATAGGTCTGGGCGGTGTTGGAACTTTCACCCAAGACATAGGGATCGGCACCAGCAGGGTATTTCGCCCTGAGGTCTTCGCCCTGGAAATGGCCGCCGAAGTGGAAAGGCATGAAGGCCACGCCGGCACCGACCCTGTTGGTCAGCATCGCCATAACCTTGACCTTGCCACCTTCAGGACCTTCGACCCAGACCTGTGATCCGTCACGAATACCAAGGTTGTTGGCATCGCGCGGATTGATCTCGACGAACATGTCCTGCTGCAGCTCGGCCAGCCACGGGTTCGACCGCGTCTCATCACCGCCGCCTTCATATTCGACAAGACGACCTGACGTCAGGATTATCGGGTAATCCTTTGAAAAGTCGTTCTTCTGGATCGAAGCATAAAGGGTGGGCAGGCGATAGGCATGCCGGTCCTCGTAGGTCGGATAGTCCTCCACCAGATCGCGCCGGTTCGTATAGAGCGGTTCGCGATGCAGCGGGATCGGATCCGGGAAGGTCCAGACAACCGCGCGGGCCTTGGCGTTCCCGAAGGGCGCACAGCCATGAGCGATCGCGACCCGCTGGATACCGCCGGACAGGTCGGTCTTCCAGTTGGTTTCCGGCCCCGCAACGGCGTCGATGGCCGCGCGTTCCTCGGCCGTCAGATCGCCATCCCAGCCAAGGTCCATCAGCATCTGCATCGTGAATTCGGGATAACCGTCCTGAATTTCCGATCCAACGCTATAGACCCCTTCAGCCAGCAGGTTGTCGCCGTCCCGCTCCACGCCAAAGCGGGCGCGGAAGGTCAGGCCGCCTTCGGCCACCGGTTTGGACATATCATACAGGTTCGGTGTCCCCGTATGACCCATTTCCGGCGTTCCCCAGCAGGGCCAGGGCAGACCGTAATACTCACCGTCGTTCGGGCCACCAATGGCTTGCAGCGTTGTTCTGTCGAACGTGTGCTGGTTGGCCATATGGCTTTTCAGACGTTCCGGCGACTGACCGGTGTAGCCGATGGTCCAGAGGCCCGAGTTGAACTCACGCGTGATGCTTTCAACATTCGGGGTTTCCGGGTCTTCCATCTCGATATTGCGGAAGAACCGATCCGCCCAGCCGAACTTGTTGGCGAACTTGGCCATGATGACCTCGTCCGGCAGGCTTTCGAACAGCGGATCAACCACCTTGTCGCGCCACTGCAGCGAACGGTTCGACGCCGTGACCGAGCCACGGGTTTCGAACTGCGTGCAGGCGGGCAACAGGTAGACCCCATCGGTGCGGTCATGCAGAACGGCCGAGACGGTGGGATACGGGTCGATCACGACCAGCATGTCCAACTTCTCCATCGCCGTTTTCATCTCCGGGCCTCGCGTTTGCGAGTTCGGAGCGTGACCCCACAGAACCATGGCACGGACGTTGTTGTCCTGATCCATGTTCGCCGGGTCTTCCAGGACACCGTCGATCCAGCGGGAGACCGGGATGCCACGTTCGTTCTGAAGTGGTTTGTCCTTGCCTTCCTTGTCCTTGATCGTGGCGAACTGGCCAGCCAGCCATTCCGGTTCTTCACCCCAGACGCGGGCCCAATGGCCCCAGGCGCCGGCTGACAGGCCATAGTAGCCGGGCAGGGTGTGTGACAGAACACCCAGGTCCGTCGCGCCCTGCACGTTGTCATGGCCGCGGAAGATGTTGGTCCCACCACCCGAGGTGCCCATGTTACCCAAGGCAAGCTGCAACACGCAGTATGCGCGTGTGTTGTTGTTGCCGTTGGTGTGCTGCGTACCGCCCATGCACCAGATCACGGTGCCGGGACGGTTGTTGGCCATGGTCCGCGCAACGCGCTTCAACTGCGAGCCCGGAGTACCGGTGACGCGCTCGACCTCATCCGGGTTCCACTTGGCAACCTCTTCACGGATCTGGTCCATGCCCCAGACACGGGTGCGGATGAACTCTTTGTCTTCCCAGCCGTTGTCGAATATGTGCCACAGGATACCCCAGATCAGCGCAACGTCTGTGCCGGGGCGGAAGCGGACATATTCATCTGCATGCGCCGCGGTACGCGTAAAGCGCGGGTCGCAGACGATCAGCGGCGCGTTGTTCTGCTCTTTCGCGCGCAGAACGTGCAGCAGCGAGACGGGGTGCGCCTCGGCCGGGTTGCCGCCGATGATGAAGATGGCCCGGGAATTATGGATGTCGTTATACGAATTGGTCATGGCGCCGTAGCCCCATGTATTCGCAACACCCGCAACAGTGGTAGAGTGGCAGATACGGGCCTGATGGTCCACGTTGTTCGTGCCCCAGTAGGCGGCGAACTTGCGGAACAGATAGGCCTGTTCGTTGTTATGCTTCGCGGACCCCAGCCAGTACACGCTGTCCGGCCCGGATTCCTCGCGGATGCTCATCATGCCGTCGCCGATCTCGTTGATCGCCTCTTCCCAGCTGATGCGCTTCCACTCGCCGCCTTCCTTTTTCATTGGATACTTGAGGCGACGCTCGCCGTGGGCATGCTCGCGGACCGAGGCCCCCTTGGCGCAGTGCGCACCCAGGTTGAACGGGCTGTCCCAACCGGGTTCTTGCCCGATCCAGACACCGTTCTGCACTTCGGCGACGACTGTACAGCCGACCGAACAGTGGGTGCATACGGATTTGATATTCTCAACGGCCTGGTTTGCCGCTGTCTGGGCGCTGGCTGGCGTCACGGTTCCACCCGTGGCGCTGATCGCGGCAAGGCCGCCGATCGTCAGGCCCGAGCCACGCAGGAATGCGCGGCGATCGACGGTTTTTTCGCCGACCTGGGACAGGATACTTGTCCGCTGGGGGCGTCTCGCAACCCCGTTGGTCTTTTTCCTAAGCATTGTTTTCCTCCCTTGCTGGCCATGTGAGCCATGGCTGGCTTGGTACTGCTGAAGCCGACGTCAGGGCCAATCGCAACCGTCAGTCGGGTGTGACGTCGTCCGGATCAGACCCGGGCGCTGTCGTCGCGGCTCAGAAGCGCGCGCTTTTCAAGTATGCGCGCGTATGCGCTGTGTCCTGAATCCGGGTCTCGTCCGTCGGCAGCTCGGCTGCCTCGGCTTTCCCGGTCAGGCTGGCGGCGGCAACGGCAGCGGGTGCTGCGGTACCGGCCAGTTTCAGGAAATCGCGGCGTGTGGCGCCGTCTTCCTTGGTCTTGCTCATGGGCTCCTCCTTCCCAATTGCGATTTAGCGCCGTTTAGGGCGCTGGCGAATGGCAGCAAGTTACGCTGCCGTCATCCGGAAAGCCTCCCGCTCGATCTCCATGAAAACCCGGCCTGCTGTTCCGACCGAGGCATAGAGAACCGAAGCTTCGGCGGCTTCGAGATCCGAATAGAAATGCATGGCCCATGGGCCGATGTGCTTGTTCCAGAACACCTTCTGGTCCTCCAGCGTGGCAGGCGCGCCAAAGCGCCCGACGATCATGCCCGCCATCATCTCCATCAGCGACGCGATGTTGTCTTCGGGTTCAAACACGTTTTGCGCCCGCGTAATCCCACGCGCTGCCATGTCGTTGCGTAGATGGGCCAGTGGTTTCTCGTTCAGGAAACCCGTCAGGTAGAAGCTGGCATAAGGCAGCAACTCGCCCCGACCCAACCCGATGAACAGCGCATTGAATTCCCGTTCCGCCGCTGCGGGTTTGGTGACTTTGGCAACCCTTGCCATGGCCTGAATGGCCTTGCCCAGTTCAGTGTCGTCGCCACCCAATCCGGCCATCTGATCCAGCAGCAACTGATCCGGCGGGCCCGCCAACAGCAAACCAAGAAAGTTGTAGAAATCCGCGCGCAGTCGGTCTTCGGCCGAGACATCCAGGTTTTGCGCGTTGCTTGCGGTCATTGGGTTATCCTTCGAATTCAAACGTCATACGGCGCGGGGCAGGGTTTAGTTCGGTATCGTCAGGCGTATCGCTTTCTGCGACCTGTACAGGTTCCGGTCGCGTGTCGTCATCGAATGCGGGTTCGTCCCGGACCTCGGTGATCACCTCGTTCTCGCCTTCGGGTGGACGTTCTTCTTCATCACATTCGGCGGCCAGCGCCTCGACATGGGCCAGCATACCTTTGCCGACCTGATAGGCCGTCTGAATGTTCTCGATGACGCATGCGGCGTCCGTATAGTCCTCACCGTAGTCGACCAGCCCGTCCACATTGGCCAGAACCGGGTTCAATCGCCACAGGCGTCGCAATGCACGTCGGCGGAGGCGGTCGGGGACGGCCTGGGCCATGAACCCTGAAATGTCGTCACCGGGTTTCAGATCATCCGGGTCCGGCAGATCGAATGCGGCAAGAATCTCCGCATCTGACTTCTCTTCCAGCTCTGCCTGCTGTTCTGCCACTTTCTGCGCTTCGGAGGAGGTGCGTTCAGCCTCGGCTTCAGCCTGAACGGCAGCCTTGCGGCGGGACCAGAAATCGCGCACTTCCGTCATTGCACGATCCTCCGCGGCGCGCGATACACGTCCGAGGCCTGCCGAATGCGCGCATCCCCTTTTCCATCTTCCACCAGATCGGTCCGTTTCTTGTCGCGGCGGCGTTTGATGAACACCTCATCCCGGTGATGTTGCAGGGTAAAGTCGCGCACCCACGCAATCAGACCCTCGCTCATGGGGATTTTTTCGACGATCTCTTCTCCGGTATCTGCATAGTCCTGACCTTCAAAAGGAGAAGCCGTGATCAGAACCGCATTCAACGGATGATCTCCGTCAAGCTCGTCCCGCAAGACCAGATAGACGGACGGCTGAATGTCAGCGAGGTTCACCATGTAGGCTTCGGTTTCGTCTGCCCAGAGCGTCAGCGGCAGGGTGGCTGCGTGGTACTCCACTGCTTCCCCCTCGCGGCGCAATTCCTTCCAATCTGCAGGTCCTGCTCCGGGCAAAGCCGCCACAGCACGCCAACTCCACCGCGCCCAACGGGTCACACCCGGTGTTTTGCGCACAACAACGCCAACCGGCATTTCGATCTGATTTGCGGCCCTGGCCACCTAATCCTCCCCGAAAGGCTCTCCCCTGCCTTCCTTGGTGTCCACTATGGTACACAATACGGCTTTTCGCCAAGCATCTTATTAGAGCGAAACATGACAATTGATCACCACAAGTTTATTTTTTAACCAATCGGTAATGAATTTTGGTGCCCGGGCGAGGGTTATGCGGGGTCGATCCGGCGAATAAACCCTTCTTTGGTGGCGTGGACATTGCCTCACTGCGCATACGGCTTAATGTGCTGAGGGTGGGGAAAGCGATGGGGATGGATATGGCCATAAAGATGCTGCTTTGCGATTGCGCAGGAACCCAATCGCTGGATGCGGACAAGGTGGCCTCGGCCTGCGACGTGGCGTGTTCCAAAATTCACAGCGCGCTGTGCACGCGGGAACTGGAAGCCGCCGCCGCTGCGCTGAAAGGCGAGGATACGACAATCATAGCCTGCGGGCAGGAGCAGGACGTGTTTCGTGACCTTGCCGACGATCTGGGTGTTGAAACGCCCGGCTTTGTCGATCTGCGCGACCGCGCAGGTTGGTCCGAACAGGGGCAGGATGCGGCACCCAAGATGGCTGCGCTGGCCGCCGAAGCACTGCTGCCGCAACCGATCACTCCCAGCGTCGATGTCGTTAGCGAAGGGACCTGCTTTATCATTGGGCCGGGCGAGGCCGCTTTTGCGCTGGCCGGGCGCTTGTCAGATACTTTGGCGATCACGGTTTTGGCCACGGATGACGCTGTACCGGTCTCCAGATCGTTTGACGTCGTGCATGGGGAACTGCGCACGCTGAATGGGGCGCTTGGTGCGTTCTCGCTGAAGCTGGACAGGTTGAGGCAGTTGAAACCCGGCGGGCGGGGCGCGTTCGGTTGGACCGACGCAAAGGATGGCGCGCGATCGGTCTGCGACATTGTGATCGACCTGACCGGCGGCACCCCATTTGTTCAGGCCCCGGCCAAGCGCGAAGGCTACCTGCGCACCGATCCGCGCGATGCGCTGGCCGTCGAAAGGGTGGCGTTTGATGCGGCGCAATTGGTTGGAACGTTCGAAAAGCCGCTCTATGTTCGTCTCGATGAAACCCTTTGCGCCCATTCCCGGGCGGAACAGGTGGCTTGCACGAATTGTCTGGACATTTGTCCGACGGGTGCAATTACTCCGGCCGGAGAACACGTCGCAATAGATCCGATGATCTGCGCCGGATGCGGCGAATGTTCATCGGTTTGCCCGTCGACGGCGATCACCTACGAGGATCCGCCCCTGGCCGCTTCACTGTCCCGGATGCATGTCCTGGCGCGCACCTACCGAAGGGCCGGAGGCATCGCTCCGCGTTTGCTGGTTCACGATGCCCATGGGGCCGAGATGATCCGGCTTGCTGCCCGGTTCGGTCGGGGCTTGCCTGCGGATGTGATCCCGCTGGAACTGAGCGTGATCTCGGGCTTTGGTCATGCGGAAATGCTGGCCGGTCTGGCCCACGGATTTGCACGAGTCGATGTCCTGCTTTCGCCAACGACCGAAAAGGACGCGCTGGACAAGGAACTGATGCTGGCGCAGGCCATTGCCGATCCCGAGTGTCTTGGTGTGATTGATGAAACTGACCCGGATGCACTGTCTGACCGTCTTTACGATCAGCATGTCCCGCAGGCTTTGACCGATCCGGTCCTCCCCTTGGGAAATCGTCGGCAGGTCGCGCGACTGGCAGCGCAGGCGCTGAACCCTGGCGCCCATGAGCCGATCACTTTGCCACAGGGCGCGCCATATGGGGCCATTGCTGTTGATACGGATGCCTGCACGCTGTGTTTGAGCTGCGTGTCGCTGTGCCCGTCCGGCGCATTGGTCGACAACCCGGATATGCCGCAACTGAATTTCCAGCAGGACGCGTGTTTGCAATGTGGCCTGTGTCGGACGATCTGCCCCGAAAAAGCGATTGCTCTGGTCCCGCAGCTGGACCTGAGTGACAAAGCCCTGTCTCAGCAGGTGTTGAACGAGGAAGAACCCTTTGCCTGCGTCGAGTGTGGAGCGTTGTTCGGTGTGAAGTCCACGGTCGAGCGCATTATGGACAAACTGTCGGGAAGCCATCCGATGTTTGCCTCATCCGAACAGGCGCGGATGATCCAGATGTGCGACAATTGCCGTGTAAATGCGCAGTTTCAGCACCAGGACAATCCTTTTCAATCCAGCCCAAGGCCGCGTGTTGTCACCACCGAGGACTACTTCTCGAAGCGAAAGGATCACTGATGCTGCAGTGGCGCGCCCAGATCGGCCGCGCGGATGTTCGATACGAAGGCGAGGATGGCCTCCAAGTCCTCCAGCGTGATTTCGACCGGGTGAATAGGCGAGGGCCGGGTCGGATCGAACGGCGGTGTCAGCCCCGCGATTTGCGTGAACGAAGGGTGCGGGTTCAGCGCAAAGAAGGCTTCGAACCGCTCCGACCAGTCGGGCATGGCGCGCAGAACCGCAAAGGAAGGGGTCGAGCCCAGACCGTTCATGCGGTTGCGCGGACCAATAACATGACACCTTCCGCAATGGGTAAACGACAGCTCGCGCCCGATCTCAGTGTTCGCGTTCGTTGCCGTTTCTTCTGCAGTTTCAACGGTGTCAAACTGCGTATCGAAAGGAGGGCCCTGATCCGGCACAAAGCTTTCGATCGTGCGCTTTCCAATGTCCGACAGCATCCAGTCCTCAAACCGGACCTGGCGGGGGTCATCCTGAATACGAAGATGGTAGGTGACGCCATCCCGGGCAAAGACGGGCTTACCCGGCGGGGAGGCCGCCACAGACATTATCCCGTTTTCATCGGCGATAACCCGGATTCCGGTCTTGAGGGAAAAGCGCGGAAGAATATGTTGCAGTAGACCCGAGTCCCTCACCTGATCCGGAGCCGCAAGCCCAAGCGCCTCTTGCGATAACGAAGGGGTGGCAGACAGCGACAGGCTTAGGCACAAAAGGATGGCACGCATCCCCCAAGCCTAGCGGCGACTGGCGGATAGCGTCAAATAAACTGAAAAAGACGGAGACACATGCAATGACAGGCGATACCCACACCATGGGGCGGAACAAGGAAACAGATGCATGAGTGTTCGTGACGCGGTTCTGGCGAACCTGAAAAAGATCACCGACCCGGTTTCGGGTCAGGACATCGTCAGTGCAGGTGTGGTGCGCGCCCTGAATGTCGAAGGTGAAACCGTTCGTTTCGTGCTGGAGATCGACCCGAAACAGGCCGAGCGGATGGAGCCGGTGCGTGCCGCCGCAGAACAGGCCGCAAAGATGGTCGAGGGTGTTGAAAAAGTATCCGCGATGATGACCGCGCATTCCGAAAAGGCGCCGCCGGATCTGAAGCCGAAACCCAAGCCTTCCCAAACTGGGCCACAGCCGGTTGCGGGTGTTGACCGGATCATCGCAGTGGCATCGGGCAAGGGCGGGGTCGGTAAATCGACGGTTTCCGCCAACCTGGCCTGCGCGCTGGCCGCCGAAGGTCGCCGTGTTGGACTGTTGGATGCGGATGTTTACGGGCCATCGCAGCCGCGTATGCTGGGGGTTTCCGGACGACCGGCAAGCCCTGACGGAAAAACGATCCTGCCGTTGCGCAATCACGGTGTCACCATGATGTCGATGGGCCTGATGACCAACGAAGGGCAGGCGGTCGTGTGGCGTGGTCCAATGCTGATGGGCGCGCTGCAGCAGATGATGAACCAGGTGCAATGGGGTGCACTGGATGTGCTGATCGTCGATCTGCCGCCCGGCACCGGCGACGTGCAACTGACGCTGAGCCAGAAATTCCGGGTGGATGGCGCCATCGTCGTGTCAACTCCGCAGGATGTGGCGCTGATCGACGCCCGCAAAGGCATCGACATGTTCAATCAGCTCAAAACGCCCATCGTGGGGATGATCGAGAACATGTCGACCCATATCTGTTCGAATTGCGGACATGAGGAGCATGTATTCGGACACGGCGGAGTGGCCTCCGAAGCCGCGGCGCTGGGCGTTCCGCTGCTGGGGGAAATTCCGCTGCATTTGGACATTCGCGTTGCAGCCGATGGCGGTGCGCCGATCGTGGTCAGCAAGCCAGACAGTCCGCAGGCCGAGGCGTTCCGCAAGATCGCCCGCGACATGATCGCCAAGGGCCAGGCATGACCGAGCCGGTCTTCCCCCCATTGCTGACCGGACATCCGGTTCAGGGCGGGGAAGACCCGTTTGAGCGCGCGCAGGCAATGGCTGCGCTGGGCTGTGACGCAGGCGCGGTCGTTTACAATATTCAGGCAGACCGTCTGCGGGTTGCGATTGTCTTCGCGCCCGAGGTGCCGCTGCTGGACGCAATGGCAATGCTTCCGTTGTGCGCGGTGGGTTTTCAGAACGCTTTGGGCGCGCTGGCCCCGCCCGAGGTTGCCGTACATCTGGGCTGGGACGGTTTGGTCTGCGTGAACGGGGCCCGGTGTGGACAGTTCCGGGCCGCTGCTTCCGCCAATAGTTCGGAAGAAGTCCCTGACTGGTTGGTGATAGGGTGGGAACTAGCCTTGTTGCAGACAAGCGATGCACCCGGGGAAAATCCTGATGTCACCGCGCTGTATGACGAAGGCTGTGCCGAAGTCGGCCCGGTGCAGTTGGTCGAAAGCTGGTCGCGTCACATGCTGACATGGCTCAATCGCTGGCAAGAGGACGGCAACGGCTCGTTGCACGCAGAATGGATGGGACTTCTGCGCGGCGTGGGTGAGCCGATTGAAGAACAGGGCGTGTTCCTTGGCACGGATGAAAGGTTTGGTATGCTGATCCGCAAGGGTTCGGACACTCAACTGCGCCCACTGACTGAGTTGCTGGAGGCATCCTGATGAAATTGGCCCGTGCCATTCACTTTGACGAAAGTGACATGAATGTCTTTCAGTCGCCTGCGCGCACCGGTGAATGGTGCATTTCGGGCGGGTTCGAGTTTTCGAACTGGGGGTCGGCTGATCTGGCAGGCAAGGCGCGGCAGGCCTTTGCCAACGGCTGGCTGGGGCTTGAGACATTCGGACGGGTGACATTCGTCGCCGTTACCAACGTCGAACCATCCGAACTTGAACAGATCGCACAGAATCTTGCGGATCATTTCGTCCGTTTTTACGGGGCCCCATCAATCGATGCAGCCCTGGGCGTTGCACGGGCCGAAATTGACCATATGTCCGGCCTGTGTGAAGAACACGCGCCGAACACGCTGCTAACCGTTGCACGCGAGTTGACCGATTCAGGTGTTCATGAAGCGTTTCGCGTCATCGTTCCCCAAGATGCTAAACTTGAGGCGCTTGCCGTTCATGGGTCTCTGGACGAATAGCGTTCAGATCGTATCGACAAAACCACCGAACTGACCGCGTTTGAAAATCAGACCCTGACCTGTCCGGTACATCGCGGTTTCGACGCGACCCACCAAGATCAGGTGATCGCCCGCTTCGTGCCGGTCGTGCAGATGGCAATCGAACCGCGCCAGGCAGCCGTCCAGTTGAGGGCGACCGGCAGGATCCGCGCGCCAGTCTGCGTGCGAGAAATCAAAGCCGTTTCGGGCAAACTTCAAAGCCTGATCCTGCTGCTCCTGCGCCATGACGTGGATCGAATAGTCCGTGCATGCGCTGAAGGCGTCAAAGCGGTTGGAATCCTTGGCAAGGCACCACAGAACCAGCGGGGGATCCAGCGACACCGAGGAAAAGGAATTCACGGTAATCGCGCGCGGCCCTTCGGCCGTGTTGGTCGTGATGACCGTCACACCTGTGCCGAAACAGCCCAACGCCTGGCGAAAGGCGTTGCTGTGATCAGGGCCCGGGGTGAAGGTTCTATCCGTCATTGCGCGCTCGTGTTTTAGACGCGCATCAGGTGCCATGAGCGGTCGGGTTTGTCCATGGAAAGGTGAAAATGGCGTGAATATTTACGCGTCAGTTCAGATCTTCCAGCAATCGCCCATGTTTGCGTGTTTCGACCAGAACATCGCCAAATGTCACCATCCCGCGTGCCCGAAGCATGGGCAGCATCTTGACCAGAGCCTCGGCCGTCGCGACGGCGTCACCCAATGCCGTATGGCGCAGCGCCTCCGGGATTGTGATGTCCAGTCGCTCGCATAGTGCATCCAGGGTGTGTGTGTCGCTGGCACCGAACAGCACAGCCGACAGCAGGACCGTGTCCAAAATCAGGTGGTTCCATTCCACACCCATGCGTTTCTCATGCCGGCGCATAAACGCCATATCGAACGGAGCGTTGTGGGCCACAATGACCGCATCATGAGCGAACTGATGAAAAACGCGCCCAGCCTGGGCAATGTCCGGAGCCCCCAGGACCATGTGGTCGCTGACCTTGTGCACCTTGGTCGAAGCCGGAGGGATCGGAATTCCGGGGTTGACCAGCAAATCCAGATGCTCACCTTCGACGATCCGGCCCTTGACCACCCGGACTGCGCCGATCTGCACAACTTCATCCTTGTGCGGCAGCAGGCCCGTGGTCTCGGTATCGAACACCACGAAACACAGGTCGGTCAGGGCGCGATGTTCGAATTCTACATCGGTGGCTCCGTCCAACAGATCGAAATTGTAAACCAGCGGGCGGGCGGCCTCGGGCGGGATATTGGCGGCGCTGTCGTCGAAGATCAGCATGTAGCCGGGCGCATGGCCCAGGGGTTTCATACGCGCGGCATAGCTTTGGTTGCCATCAATGCTGGTCAGCGTACATGCGACCTCGAGCCCGGTCTTGCACATCTTCTCATACGCCGCTGTCAGCGGGTTCGGCTGCAGATACTCGAAAAGAGAGGCGTTCAGCCTAGGATGGGAAATCTGGGCCAAAACCTCGGCGGCCTGCGCGTCGTAGAGAACGATTTTATGGGTCGGACCAGCCAGCAGCATTGCCACCGGAATTTCCGTCAACAGCGCCGTAAGCTTCCGCTTTTCAGCCGCGAGATGAGCAGTTTCCGCAGCGACGGCTTCGGCGATATCAAGGGTCTTGTCAGTGAGCCGATCCGCAAGCCCTGCCGCTGCCGGGGCCAGATCCCCCAAATACCGAGCGGCCTGAAGGTCAAGGTCGCTGCTGACACCAGCATGCGCACGGGCGCGCAGTTCAGCCGACAAGCGCTCGATCGGTTTCGCGACATTGTCGTCAAACAACAGCCAGACTCCGACACTTAGCGCCAAAAGGCCAAAGGCGATAAGAATACCGGCAAAAACAAACGCATTGGCCAGGTCCGGGTTGCCCGTTCGTGCGTATCCGACCCACAGGGCTGCAATGCAGACGGTCAATCCGCCAAGTGCCAGCAGACAGAAGAACAGGAATACTCTCAGGCGCAGGCTCAGCCGGGTCAGCATGATCAGACCTCGCAGGTGGCTTCTATGACCGGGTCTCCGGAACCCGCCGCGATCCAGGTGGCATTCAGCAGCCGTCCGTCATCGGCGAATTCTGCACCATCTGCCAGGTTGGCGCGGCTGTTTTCGGCGCAATTGACTGCAACGGGCAGTTTCGAAACCGGGGCCCAGCGACCGAAGAAGTATAAATCCACCAGGCGTTGCTCGGGAACCTGCGCGTTGGTGCGTATCGATACGGTATCGATCGCGGCAAAACGATCCACGAAGGGCACGGCATAGGTCCAAGGTCGATAGAAGGCGCGGCTTTCGACCTCCTGCACGATTTCCATTCCTTCAGGCAAGGTTTCAAGCTGGCGCCCATACCACGAATATTCGCTGGCGATGGTCACTCCGATCATCCCGGCACCGGCGGCAACCGGCGCGGTCCAGCGGGGCAGACGGCCACCGGAAAGCTTGTTCAACAGCATTGCGATGCCTGCAAAAGCAAAACCTGCAAAAACCGTACCGATCAATTCAAGAAACATGGCTAACCTTTCTGACTCAGGCGCGTCTCGCCTCTTCTTCTTGTTCCAAATACGGTCGCCGAAAGCGATCCCATCGTATTCGTCAAACTACACTTAACCCAACATGCCCTTGCCGTGGCCTACCGCCGACTGCATCGTTTTTACCACGACAAAGGCATCGCGCAGATGACTTCGCTCAAAGTCGGACAAATCCGACGGGGGCAGGTAATTGTCGGGATCTTTCGCAGCCTTGATCTGCCGAACCTGATGTTCAAGCCGGGTTTCGGCAATCAGATCGTAGGCGTCCAGTAGATCCCGCGCGCCAGCGGGGCTCAGCACGCCGCCGGCCTCGGCGGCTTTCAGGCGTGCACGTGTGTTGGCTTCGGTGAATTGCCCCTGCAGACTGTAAATCCGGGCCAGATCCACCACAGGCACGACGCCGTTATGTTTCAGATCCAGCGTGTTTCGATGCTCGCCCGAACGGATCGTCGCAAAGCCGCGGAGCAGGCCCAATGGCGGCGTGTGCTTGAGCGAGTTGGAAATCATGTGGGCGACAAAGATTGAATTTGCGCTGGCCGCGCCGAGCGTATCTGCCTGAAGATCCGAGAACAGCTCGAACGCGCCGCCGATGGGGCGCAGGTCGAACATAACCGAGGCCAACATCTGTGCCTCGGGGTTGGGTTTGGCGATCCAGCCCTTGAAATAGTCGCGCCAGACGCGGACCGGCTGACACCAGCGCGGATTGGTGGCCATCATGTCGCCGGGGCAATAGAAATACCCGCAGGTGTCCAGCCCGTCCGAAACAAATTTGGCCAGATCAGCAAAATAGGGCATCTGGGCGTCTGTCACCTGATCATCCAGCATCAAGCAGTTGTCCTGATCTGAAACACCTGTCTGTTCCTGCCGCCCTTGCGAACCGCACGCCAGCCACAGATAGGGAACTGGCGGTGGTCCAAATTTGTCTTCTGCCAATACCAGCAAACGCCGGGTGGCAGTATCGGCAATGTCGGTGATCAGACGGGTCACGATCTCGTGCCGGTTCCCTCCGGCCACCAACTGCACCAGAAGTTGAGGGATTTCGGCCGTCACCAGCGCCATCTCCTCGGCGGATTGGGCGCGGGCGATCCGACGCACGAGTTCGGCGGAATTGACGGCCTGATAGTGGGTCAGGTCCGTTTGCGTGACGATGCCGACAAGACGTCCGCCTTCGGAAATGGGAATGTGGCCGATGCCGCGCTCCATCATCACATGCAGAACGTCCGAGCCGATATCCGAGGGCGAAAGTGTGACCGGATTTACCGTCATGATCGACGAAACCGGCGTTGCTGCGGGCATTCCGTCTGCCACGAACTTGCTTGCGATGTCCCTCAGCGTGGCAATGCCCAGAAGGGTCTCGCCTTCGGTTACGCAAAGCGACGAGATATGCCTTTCCCGCATCAACTGCGCTGCCTTTTGAACCGGGGTGGAAGGTGGGCAAGTCGCAGGATCGCGTGCCATCAAAACGTCAATGGCGGTGGTTGCCAGACTTTGCGGAGTGGAGCGGTTGCCCCGGGTTCGGTTGAAGAATCTCGAGACCACATCATGATCGTCGATCAGTTGGCGCACCAGGGCGGGCGGCAGCAGAATCAGAACAGACGGCGTGTCCGCGCGCGCATGCGTTGCTGCCTTGCCGTCTTTCAGCAGCCCCCGCTCGCCAAAGGAGTTGCGTAGACCAAGGTGGGATACGACCGCGCCGTTTTCATCCGTGATTTCGACCTGTCCTTCGTAGATTACGAAAACACCGGGCAGGGGGCCGCCCAACTCGTAAACCGGGCTATTCGCTTCGACCTCGTGAACCTCGATCTGCCGGGCAACGGCGTCCAGCGCATCCGTGGGCAGGGCGTCATAGGGGTGAACGGATTTCAGAAACCGGGTGATCTCATCATGGGACAGGGGCATAGGGTCGTCCTTGGCTTCTGAATGAAAAGCCCCGCCCGGTGGGATGCCGGGCGGGTACAGTGGATCGAAAGATGTGGTCAGCCATGGAGGGTACCGACCACATCAGGCTCACTTGTTCTGAGCTGCGCCCGCACCACGGGGAATGCGCACGCTTTCGACCAATTCGACGATCTCCGGCGGAGTCTCCTTGGTCATACCGGCGACGACGTAGGCAACGCCGAAGTTGATCATTGCACCAATGGCACCGAACGAAGTCGACTTGATCGGACCCAACAGCGGGTCAGCATCGGTGAACGAGTTGGTGTCCGGAATGAACAGCCAGCCCTTGTGCAGGAAGATGTAGACCAAGGTCACGGTCAGACCTGCCAGCATACCAGCAACTGCGCCAGTGTTGTTGATGCGGGTCGAGAAGATCCCCATCATCAGTGCCGGGAAGATCGAGGCCGCCGCCAGACCGAAGGCAAGCGCCACGGTTTGCGCCGCAAAGCCCGGCGGGTTCAGACCCAGGTAGGTTGCAACGACGATGGCCACGGCCATGGCGATACGAGCCGCCAGCAGCTCTCCTTTTTCAGAGATCTGCGGGTTGATCGCACCTTTGACAAGGTCGTGGGACACCGCCGACGAGATCGCCAGCAACAGACCCGCAGCGGTTGACAGGGCAGCCGCAAGACCACCGGCCGCGACCAGACCGATCACCCAACCCGGCAGGTTGGCGATTTCGGGGTTGGCCAGAACCAGGATGTCGCGGTTGAACTTGGTCAGTTCGTTACCAACCCAGCCTTTTTCTTCCGCAATGGCCTGCATGTCGGCATTCGCGTCATTGTAGTACTGGATCTTGCCGTCGCCGTTCTTGTCTTCCCAGTCCAGCAGACCGGTTTTCTGCCATGTCTGCATCCAGTCGTAACGTGGATCGGTGTCGATGTCTTCAACCGAAACAGCGCCACCTTCGATGCCACCGTTGGGCCACATCATGTCGGTGATGTTCAGTCGCGCCATTGCGCCAACCGCAGGGGCAGTCAGGTACAGCAGAGCGATGAAGACCAGCGTCCAGCCAGCCGACCAGCGAGCGTCAGACACTTTCGGTACGGTGAAGAAGCGCATGATCACGTGCGGCAGACCGGCGGTACCGATCATCAGCGACAGTGTGAACAGTACCATGTTCAGCGTGTTCGAGTGGTGGGCGGTATATTCGTTGAAGCCCAACTCGGTCACGATCGCGTCCAGCTTGCTCAGCAGAGGCTCTCCGCCTGCGGTGTCGCCAAACAGACCCAGCGCCGGGATCGGAGTACCGGTCAGCTGCAGCGAGATGAAGATCGCCGGGATCGTGTAGGCGGTGATCAGCACGCAGTACTGAGCGACCTGAGTGTAAGTTACACCTTTCATCCCACCGAAAACCGCGTAGGCAAACACGACACAGGCACCGATCAGAAGACCGGATGTGTTCGACACTTCAAGGAAGCGGCCGAAGGCCACGCCAACGCCGGTCATCTGGCCGATAACATAGGTCACCGAAGCCACGATCAGACAGATCACCGCAACGATACGGGCGGTCTGGCTGTAGAAGCGGTCGCCGATGAATTCCGATACGGTGAACTTGCCGAACTTGCGCAGGTAAGGTGCAAGCAGCAGTGCCAACAGCACGTAGCCACCGGTCCAACCCATCAGGAAGGTCGAGTTGTCATAGCCGGTAAAGGCAATCAGACCCGCCATCGAGATGAACGAGGCCGCGGACATCCAGTCCGCCGCTGTCGCCATACCGTTGGTGACCGGGTGAACGCCGCGACCGGCGGCGTAGAATTCGGATGTGGAACCCGCACGGGCCCAGATCGCGATGCCGATGTACAGCGCGAACGACGCGCCGACAAACAGCAGGTTGATGGTAAACTGGTCCATGGGGGTTACTCCTCATCCACGCCGTATTCGGCGTCCAGCTTGTTCATGCGCCAGGCGTAGTTGAAGATCAGCACCAGAAAGACCAGAATCGATCCCTGCTGAGCGAACCAAAAGCCCAGGTCGGTGCCGCCAACAGCGATACCCGACAGCAGCGGACGCAGCAGAATGCCGAATCCGAAAGACACCAGCGCCCAGATCACGAGGCTGATGTAGATGAGGCGCAGGTTGGCCTGCCAATAGCCCTTATCGGCCTCGGCAGCCTGCGCGGAGTTTGTAGATTGATCCGCCATCGCGGGTTCCTCCTTCGCTTCGTCGTTGAGCGGCCCCTTGCCCAACTCCTCCAGTGCGTTGGGCCGCCTCTCGAATGCGCCGAACGCCGGGTGGCGTTTGGCAAAACTCCTCCGGTCCGCCAAGGCGGGTCCGTTGAAGTATTCTTTTGTTGGATCAGAGCCCCAAATTGGGCTTCACTTATCCCCTTAACTCATCGCGTCGCCGACGATCTGTTCCAGATCACTGGCGATGTCTTCGATCCGGCCCATGGCGTTGGTCCGTTTCAAAACCTCATGACTTTCGTAGTAGTCGATCAGCGGAGCGGTCTGCGCATGGTAGGCTTCCAGCCGGGACGCAACGGTTACCGCATTATCATCGGCGCGGCGCTTGAACTCCGTGTGACCACATTTGTCACACTTTCCTTCGACCGCCGGTTTCTTGAACTGATCGTGGTACCCCTCACCGCAGCCAGCACAGGTATAGCGGCCCGAGATGCGGGTGATCATCTCGGCATCCTCCACCTCAAGGCTGATCGCGGCGCTGATCTTCTGACCGTTTTCGGCCAACAGTCCATCCAACGCTTCGGCCTGAACAGTAGTCCGCGGGAATCCGTCCAGAATGACACCTTTGGCGCAATCCGGTTCCGCCATCCGGTCGCGCAGGATGTCTATGACGATCTCGTCACTGACAAGATCGCCGGCTTCCATCACGGCCTTCGCGGCCTTGCCTGCCTCGGTTCCGGCAGCAACGGCGGCCCGAAGCAGATCGCCGGTGCTCAGTTGAACCAGCCCGAACTTTTCTTCAAGCATGCGGGCCTGTGTGCCCTTCCCGGCGCCCGGAGGGCCGAGAAGGATCAGAACGGCGGGTGTGGTGATCGTGGCAGCGTCCATCACATCCTCACTTGTTCGCACGGTTTTCGATCAGGTCTTCGACGACCGACGGATCAGCCAGTGTCGAAGTATCACCCAAGCTGCCAAAGTCGTTTTCGGCAATCTTGCGCAGGATACGGCGCATGATCTTGCCCGAGCGTGTCTTGGGCAGGCCAGGTGCCCACTGGATCACATCCGGGCTGGCGATCGGGCCGATTTCGGTCCGCACCCAGGTGCGCAGTTCTTTCAGCAGTTCGTCGCTGGGCTCACGATCATTCATCAGGGTGACGTAGCAATAGATGCCTTGCCCCTTGATTTCATGGGGGTAGCCTACGACAGCGGCTTCGGCGACGGCGGCATGCGCAACCAGTGCGCTTTCCACCTCGGCCGTGCCCATACGGTGCCCGGATACGTTGATCACATCGTCAACGCGACCAGTGATCCAGTAATCGCCATCTTCATCACGGCGGCAGCCGTCACCAGTGAAGTAATAGCCCTTGTAGTCCGAGAAATAGGTCTTTTCGAACCGCTCGTGATCGCCCCAGACGGTGCGCATCTGGCCCGGCCAGCTGTCCTTGATGCACAGAACGCCTTCGACCCCATTGCCCTCAATCTCAACACCGGATTGCGGGTCCAGAACCACCGGCACAATGCCGAAGAACGGTTTCATGGCCGAGCCGGGTTTCATCGCGTGTGCTCCGGGCAGGGGGGTCATCAAGTGACCGCCGGTTTCGGTCTGCCACCAGGTATCAACGATGGGGCATTTCCCTTTGCCGACAACTTCGTTGTACCAGTTCCAGGCTTCGGGGTTGATGGGCTCGCCCACTGTGCCCAGAACGCGCAGGTCGCTCAGGTCGCATTTGTCGACGAATTCATTGCCTTGTCCCATCAGGGCACGGATTGCGGTCGGCGCGGTGTAGAACTGGTTCACCTTGTGCTTTTCGCAGACCTGCCAGAACCGCGAGGCGTCCGGAAATGTCGGCACACCCTCGAACATCAGCGTGGTCGCGCCGTTGGCCAGTGGGCCGTAGACGATATAGCTGTGGCCCGTGACCCATCCCACATCTGCGGTGCACCAGTACACGTCACCATCGTGGTAATCGAAAGTGATCTCATGGGTCATGGCTGCATAGACCAGATAGCCGCCGGTCGTATGCACCACGCCTTTGGGCTGACCGGTTGAGCCCGAGGTATAGAGGATGAACAGCGGGTCTTCTGCGCTCATCTCGGCGGGCGCGCAGTAGTCATCCGCTTCAAGCGCCATTTCGTTGTAGTCGTGGTCACGCCCATCCACCCATGTAGTTTGGCCACCGGTCCGCTTGACCACCAGACATTTCACGGTGTCCTTGCAGTGCAGCAAAGCCGCATCGGCATTCGATTTCAGTGGCGTCTTGCGGCCACCGCGCGGGGCTTCGTCGGCAGTGATCAGGACCTTGGCGTCGCAGCCATTGACCCGCGCTGCCAGGGCGTCCGGGGAAAAGCCTGCGAAAACAATCGAATGGATCGCCCCAATCCGCGCGCAGGCCAGCATGGCATAGGCGGCTTCGGGGATCATCGGCAGATAGATCACGACCCGGTCGCCCTTGCGCACGCCCATTGATTCCAGAATGTTGGCCATCCGGCAGGTGCGGCGGTGCAACTCGGCATAGGTGATGTGCTGCGCTGCGTCGTTTGGATCATCCGGCTCCCAAATGATCGCGGTTTGATCGCCGCGTGTCGCCAGGTGACGGTCAAGACAGTTTGCCGAAACATTCAGCGTGCCATCGGCATACCAGTTGATCTTCACCGAGCCAAAGCTGTAGTCCACATCCTTGACCTGAGTATAAGGCTTGATCCAGTCGACGCGCTTGCCCTGTTCATCCCAGAAGACATCAGGATCACTGACAGAGGCTGCATACATTGCCGCGTATTTGTCAGCATCGATATGCGCACGGGACACGATTTCTGCGGATGGCGGATATGTTTTGGCACCTGCCTGGGCAGCGGTTGTCATACTGAGGCTCCTCCCTCTAGGACTGGATATTGATGAACCGATTTTGCCCGTCAAACAGGCAATGTCGACCCGTTTCCTCCCGATTGCGAATATACGGGGTTCTGAAAACAAATAAATAAATTGCCGTAGTTCCACGATTTGTTTGTAAACAAATTTCGCTATCAGGTTAAAAAATGTAAAGAAATATGAAAAAGATAAAAAAAATGTAAAAATAACAATGCCTACCGTGTAACTGTTTTCGAACTGCAGTTTTCCGGAATTTCCCGGATGCCTTTTGGATTCCCAATTCTTCTTTCGATTGTACCGGCAGGTCGCGCCCTGAAGGCGGCAACTCATCAGCGTCTGCGGGGTTGGCACATCCGGATGTTGGCGCTAGCTTTATGTCCAAGCGCTCTGACCAAGGGGCGCATCACAGGGAGAGATCACAATGAACAGGATGTTAAGCGCCGCCGCCGTCGCGGCCATTGGCGTGGCCTTTGCAGGCGAAGCCGTTGCGACCGAATGGAACGCCTCGGTCTGGGGCAAGCGCCGCGCATTTACAGAGCATGTTGAAAAGCTGTCCGAACTGGTTGCCGAAAAGACCGGCGGCGAGTTCACAATCAACGTCAGCTATGGCGGTTTGTCAAAACCCAGGGAAAACCTGGACGGGATCGAGATCGGCGCATTTGAAATGGCGCAGTTCTGTGCGGGCTACCATCGGGACAAGAACCGGGCGATCACCGTTCTCGAACTTCCGTTTCTGGGCGTGAACAATCTGGACGAGGAAGTAGCGGTCAGCCACGCGGTTTATGACCACCCGGCCGTCAAAGAAGAAATGGCGCAGTGGAACGCCCGGATCATCATGACGTCGCCCATGCCGCAGTATAACCTTGTCGGCACGGGCGAACCGCGCGACACTCTTGCCGCTTTTGATGGTATGCGCGTGCGCGCGACCGGTGGGTTGGGCAAAGCGTTTGAAGCCGTAGGGGGCGTGCCAACATCAGTGCCCGCCACCGAAGCGTTCAACGCGATGGAATCCGGCGTTGTCGATACTGTGGCATTTGCCCAGCACGCCCACCTGTCCTTCGGCACCATCAACGAAGCCGACTGGTGGACGGCCAACCTGAACCCTGGCACCGTAAACTGCCCGGTCGTGGTGAACATCGACGCCTATGAAGCGCTTCCGGCAGAACATCGCGAAGCACTGGACAGTTCGATTGACGAGGCGATCGATCATTATCTGGCCAATTACGGGGCCCTGCTAGAAAAGTGGGACGGTGTTCTTGAGGAAAAAGGCGTTCAGAAAGTTATGATTGACGATGCCGTCCTTCAGGAGTTCCGCGCCAAGGCGGCCGATCCGATCCGCGAACAGTGGATTGCCGACATGACCGACCAGGGTCTGCCTGCGCAGGACCTGTACGATCTTGTTCAGTCGACACTGCAGCAGCAACGCGGCGGAAACTGATGTTATGAACCGGATGCCACCGGGCGTCCGGTTCTCTTCAATGACAAGGAAAAAGCAGGATGGCGGGACAGGCCACCGTGCTGGAGGATGGCAGCCGTCTCAGCCGTCTGGACCAGCATCTTCTTCGGGCAGAAAGACTGCTGGCCCTGATCAGCGGTCTGGCGGTTTTCTCACTGATGGTTCTTGCCGTTGTGTCGGTGAGCGGCCGGAATGCGCTTAACGCGCCATTGCCGGGCTATGTCGACTGGATTGAACAGGCGATGCCACTGATCGCATTCCTGGGCGTTTCCTACGTGCAGCGAGATGGCGGGCATATTCGCATGGACATCGTCATCGCGCGTCTTCGCGGCCGGGCGCTTTGGTTCTTCGAGATGATTTCCGTCGTCTTGATCCTCGTCCTGATGATGGCCCTTGTCTGGGGCAGCTGGTCCCATTTCGAGCGGTCGTTCGATTTTGCCGCGCCAATGTGGAGCAGGGACAGTTCCATCGACATTGGTATCCCTCTGTGGCCGGCCAAACTGTTGGCTCCGGTGGCGTTCTCCGTTCTGTGCCTGCGTCTAGTTTTGCAAATCTGGGGATATGGGCGCGCGTTTGTTCTGGGGCTGGATCACCCGGTCGCTGTGCCTCTTATCCAGGACGCGGCAGCGCAGGCCGCCGCCGAGGCCGATCAGTTCGAAGGACAAGGCTGACTCATGGACACGATTGATATCGGATTGTGGGTCACAGGCGGCCTTCTGTTTTTGGTGGTCACAGGAATGCGCGTCGCCTTTGCGGCGGGGCTGGCAGGGCTTGTTGGGCTGGTATGGATTTTCTGGGCCAAGTTCGGATATGACCCCGACCGCTTTGGCAAGGCGCTGACGGTGGCAGTGAAAACGGCCGGACAGGTGCCGCATTCCAAGGTGGCCTCGCACACGCTCAGCCTGATCCCGACATTCATACTCATCGGCTATCTGGCCTACTATGCCGGGCTGACCCGCGCCTTGTTCGAGGCGGCAAAACGCTGGATTGCCTGGGTTCCGGGTGGTTTGGCGGTGTCGACCATATTCGCCACCGCAGGCTTTGCCGCCGTTTCGGGCGCGTCTGTCGCCACGTCTGCCGTATTCGCCCGGGTCGCAATCCCCGAGATGCTGGAGGTCGGGTACAACAAGCGATTTGCAGCAGGCGTTGTCGCCGCCGGCGGGACATTGGCTTCCTTGATCCCACCGTCCGCCATCCTTGTGATCTATGCGATCATCGTTGAACAGGACGTTGGCAAGCTTTTGCTGGCCGGGTTTATTCCCGGCGCGTTCTCAGCGGTCATCTATGGGGGCCTGATTGTCGGTATCGCCGTTGTGTTCAAATCAGTCGGCCCGCCGGTAACAGGCTTTACCTGGAAGCAGCGTTTCGCATCGCTGCCCGGGGCAATGCCAATCGTCGCGGTGATCCTGATCATTATCTGTTTTGTCTACAACCCATTTGGCGAAAAAGCCTGGGGCACGCCGACCGAGGGCGGGGCAATCGGAGCCTTTATCGTGTTCTGCTTTGCCCTTTATCACGGCATGCGCTGGGGTGAATTGAAGTCGGCGCTGCTGGAAACCGCCAAGCTGACGGCGATGATTTTTTCGATCATCTGGGGCGTTCTGATCTACGTCCGTTTTCTGGGTTTCGCCGATCTACCCGGAGCGTTCTCCGACTGGATCACGTCGCTTGAAATGTCGCCCATGCTGATCCTGATCTGCATCCTGTTGGCCTATGCCGTGCTTGGCATGTTCATGGACGCGATCGGCATGCTGTTGTTGACATTGCCTGTTGTATACCCTGCGGTAATGGCACTGAACGGCGGCGAAGCTGTCAGCGCTGCCGAGAGTGCTTTTGGAATGTCCGGCCCGATGTGTGCGATCTGGTTTGGAATTCTGGTGGTCAAAATGGCCGAGTTCTGCCTGATCACACCGCCAATCGGGCTGAATTGCTTTGTTGTGGCGGGGGTGCGTCCTGATCTCAGTGTTCAGGATGTCTTCAAAGGCGTGACACCGTTTTTTGTGGCCGACGCCGTTACCATCGCCCTGCTCGTGGCCTTTCCGGGTATCGTACTCTATCTGCCGTCCCTGGCTGGTTGACCTGGGTTTTTGCGAGGCTCTGCCTCGCGCTCCGGGATATTTTTGGCCAGATGAAGTAACGGATCTTTAATCAAATTGTCGGATACGGGATTGGCGGTACAGGCAGGGATGCCGATGACCGCGCCAGGTGAAGCTCTCCGGACCAATGGTCGGAGAGCGGATCCCTTGTTCATCTGGCCAACAATATCCCGGGGGAGTCGCTCGAAGGGCGGCGGGGGCAGCGCCCCCTTGACCATTGAAACCCCCAGCTGGTTTCAGGTTTCGGCGCGCATCAACATGCCATAGAGGTCACGTGGATCGTCGGGGTCCGCCAGCATGTCCAACGGCTCGAAGAAGTCTGTCTCTTCGATGGCGCGTTTGATGTAACGAAGGGCAGAAAAATCCTCGATCGCAAAACCGACACTGTCGAATAGTGTAATCGCCCGTTCATCCGTGCGCCCCTTGGCCTGGCCTGTCATCACCTGCCAGATTTCAGTCACGGGGTGGTCTGAGTCCAGGGCCTGAATTTCGCCTTCGATCCGCGTTTGCTCGGGGTATTCAACAAATATTTCCGAACGCAGCAGGATATCCTTGTGCAACTCGGTCTTGCCCGGGCAATCACCGCCGATTGCGTTTATGTGAACGCCGGGACCGACCATGTTGTCCGTCAGAATGGTGGCGTATTTCTTGTCAGCTGTACAAGTGGTGATGATCTGGGCGCCTTCGATGGCGTCTTCTGCCGTTTTGCAGGAAACAACAGTCAGACCCTTGCCTTGCAGGTTTGCCGCGCATTTGGCCGTTGCATTCGTGTCGGTGTCATACAGCCGTACAGTGTCGATGCCGCACATTGCCTTAAACGCCAGGCACTGGAACTCGGATTGAGCGCCATTGCCGATCATGGCCATCGTCGTTGCGGATTTCGGTGCCAGATAGCTGCCGACCAAGGCAGAGGTTGCTGCTGTTCTCAGGGCCGTCAGCATGGTCATTTCAGTCAAGAGGGTGGGATAGCCCGTGTAAACATCCGCCAGCAACCCGAACGCGGTCACGGTCTGCAGACCCTCGGACGTGT
Organism: Ruegeria sp. CDSB136; assembly: GCF_059610965.1. Lineage (NCBI taxonomy): Bacteria > Pseudomonadati > Pseudomonadota > Alphaproteobacteria > Rhodobacterales > Roseobacteraceae > Ruegeria > Ruegeria sp. CDSB136. Next base: position 204,917 of record NZ_JBXWOP010000003.1, read on the forward strand.
TTTTTGGATGCCCGTTCACATATTTGAAACCGTATGCCTCACCATCCGAAGTTGGCATCAATTCAATCACGCCATGGGGGGAATGGGCGGGGATTCGGGGCGTTTTGTCGAAGCTTTCCCATCGCTTGAAGTCAGATTCGATCTGCGCGGCAATCTGCGTGATCATCTTTTCAAGGCCGATATGATGGACGAGGCGCATCATGTTGTCGACAGAAACAAAGGGCACAAGCGCCTTGTCAGAAGGTTGCATCAGGATCTCCTATCGGCGGGACAGGTGAATGCCTGCGATCATGCAGCGCACGGATCCACCCGCTGTTTCAATTGTGGGAACCGAAAGCGGCAGTGGTTTTGCACTGGCTTCGATTATGGAAATCTGTTCGGGCGTCAGCGCTTCCAGCGCCCGGCTGGACAAAGCCAGGACCAGACCGTCTTGGCCAGCCAGCTCAATGGCGTTGCCCGCGAATTCCGCGATCTGATCGTGGGTCAGGTCGATGACTGCACGACCGGTTTCCTCCAGCCTGGCTTTGACTGTCGCGCGTCGCTCGGGGTCGGTGATCATGTCCAGGCAGATCAGTGCGTATTCGGTGCCGATACCCATCAGAACGTTGGTGTGATAGACATCGCGCCCTTGGGCATCTTTCGCTTCGAAAACGATAGGCTCATAGTTGAAGTGAGTGCAGAACCGTTCGAGCAGAACGGGGTCTGCGCGGTTTGATTTTACCGTGTAAGCAACCCGACCAATGTGATCCAGGACCATCGCGCCGGTGCCTTCCAGCGCCAGCTTGTCCTGTTCCAGTCCGGAATAGTCGATCACGTCCTGAACCCGGTATTCCTGTTTCAGCATCTCGATGACGTCGGAACGGCGTTCGCGCCGCCTTGAGGGAACGTACATCGGATAGATCGCGACATGCCCACCGGGATGGGTCGAAAACCAGTTGTTCGGGAACACACTGTCGGGTGTGTCCAGTTCTCCGTGATCGTCAAAGACGTGAACCCTGACACCTGCGGCCCGCAGTTGCGCGACTGCCTGATCATGTTCATCGCGCGCCGCAGATGAGGTTGCGGTCGCCGAACGGCTGGCAAGTGTCTGGAACGCATTGTCCCCGTGCGTTTCCGGGTTCGAGGCAAATGCATGCGGCCGGATCATCACGACGGCCGAAGGGGCTTGAAGCGACTGCATCAGAAACTCCGGGTTGGGCGATCGAAGATGCGGCGACCGAGTAACGAGGCGGCCAGATCGACCATAAGTTTTGCGGTTCGGCCGCGTTCATCCAGAAACGGGTTCAACTCCACCAGATCCAGTGAGCGGACGAGGCCGCTTTCATGCAGTAGTTCCATCACCAGATGCGCTTCCCGTTCGGTCGCGCCGCCGGGAACGGTGGTGCCCACGGCAGGTGCGATGGCGGGGTCCAGAAAGTCGACGTCCAGCGAGACGTGCAGGATACCGTTTTCTGCGCGGACGCGGTCCAGAAAGGCCATCAGCGGTGCTTTGATGCCATTTTCGTCAATGCTGCGCATATCTGCCAACATGGCGCGGTCCTGTTCCAGCGCGGCCCGTTCCGCGGGATCGACCGAGCGCAGGCCGATCATGCCGACGCGGTTGGTGGGCACAGGTGCCGTGAGCGGCGGAAAGGCGTCAAACCCGTGTCGACCGGTGAAATAGGCGACCGGGGTGCCGTGCAAATTGCCGCTGCCGGTGCTGTCGGGCGTGTGAAAGTCGCTATGCGCATCCAGCCACAGAACAAAGAGGGGCCGTCCGATGCTGTGCGCGTGGGCTGCCATTCCTGCGACCGTACCCATCGAAAGCGCGTGATCACCCCCCATGAAGATGGGCAAACCTTGGCGGGCGCTTTCTTGCGCCGCACGGCTCAGCGCCTGGGTCCAACCGACACATTCGGGCAAGGCGAACAGGTGAGGATGCTCGGCGGTTTCGACGTCGTCAGGGCGGACATCACCGAGGTCCGACACGCTGTGGCCCAGATCCATCAGGGCCTTCTGCAAACCCGCGACGCGATAGGCATCAGGACCCATGCGGCATCCCTGCCGACGTTTTCCGGCGTCCATTGGGGCGCCGACAAGTATTATGTTTTCATTAGCCATGTGTTTGTCTAACCTTTCAACACGGCATCCCGGAAGATAGCAAAGTGCTCAAAAAGAAACCCGGATAAACGAACTGGTAAGCGACGATGGACGATTTGGATAGCAGGCTGCTGAACGCATTGCACCGGGATGCGCGCGCCTCGCTGTCGGAGCTGGCGCAGATTCTGGGCGTGACGCGAACAACCGTCCGCAGTCGACTGCATCGTTTGAAACAGTCCGGAGAGATCGTCGGCTTTACCGTTCTGACGCGGCGCGATGTTGCGCAAAGCCCGGTTCGAGGACTAATGATGTTGGAAATCGAAGGCCGGGGAACCGAGCGGACCATGGCAAGGATCGCCGCCATGCGGCAGGTAAGAGCGGTTCATACGACCAATGGCAGCTGGGACCTGATTGCCGAGATCGGGGCCGAAACGCTGGCGGAACTGGACGAGGTTCTGTTTCAGATCCGGCGGATGGAAGGGATCACGCGGTCCGAAACCAACCTGCTGCTTTCAACGCGGAAGGGGCGCGTCTGACAGGGTGGAGGACTTGCTGCCTGTAGCGCTTTGAATGGTAAGGAAATTGTGCCAAACTCCGCCTGGGCGGTCGGGCAGGCTTTAGCGGCTTTAGTTCCGTATACGCGATTGGTTTGAAGCAGGGAATGTCGTGATGACCGTACAGGAAACAAGTGACGATTCCCGGGTTTTGCGGATGGCCGAGAAGGCTGCGGCCATGCTGGAAAGACCCTGGGTTCGTATCGCGGTTCCGATCCTTATCACGATCATTGCGTTGACCGTCCTGCACGAGTTGTCTTCGCATGTGAAATGGTCCGACGTTCAGACTGATATTGCGGGTACGTCCTGGAAGCTCATGTTTTTCGCGCTGTGCTGGACCGCATTCAGTTTTCTGTCGCTGTCCTTTTACGATGTGTTTGCGGTCAAAAGCTTGGCGGAAGACAAGGTTCCGCTGCCGGTCGCCGGAATGGCCGGGGCCAGTGGCTATGCTGTGTCAAACTGTCTGGGGTTTTCCTACATCACGGGAACCGCGATCCGGTATCGGATCTATGCGTCGCTTGGGCTGGATCTGGCCCGTGTGGCCGGGGTTATCGCGACCTCGTGGGTGGCCTTCTGGATGGGCATGGTCCTGATCCTTGGCATCTTGCTGACGTTGCATCCGGACGGGATATCTCAGGTTCTTCCGATCAGTGAAACGACCGAAACCGTAATCGGCCTGTGCCTGCTGGCCGGGTTGGCGGCCCTGTTTGTCTGGCTTGCCAGCGGCGGGCGCCGTCTGGCTTTTGGTGGGTTTGGCTTCAACCTGCCCGGAGGAAAGCTGGCCAGCCTTTTGACGCTGGCGGCAGTAGGGGATCTGTTTGGCGCATCAATGACTCTGTATGTTTTGATGCCGAACGATCTGGGCGTCGGGTTTCCGTATTTCTTTGCCATCTATGTGGCGGCAATTGCCGTCGGTATCCTCAGCCACGCACCCGGCGGGATCGGTGTGTTCGAGGCTACACTGATCGCGGGTCTCGGCGCCTCTGGCCGATCGGATGTGATCGCAGCCTTGTTGCTGTATCGCGTGGTTTACACGTTTCTGCCCTTCGTCATCGCCAGCCTGTCCATTGCAGTGGCCTATGCGCTGACACAGCGCGATAGGATTGGCGGAGCAGCCAGCTGGGTCTATCGCGCTTTTCGCCCGATTGTTCCAATGGTTGCAGCTGGCGTTTCAGCAGTGGCGGGCGTTGTATTACTGGTGTCCGGCGCGCTGCCGTCCAATTCCCAAAGCCTTGGCGCGTTACGCGAGGTATTGCCGCTTTCGTTCGTCGAAGCCTCGCATCTGGCGGGCAGTGTGGTTGGGGTTCTGCTGATCCTCGTATCACGCGGCTTGTTCCGTAAGCTCTATCGCGCCTGGGTCGTCGCGATGGTTCTGATGGTGGCCGGGTTCATCGCTTCGCTCACCCGCGGCCTGGATATCCATGAAGCGCTGAGTATGGTGGTGACCATTGCCGTTCTTGCCGTGTTTCGCGGCGCGTTTTACCGGGTCAGCGGCGCGTCGGTTTTCCGTCTGAATATTCCATGGCTGGTCAGTGTGCTGGCACTGATGGCGGTGATTTTTTGGATCGGTTTGTTCGCGTATTCGCACGTTGAATATCAAAACGCCCTGTGGTGGGAGTTCGCCTGGAACGGCGATGCCTCGCGTTTTCTCAGGTCCAGTCTGGTGGTCGCGGTTATCCTTGGGGTGGTGGCTGTCAATTCCCTGTTCGGGCGCGAAATCCCGGTTCCTGTGCGAACCGAAATACCGGAGGCGGTGGAACGGCTTGCGTTGCAAAGCGAAGACACCGAAGCCCAGATTTCATTGACTGGCGACAAGCAGTTCCTGATTTCGCCGGATGAAACCGCGTTTCTTGCTTATGCCGACACCGGAAACGCGCTGATCACCAAGGGAGAGCCTGTGGGCGATGAGACCGCGGGTCAGCAGCTGATCTGGCAACTGCGCGAACGGGCGGACCGCGAGGGCAAGCTGTGTGCTTTCTACAGTGTTTCGACCAAATACCTGCCAACCTTTCTGGATCTGGGCCTTTCGATCCTGAAAATCGGCGAAGTCGCGCGGGTTCCGCTGCAAGGGTTTTCGCTGGACGGCAAGTCACGCAAACGGTTTCGGCAGGCCAAGAACAGGGCCGTACGTGATGGCTATGTGTTCGAGATCATTCCGAAGGAGGACCTGAAACCGGTCTTGCCGGAATTGCGTGAAATCTCGGATCACTGGCTTGCCGGTAAGGCAGGCGAAGAGAAGGGCTTTGCCTTGGGAGGTTTCGACGACGATTACCTTTCGTATTTCGATCACGCCGTTCTGCGCAATGCCGAGACGGGCAGGATCGTGGCCTTCGCCAATCTGTTTCAGGGCGGGAACAAGTCTGAACTATCGTTGGACCTGATGCGTTACGAACTTGACAGCGCCAGTTTTGTCATGGATGCGCTGTTTGCCGAGATGATGGTGTGGGGGTCCGAGCAGGGGTTCCACTGGTTTTCGCTCGGGGCTGCGCCGTTTTCAGGGATCGAAAACCGGCAACTGGCTTCGCTCTGGAACCGGATCGGGGGGTTTGTTTACGAACACGGCGAGCAGTTCTATCACTTCGAAGGCCTGCGTGCGTTCAAACAGAAATTCGACCCGGAGTGGAGCCCGAACTATCTGGCAAGCCCCGGCGGTCTGGCGGCGCCACGCATCCTCTACGAGGTGAATATTCTGATCTCTGGCGGGTTGCGGGGGCTGACAAAATAGAACCTAGTTCAGGCTGACACCGGTCGGGGTCTTTTCCAGCAGATCACCCCAGTCGGTGCGGTATGCCATTTCGGCCAGAACGGTACCGGGCAAGAACTCCTGATTCTGCCGGATCTGCCATCCACCGCCCAAACCTTTGTAAACGGCGACCAGATTGCTGGACACTTGTTGACGTGCGCTGATCAGGTTGGCTTGCGACCGCAACAGGGCGGTTTGTGTGTTTAAAATCCGCGAATAGCTGGCGATGCCATCACGGTATTGGCTGATTGCAATCTCGGCGGCCCGGCGCGAGGCCGTAACGCTGTTCTGATAGAATTCGACCTGTTTGCGGGCCTGCGCATAGGCGACCATGGCGCTCTCAACCTCGGAATAGGCGGTCAGGACCGTGTTCTGATAGTTGGCGATCAGGGCCTGATAGGCGGCGTCCTGCGCCCGCACGTTGTTCTTGATCCGACCATAGTTGAGTACGTTCCAGACAACACCCGCGCTGGCCAGCCCGGTGGTGCTGTTGGCGTTGAACAGGTCGCGCCCGCCCGATGCCTGCAGGCCGATTGAACCCGAAAGGATGAACTGCGGATAAAGGTCGGCCATCGCAATCCCGACCTGCGCGGATTGCGTTGCCGCAGCCAGTTCAGCGGCCCGAACATCTGGGCGACGGCGCAACAATTCGGCAGGGACACCGACCGCGACATTGGACCGTGCCAAGGGGATGCGGCCAGAATTTCCAAGCAGGCTGGTCAAGCGCGATGGCGGCTGCCCCAGCAAGACGGCCAACGCATTCTTGGCTTGCTGCAAGTCGCTTTGCAGTTCAGGAACCAGCGCTTTTGTATTGTTCAGCAAGGCGGTGGATTCCTGCACATCCAACTCGGTCGTGACGCCGTTGTTGAACCGCAGCTGCGTCAGATCCGCAGATTCCTGCTGAAGTCGGATATTCTCCTGTGCAACGATCAGGGATTCCTGCAATGCGCGGATATTGACGTAAAGGGCGGCAACATCACCCGTCAGCGTCACAAGGGCATCGTCATAGTTGGCAACCTGCAACGCCAGATTGGACCGTGCAGCCTGAACGCCGCGCCGCTGCGCGCCCCAGACATCCAGTTCCCATTGCGCGTCGAACCCGACCTGCGAAGTCGAGAACTCCGTGTCCAGCGGGATGATGCGGTTGATATCGGACACTGGATTGAGGTTGTCGCTGATCTGCCGCCTTTCAAGCGAGGCACCGACTGCCTGCGATTGCGGATAAAGCTCTCCAAACGCGATGCCCAACTGCGCCCGCGCCTGCAGCACACGCGCCCCGGCCACCTGCAAGGTCAGGTTTTGCGCGTAGGCCTCGGCGATCAGTCTGTTCAGGGTGGGGTCGTTGAACGTTTCCCACCATTTTACCACGGGCGCGCTGCGCGAGGTCAGTCCGCTTTGCCCCGTGTTGGGATTGTTCACTTCGATCCATTGTTTGACGACCGGAGAGTTCGGGCGCACAAAGTCCGGGCCAACCGGAGTGCAGGCTGCAAAGGTCACGACACAAAGCGCGCTGCCCATCAATCTGCGGAAGGTTCTGGCCCGTATCATGATGCGCGTCCTCAAATATCCAGCGGTCGGATGAAGTTGGCGAAGGAATAAAGGCGGATGTTGATGCGCCTGAGAAACTCAAAACTCTTGCCCTGACCGGTATAAATCGCCACTGCCGCGTGACCGCCCGCAGGGAAGGTGTGCCCGTCGGGGATTTCGACCGAAATCTGTACGGCGATCCGTCCGGGCAATTTGGGCAGTTCAAAGCCCGGCAGGCGGCCTGAAGGCAGGTATTGACCTTGCCGGGTGGCCCACCAGATCGCCTCGACCTTGCCGGTCAGGATTTCGCCGGGATACAGGTCCAGCGCCACCTCAACCGGCTGACCGGGTTCGACGAATTTCAGGTTCTGCTGACGGTAGGTGGCCAGGACATAGGGATTGTCCTTGGTTACAAAACTGGCGATGGCGCCCAGGCGGATATCCCCGACAACCAGGCCGGGCCGGGCCTGCTGAGAAACGATCATGCCGTCTTCGGGCGCATAGATCGTCGTGTTATCGAGGAAGTACTTGGCTTCGTCCAACTGCGATTGGGCCTGCAGGATACCGGTATTAACGCCATCGATCTGCGAGGCTTGCGCCAGCTTTGCCTTTTCAAGATTGGCTTCGGCTTCGTGCACCTGCGCCTGATCCTCAGTGACCTGTTCGTTCCATCGGTCAAGCTCATCCTGACGGGCGCCGCCCGCAGGAACAAGATTCTCGTATCGGGCCTGTTGCGTCTTCGCATAGGCCAACTGCGCATTTGCACGCTCAATTGCCTCGGACGCGGCTATGACATCCTGTTCAAGAATTTTCGCATTCTGCTCAGCGGCAACAAGCTGGGCTGTCGCGTTGTCCACCGCAAGCGAGAACACCGTATCGTCAAAACGATAAAGCGGGTCGCCCTTTTTGACCTCGGTGTTGGGTTCAACCAGAACCTCGGTCAAAACCGTTGGTTGCGTCAAACGGGGAACAATCTGGATAGTTGACCTGACAACATGACTGTCGACCGAGAATGGCTGAAAAAACCGCAAGGCGACCAGAAAGATCAGCAGCAAATGGGCGCCAACCCAGAACGAGACGATGCCCCAGACGATATTGAATTTCAGCCATTGCGCCTTGAAGAAAATGAACCAGACGAAAATGATGTAAAACAGCGTGATGCCAAGGGCGACGAACATGTGTTTTGACTTCCTCTGGCCTTAGCTTTTCTGCGCGTCGTCTGTATCAAGCGCGTCGCGGTATTCCGGTTTCACGACGCCGCCCAACCGTTTGATTTCATTCCGGATAGCATCTTTTTCTTCATCTGGTCCGCGGCGAAAATCAACGGTTACACCGTCGTGGAAAGCCCAGATAAAGGCGTGAACCCAAGGCACGATGGCCAAAAAACCCATCCAGCCCATGATCTTGACGGCCTCGGCATGCGGGTGATTGCGCTTGATCGCGATGCGACCGGGCAACCCCATGATGAACAGGAACAAGCCCATGACCGCCGCAAGCAGCAATATCAGCGCGACAAATGTCAGGTAGTCATAAAATTCCAGCGGCTGACCCAGTAACCCCATGCTCGTGCCTCCATTTTGGGAAGGTACCCCATCCTCAGGCGTAGGTGCCCGGTACGTCAATCGAATTGTCTCTGCCCGGCGGGATCAGGCCCAAATCAAGTGACCCCAAAGGCAAGAACAACCGTAAATTGTCCCGATACTGGCAGGCGATTGGATATGTGGCAAGGAATGGGGCAATGAAACCGGCAGAAATGTAATCCGCACCGCAGGTTAAAGGCAGAGCTTCACCTGAGTCTCCCATTCCTCACATTTAGCGTCCAGATCATGTGGCAAAGCGTGGTCCGTGAAGAACATCCCGATATCGGCCAGCGATGCGATTCGCGCCGGGGCGGTGCGTTGAAACTTGGACTGATCCGCCACAAGAAACGTCTGCCGTGCCTGTGCGATGATCGTCTGGCTGACCTGAACCTCCTGAAAGTCGAAATCCAGAAGATCGCCATCGGCATCCAGTGCCGAACATCCGATGATCGCGTAATCGACCTTGAATTGCCGGATGGTCGAGGCCGTCAAATCTCCGATCAGGCCGCCGTCAGAGCGGCGCAGGACCCCACCCGCCACCACGACCCGGCATTCGGGGTTTTCAACCAGAATGTTGGCAACATTCATATTGTTGGTAACGACCATCAGGTTCTTGTGGTCCAGCAGATGCCGGGCGACGGCTTCGGTCGAGGTTCCGATGTTCATGAATACCGATGCCCCGTCGGGAATGCTGGCTGCGCATATTTCGCCAATACGGGACTTGGCCTCTTCATTCAGGCCCCGGCGGTCTTCGTAGCCGATATTTGAAACGCCCGAGTGCAAAACGGCGCCGCCGTGGACCCGGTCGAGTTTCCCCATTTCAGCCAGTTCAGCCAAATCCCTGCGAATGGTCTGCACCGTCACGCTGAACTGTTCCGCCAGCCCTTCGACAGTCACTCGCCCTTGTTGGCGAGCGATTTCCAGTATGTCGGACTGACGAAAGGAAAGAGACATGCAAACTCCTGTGTTCTAAGGTGTATTCGTTTTTGTTCTTTTTTCCGGTCTTTTCAAGAGGAATGGATTGCTAAGCCAATTCGCGACGTAAATTTCGTAAAAACGAAAGAAAACGAAAATTATAATTGACGAAGCGAAGGCGGTTACGGTTAATGCGCATAGTTTTTCCAGACAGAGAATCGACCAGCTATGGAAGCGCAGGAAAACCCGATCACCGACCTTTTCATCATCGGTGGGGGGATCAACGGATGTGGAATCGCCCGGGACGCCGCGGGGCGGGGTCTTTCGGTTAGCCTGGCTGAAATGAACGATCTGGCTTCGGCCACGTCGTCGGCATCGACAAAGCTGTTTCACGGAGGGTTGCGGTATCTCGAATACTTCGAGTTTCGCCTAGTCCGAGAGGCCTTGATCGAACGCGAAACCCTGCTGCGGGCCATGCCGCATATCAGTTGGCCAATGCGCTTTGTGCTGCCCTATCACAAGGACATGCGATTTGACGCGGAAACGCCGACTTCGCGGCTGCTCAGCACAGTGATGCCATGGATGCGGGGCAGGCGTCCGGCCTGGCTGATCCGGTTGGGTCTATTTCTCTATGACCATCTCGGCGGGCGCAAAATCCTGCCGGGCACATCGTCGCTGAACCTGCGATCGGTGCCGGAAGGCAGGCCTTTGCAGGGTAAATTCGAAACCGCCTATGAGTATTCCGACTGCTGGATCGAGGATTCGCGCCTAGTCGTCCTGAACGCCCGCGATGCGCAGGCACGCGGGGCCGAGATCATGGTTCGCACCGAAGTCATGTCTGCAGATCGCGTTGACGGGCTGTGGCGTGTGACGGTTCGAGACCGGGACAGCGGAACCCAACGTGTCATTTGTGCAAAGATGCTGATCAATGCCGGCGGCCCCTGGGTCGGCGACATTATTCAGACCAGGATCCGCATGAATTCGCGCGATGGCGTGCGGTTGGTTCGCGGCAGTCATATCGTGACGCGCAGGCTGTACGATCACGACAAATGCTATTTCTTTCAGGGCGAAGACGGCCGGATCATTTTTGCAATTCCTTATGAGCAGGATTTCACCTTGATCGGAACCACCGATCAGGATCATCCTGATCCGTCCCAGCTGCCGGTCTGCACCGAGGACGAGCAGGACTATCTGTGTGCGTTCGCCTCGAAGTACTTTGATCAACCCGTATCGCGCGAGGATGTCGTATGGACCTATTCCGGCGTACGCCCGCTTTATGATGACGGGGCCAGCAGTGCTACGGCCGCGACGCGGGATTATACGCTCAAGGTCGATGCACAGGGCGGTGCGCCTGTTCTGAATGTCTTCGGCGGAAAAATCACGACCTATCGTCGGCTGGCCGAGAGCGCGATGGAAAAGGTTGCGGAACATTTCCCGGCTCTGTACGGGCCGTGGACCGCTGGTGTCGCGTTGCCGGGGGGTGATTTTCCGGTCGACGGAGTAGAGGATCTGGTTCAAGGCTTACGATCGGATTACGGTTTTCTGGACGAAAAATGGGCGCGCCGTCTGATCCGGGCCTATGGAACCGAAGCGCGCCTGATGCTGGGCGAGGCCCAAAACGCAGAAGATCTGGGGGAGGGGTTTGGAGCTTCGTTGACGGCTCGTGAACTGGCGTGGCTGATGGACCGGGAATTCGCGCGTAATGCCGAGGATGCAATTTGGCGGCGGAACAAATTGGGTCTGCGCCTGAGCAGTGAACAGATCGCGCGCATTCAGCAGTGGATGGATGAGCGGAAAAGATCAGGCGTAGCCGTATCCGCCTGATGGACAGAAAAAAGCCCCGCGGAAAACGCAGGGCTTCTTTGTTCTGTTTTATGCAGTCTCTTTCGGTGGAGCCGGATCATTCCGGGTGCCCTTGACCCATTCCCGCAGGCTTTGCATCAGAGCGTACAGGACAGGCACAAGAATGACGCCGACCAGCGTTGCCGCCAGCATTCCGCCAAATACAGCCACTCCGATGGCCCTCTGGCTGGCCGCGCCCGCGCCATTGGCTGCAAGCAATGGCACAACGCCCAGCAGGAACGAAAGTGCGGTCATCATCACGGCGCGGAAACGCTGGAATGCGGCCTCGGCCGCCGCGTCTCGGATCGACAGGCCATTGGCGCGTTGTTCCATCGCGAATTCGACAATCAGAATGCCGTTCTTCGAGGCAAGCCCCACAAGCATGATCATCCCGATCTGCGTGTAAAGATTGATGTCACTTCCCACGATGGCCACTGCAGCGACGGCGCCGAACAGGGCGACGATAACAGACAGCAGGATCGAGACAGGCAAAGTCCAGCTTTCATATTGTCCGACAAGGAACAGGTAGCCGAACAGAATCGCCAGTCCCAGGATCACTATAACCAGACTGCCCGATGCCAATTGCTGCTGCGCGGTCCCTGTCCATTCGAATGCGTAGCCGGGGGGCAGGGCATTTGCCGATTCCTCGGTCATCACAGTGATCGCGTCGCCGCTGGACAGCCCCGGTGCGGGGACTGCTGTCACGGTCGCGGATCGGAACAGGTTGTGACGTTTCAGCAGGACCGGCCCCAGCACGTTCTCGACGTCGATCAAAGTGCCGAGTGGCACCATCTCACCCTTGGTGGACCGCACATACAGGTTGGAGATGTCTTCGACATTGTCGCGATAGGTGCCGTCCGCCTGTATCATCACGCGATAGACCCGGCCAAACAGGTTGAAGTCGTTGACATAGTACGACCCCAACTGCGCCTGCATGGTCTGAAAGATCTCGGCCACGGACACTTGCAGCGTCTTTGCCTTCTCGCGGTCCAGATCGACAAACAGCTGCGGGACATTCGCGCGGAAAGTGGTATAGGCCTGACCGATTTCCGGGCGCTGATTGGCTGCGTACACGAACGATCCTACCGCCGAGGCCAGATCCTGGGGCGTACCCCCACCGGTCTGCTGAACCTCCATCTCGACACCGGCGGACATGCCAAGACCCTGAATGGGCGGTGGGTTGAACGCCACGATCGATGCAGCGGATTCGCCGTTTGCGATTGCCAGAACTTTGGCAAGGATGGCGTTTGCGCTCAGCTCGTCCTCTTGCCGATCATCCCAATTGTCGAGGTTTACGAAGATCGCAGCGCCGTTGGTGATCGTTCCGTTCAGAAGAGAAAACCCGTTGACCAGAACCGTGCTTGCGACACCGGGGATTTCCTGAATCTGCGCATCCACACGGCGCGTGACGGCTTCGGTCCGTTCCAATGTGGCGGCGTCCGGCAATTGAACGTCGACAAACAGATAGCCGTTGTCCTCGAGCGGGATAAAGCCGCTGGACGTGTTCGACATGATCGTGCCGGTACCCATGGCAAGGGCAACGATGACACCCAGCGCGATAACCGGCAGGATCAGAAGTTTGCGCACAATGGCGACATACCCGCCGCGTACCGTGCCAATGAACTTCTCAAACACGGCAAGCAGGCCTTTGGGCGGACCTGAGCGTTTTTTCAGCACAAGGCCGCACAAAGCAGGCGAAAGCGTCAGCGCGTTGATCGACGAAATCACCACCGCGGTCGAGATCGTGACAGCAAACTGGGAATACAATCGTCCCGAGATACCAGGCATGAAGGTCACGGGCACAAAGACGGCCAGCAGAACCAGAGTGGTCGCGATGACCGGCCCGGTGATCTGACCCATCGCCTTGCGGGTTGCCTCGGCCGGGGGCAGGCCCTCGTCCGCGATGATCCGTTCGACGTTTTCAACGACAACGATGGCGTCGTCCACAACGATCCCGATGGCCAACACCAATGCAAACAGAGAGATCGTGTTCAGCGACATCCCGAAAAGCAGCAGAAAGGCGAATGTCCCGATCAGTGACACAGGAATCGCCACAGCCGGAATAATCGTTGCGCGCCAACTGCCCAGGAAGACGAACACGACCGAGATCACGAGAATGAAGGTCAGGATCAGGGTCGAGACCACATCGTTCAGCGACTGCTGGACAAAATCGGTGGTGTTGAACGGCACCTGATATTCGACATCTGTCGGGAAGGCGCGAGACAAACGTTCGAGTTCCGCCTGCACACGCTCGGACACGGCCAGCGCGTTTGCTCCGGGTGCCTGATAAATGCCAAGCACGGTGGCCGGTACAGATTGGAAATACCCCGAAGCCGAGTAGAACTGGGCGCCAAGTTCAACCCGCGCGATATCCCGGACCCGAACGATCGAGCCCGCATCACCGGTCCGAATGACAATTTCACCGAATTCGGCAGCCGATGTCAGGCGTCCCTTAGTCTTGATCGTGTACTGGAATGTTTGTCCTTCCGGCACGGGCGGCGACCCGATTGAACCTGCCGAAACTTCGATATTCTGTTCGCGGATGGCGTTGATCACATCGCCGGGCGTAATGGACAGCGCGGCCATCTTGTCGGGATCCATCCAGATCCGCATGGCGTATTCCAGATTGGTCAGAACATCCGCCTTACCTACACCCTGCACACGCGCCAGCGCGTCCTTCAGGTTAATTGAGGCATAGTTCGACAGGAAGACGCTGTCATAAGTGCCATTGGGCGATGTCAGCGTTACAAGCAGCAACATGTTTGTCGATGCTTTCTGTGTAACCACGCCGGATGCAGTCACTTCGGTCGGCAATGACGACATGGCCTGCGCCACGCGGTTTTGCACGTTGACCGAAGCGATGTCAGGGTCGGTGCCCACTTCAAACGTAATGTTCAGCGAATACGATCCGTTATCGGATGAGGTTGACGTCATGTAGATCATGTCGTCCACACCGTTGACCTGCGCCTCGATCGGGGCGGCCACGGTGTTTTCCACGGTTTCAGCGTTCGCGCCTGTATAGGTCGTCGTGACGCTGACGACAGGTGGCGTGATGTCAGGGAACTGGGCGACCGGCAGGACAAGGTAGCCGATGCCGCCCATGATCGTCAGAACAAGCGAGATGACAAGCGCCAGCTTGGGCCGGCTGATGAACAGGGCTGAGAACATCCGTTATTCTCCCGGCTGCTCGGATGCGACAACCGCATCCACCGCGACACCCGGGCGAACCCTTTGCAGCCCTTCGACGATGACGCTTTCTCCCTCGCGCAGCCCGTCAAGCACGATGATCGCGGTGCCGAATGTATCGCCGGTGGTGATATAGCGTTGTTCGACCATCTGTTTGTCGTTGACGACCAGAACGAATTCGCCGCGCTGATCGCGTTGCAGTGCAGCCTGCGGGACCAGAACCCGCAAGGTCGGCTCCAATGCCTCGATATGGACATTCAGGAATGCACCGTCGAGGATCAGGCGGCTTTCGTTGTCGAACTGGGCGCGGACGGTGATGGCACCGGTCAGCGGGTCAATGCGGTTGTCGACAAATACGATCTCGCCGGTTTCGTCCAGCTCTGTGCCATTGGGCAGCGTCACCCTGACCACCGGGCTTTTGTTGCTTTCGGCCAGGGATGAGGCGTTTTCATCGACGGCCTGCAGAACCGTGGTGAACTGTTTTTCGTTCAGCGAGAAATTGACATAGATCGGCGCTTCGCTGACCAGATTGACAAGCGGCGGATTGGTCGGGCCGACGACGTCGCCGACACTGGTGGATACCCGTCCGATCCGGCCCGTGAAAGGCGCGTGAATTTCAGTGTAGCTCAGGTCCAGTTCTGCCTGTTGAATGGCGGCATTGGCCGCTTTCACCTCGGCCTCGGCGACCAGTTCGTTGGCGCGGGCAATATCGCGTTCCGATTCCGGCGTCGCGTCGCGCTTGTACAATTCTTCCTTACGGGCCAGATCGACCTTGGCCAGTTCCAGATTGGCCTCGGCGCGATCCAGATCGGCTTTGCGAGCCTCCAGAGTGGCCTGATACAGGTCGGGTTCAATAGTGAACAGCAGGTCGCCCTGGGTCACGGAGGCTCCGTCCTCGACATTCTGGCTATCTAGGAACCCGCTGACCCGGGCGACAATATCGACCTTGTCGATGGCTTCGGCGCGCCCGATGAACACGGCCTCGTCAGTGATTTCCTCGGAATAGGCGGCCGCGATGGAAACCTTGGGCGGCGGCGCGTCGCTTTGTTCCTGTGCCAGTGCAGGTTGGACCATGCCCAGACAGGCCAGAACGGCAAAATACTTGCCAAGTGTCCTGACTGCTCCGCTGCTACGGAAAATCGGGTGCTTTGCTGCAAGGGACATGGAAAGAGCCTCGTTCAATCTATGGATTAGGCGCCGCGATGGCATGTGTGCCTTTTTGAGTCGGCGGAATTACGTGGCAGGATGGCCGCTTTAAGACAATATCTCAAGTGTCTTGAATGTGTTCCCTTCCACTATGCATGCAGAGATTTCTCCGCCGATTGGTACATTTAGGTCGGTGCCCAAACAAAAACGGGGGCTCAAGCGGCCCCCGTTTTGGTATTTCAAATGAATGTTCGGTCAGGTGCGCGTTCCGGCAAACCGCGTTTGCCAGTCTTCGCGTTGTTCGTCGGTGATCTTGGCGAACAAAACCTCGGGCACTGTGAACGCGTGACCGGCGGGCAGGGCGTTGAGCGCGTCGGCGATATCGTCGGGCCAGCCGGTGTCCAGCGTATTCATCGCGCTCAGCATCCGGGCTGAGGTGTCGGGGATGAACGGCGCGCTTAGAACTGCATAAAGCCGGATCAGGTTCAGGCCCAGCCGAACCTGTGCGGCAGCCTGTTCAGGGTCTTCCTTGAAGGTCGACCAAGGGGCGGCGGCTTGCAGATATTCATTGCCCGCAACCCAGATGGCCCGCAGTTCTTGCGCGGATTTGCGGACATCCATCGCCTCCATGTGACCTTCATAAGCGCGAACACGTTTGGTGAACTCCTCAATCAGCGCTTGTTCCCGGTCGCCGAAGGCACTGCCTTCTGGCACGGCCTCGCCGAATTTCGAGCGGCAGAACTTGGTAATACGGCTGACGAAGTTGCCCAGCACGTCGGCCAGGTCCTTGTTCACTGATTGCTGGAAGTTTTCCCAGGTGAACTCACTGTCGCTGCTTTCGGGCGCATGGCTCAGCAACCACCAGCGCCAGTAATCGGCAGGCAGGATCTCCAGCGCCTGATCCATGAACACACCACGACCTTGGCTGGTTGAGAACTGGCCACCATCGTAGTTCAGGTAGTTGAAGGATTTCAGATGGTCCACCATCTTCCAAGGCTCGCCCGATCCCAGAATGGTCGCCGGGAAGGACAGTGTGTGGAAGGGCACGTTGTCCTTGCCCATGAACTGAACGTAACGCACGTCATCGGCACCCTTGTCGGTACGCCACCAGCGTTCCCAATCGGCGTCGGTCCTGCCGTTCGCATCCGCCCATTCCTTGGCGCAGGCGATGTATTCAATCGGCGCGTCGAACCAGACATAGAAGACCTTGCCTTCCATCCCCGGCCAGTCCTGTTCGCCTTTCTTGACCGGAACGCCCCATTCCAGATCGCGGGTGATACCCCGATCTTGCAGGCCGTCGCCGTCATGCAGCCACTTTTTGGCAATTGATGTGGTCAGGATCGGCCAGTCTGTCTTGCTGTCGATCCATGCATCCAACTGGTCTTTCATCGCTGATTGACGCAGATACAGGTGTTTGGTTTCGCGCACTTCCAGATCGGTCGAGCCGGAAATGGCCGAGCGTGGCTCGATCAGGTCGGTCGGGTCCAACTGCTTGGTGCAGTTCTCGCACTGGTCACCGCGCGCGCGCTCGTAGCCACAGTTGGGGCAGGTGCCCTCGATGTAGCGGTCGGGCAGGAACCGTTTGTCGGCGTTGGAATAGACCTGTTTCTCGCTGACTTCGCGGATCAGCCCGGCGTCATCCAGTTTGCCTGCAAAATGCTGCGTCAATTTCTTGTTCTGCTCGCTGGAGGAGCGTCCGAAGTGATCGAAGCTCAGGCCAAACCGCTTGGCGATATCGGCCTGAATGCCGTACATCTCGGCGCAATATTCCGCGACCGGTTTTCCTGCCTTGGCGGCAGCCAGTTCGGCCGGTGTCCCGTGTTCATCGGTGGCGCAAAGGAACATGACCTCATTCCCCCGGCCACGCTGGTAGCGTGCGTAAAGATCAGCAGGCAATTGCGAGCCGATCAAATTGCCGAGGTGTTTGATCCCGTTGATGTAAGGGATCGCCGAGGTGATGAGAATCCGAGCCATTTTCCGTTTCCGCGTATCTGTCTGCGCGCCCGTCTACAGTATGAATCTCGCCAGCAAAAGACCGGTTACACCGATAGACGCCCGAAAAGACGCGTAAGTGCAGAAGCAATGTGGCCTTCGCGCGGTGGTCTCGGACCATGTATGATGGTCGCGCAAATTGTTAACGGGGGTTTGAAATGAAGCTATTCGGGGTTCATCGCCTGATACAGGTGTCCGCCATTCTGTGTCTGACAGCATTCGCCACGCCGAGCGTTCAGGCTGACCAAAGCAAAGCCATGGATGCGATTGAAAGCTTTGACAAGGCTATGCTGTCGGTTTTTCGCCGTGGCCAGGATGCACTAACGTCTCAGACCCGACCGGTCATGGTGATCGCGCGGGATGTTACGATCCTGTCCGAGAATGGTCAGGTGTCCTTTCCCAGGGGCGCGCCAAACTATCTAATATTCAAGTCCACATCCCACGTTCTTTTAGGGATCATCGGTGCCGTCACCCCCTGGCCCGAGGAAAATGACGCTGATGCAAGGTGGAAAAAGGACTTTGCAGCCATTGCGCAAGAAATCGACACGTTGTTGCCGTCGTTGGAGGGCCTTGACCTGCCTGAAAACGAGATTGCCCGACAACGACAGATGCTTGAGGCCGCGCGCACCTTCACCAGCGGGGCGGTGAAGCGCGGTACCCTCACGCGGCAGGACGTAGCAAACGCTATCAACGAGATGCGTCCGGTTTGGGCGGCCAACATGCGCCAAGCGGCTCGGGCCGAGCTGTCCACGTTGCACAAGGCCGTGTCAGATGCGCGTGCCGCTATCAGTAAAGAAGACTGGGACAAAATGTATGTCGTTCATCACGGCGGGTCCAATGTTACGGGGACCAATGTCGTGGAACTGTATCTGGAGCGCGTGATGCCGCAGAAAGTTGCGGCGGGCCAGGTCATGTTTGCGGAAAACGCGCATGGCAACGAGGCGATGGCTGATTTCGTCGGCTATGAGAGAATGCAACGTCACGTGGGGGCCTGGGCTTTCGGAGATCCGGGGCGAATGGAAGTTGATCTGCTGGGATATGAGGCAGGTTCAATTCTGGATGAAATGATCCCGTCTTCTCCGCCTTCGGACTAGCGTCCGGGGCTTAGTTTCTTACACGACTGCTTGAACAACCAACTATGCCGCGGCACGTCGTGAAAAGGCGCAGGCCGAACACTGTCGAACCCGGGCCGGGGCTTTCCCGGCCCTTGTTTTATCGACCTTCACGCGACCGTTTCAGCAGACGGCCGACCGTGAACGAGGTGCGGGGGGCATAGACATAGTTGGTCCGTTCTTCCGGCGTTGGCCGCGATCTCATCCGAGCCAGGCCAAACCCGATCAGGAACACATGGCCCAGCGCGACAAAGGCAAACAACGCTCCGGGACCGAATTCCTGGATCAGTGTAGACGAGACATAGGGCGAGGCGATTGCGCCAAGGGCGTACCAGAACATCAGAGCCGCAGATAGTTCGACCCGCTGTTCGGTTGTGGCAAAATCGTTGGCGTGTGCGGATGACACCGAAAAGATCGGGAATGTCGTGAAGCCGAACAGTCCTGCAGCCAGCATGACACCTACTGTGCCTGTGTCACTTGCCGCCATCGTCACCCCACAGCTGAGCACCGCCGCGAAGGACAACCAGATCAGCACCCATCGTCTGTCATATTTGTCTGCAAGCCATCCCATCGGGTATTGCGCCAACGCCCCGCCCAGCACGAACGAAGCCAGAAAGAACGCGATCTGATCCACGCCCAGACCCACTTCTTGCCCGTATACCGGGCCGACCATCCTGAACGATGCAGAACTCAGCGCGGCGACGATCACGCCCGCCACCGCCAACGGAGAGCTGCTCCAGGCGAGTTTTGGTCGTAGTCGCGGCGCGTCGGGTGTTTGGGGCTGGCTGGCCCGGGTCAACGTCAGCGGCAGCAACGCGGCGCAGCACAGGATGGCCAGCAAATTGTACGAGACATAAGAGGCAGGCGGCAGGACCGCGATGATCAGCTGAGCGCTTAGGGACGCCCCCATATCCACGATACGATAAGTGCCCATGGCGCGCCCGCGTGTCTCGTTCGTGACCTTGGCGTTCAACCATGCCTCGATCACCGTATAGCTTCCCGCAACGCATGTTCCCGAGGCTACGCGCAACGCGGCCCAGATATATGGATTTTCAGTCAGCGTGTGTCCGATCAGCCCCATGGCCCCCAGCGCGGTGCACACGGCAAAAGCGCGGGAATGGCCGACGTTGCCCATCAGACGCGGAGCCCACCAGCATCCTACGAAAAAGCCCAGGAAATGGGCCGAACCCAGCATACCGATCTGCTCGGTGGTAAAGTTGAGCGTCAGACCGGAAATTGCGTCCAGTGGACCCACGCCGCCTGTCGACAGTTGTAGTAAAATGACGGAAAGAAACAGGGCCGCAAAGGAAATGAGTGTACGCATGATGTTCTCAACTTGACTGTCCAGGCCGGGATTTCACGCACGTTATCGACCTTGCGGAGTCGTTTTTGTCAAATCCCTTCAGTCTTTACCTTTGATTTCGGCACGAATGTCCAGCCCCACTGTGTCCTGCACCAGATCGGCATAGCCCGACGCGCCAAAATCGTGCCGGTTCAGGGCGCCGCGCAGGCGGATCGACAATTCGTTCAGGTCTTGGGTCGCAGTGCCGCGCTGACGGTACAGCGCGGCCTGCAGTGTGATCGGACGTGTGATGCCGCGCAAGGTCAGATCGCCGGTAATTTGCGCGCCGTCAGAGATGCGGCCACTTTGGCCAAGTTGAATGCGGGTCGATCTGAAACGGATGGTCGGATAGGTGCTGGCGTCCAGCACACTCGCGCTCAGCATCGGTCCTTTTGCAATGGGCATTCGGGTTCGCGCCTTGGCAACATCCATGAGGACATCGACCTTGCTGTTGGCAAGGTCTGACAGGTCAAGGGCAATGCTGGCCGACCGGATCGGCATGGTGCCGGATTGCAGGATTCCGGCCAGGTCGAATGTAAAGCTGACTGTGGTTCCGTCTGGAACAAGTTCGTAAGGGCGCAGGGCCGCCTGTGCCGGGTGCGGCAGGGCTGCTGCGGCCAGACCGGCCAAGACGTCGCGTCGGGTCAGGCGCGTCATGCGGTGCCGTATTTGCATTGGAAATTGACTTGTCTGGTTAACATCGGGGCCCTGAGGTGGATTGGTTAGCTCTGACCCTCAGCTAGAGCCCGGCTTTGTGTTTGGCCAATCACATCCTTCGTGAATGGCCCGATCAGGCCGGAACATCCTGCGCTTCGGTCCGGTGCAGGTGCAGGCCCGCGCGCGGTTTGGTCTGGGTGGCTTGCCAGCTGACCGGGGGCAGGGCGCGGGCGCGGCGGCGGGTCAGAGTCCAGGACCGGGCCTCGCCCTTGTGGTTCGCCGCCATGTGCCAGCGCGTCTCGACACCTTGCGCGCCGCCATCGCCGGGTGTCAGCAGCAGCCCGAGCGGTGCCCGCCCCATCGCGCCGCCCTGTTCTGCGGCCAGATGCATCCGTCGTACCGGTGTCAGCCCGGGCGCACCGGGCAGGTCGCCAATGATCAGCGGGATGGCCCCGCTGCGCAACGCCTCTTCCATGCACCACAGCAGGTCTTCGGCGCGGTTGGGGCGGACGAACAGGAAACGCGCGGGGTCGGCAAAAGGCATCATCCCGTCAGGGTTCAGCTGGCCGGGCTCCCACGCGGGGGAAATCCACAGCACCGGCCCCTGTGCCTGACCCGCCAGCCACATGGCAAAGCTGCGTCGGGCAGGGCCGCAGGCCTCGTGCACGCGGGCCAGTTGCAGGGTGATCTGAGGGTGCAGTTTTATCCCCGGCGCCTCGCGCGCGGGTTTGCGGCCAAGAAGGTGTGCAGACATGCCGTCAGGTTAGCATGTTCCCATTTTGTTCTCAAGATTGGATGTGATCCCGGAAGCTATTTAACGAGACAGGATCAGACGGCCATCGGCAAACTGGATGTTCGAGAAACGATGCAGATAATCCATGCCCAGAAGGGACTGATGCAGCTCGCCTTCGTTGATCCAGGCCGAGATGTTGCGGTCTACGATCGGGCCAAGCTCGAGGCTGTCCAGACGTACGGGTGCTGTCCGGACTTCTCCGTTCGCGGTGGCGGCGCGGCCAAAATAGTTCAACTGATCCGGATCAATGCCGACGCGCCTTGCGTCTGCGGAACTCAGGACAATCTGACTGGCTCCGGTATCGACGAGAAATGTAATCGGCTCTCCGTTCACCAGAACTGGCAGGTAATAGTGCCCGTCATAAGACCGGGGAACCGCAACCGTGTCGCCGGTTACGGACATCTGCGCCGAAGGGCCCACGGTTGAACGGATGTCTTCCCACAGACCCACCACAGCTATCACGCCAATAAAGATGAACACCCAGGCCATCATCTGTTGCAGGGTCTTGTTCAGCGATTGCCGGTTCTGAGAGATGAACCAGGCCACCACCGCTGCGCCGAGCAGGCTCAGATACGCCAAACGTGCAATGCTGTCGCCATCCATACCGTTATCCCAACAATATTACCTGAGTGATATATGGGGATTCAGGACGCAAATCCAAAGGCCTTAAGGCCATCCAGGATGAACTGAACCGACAATGCCGCCAGCAACATGCCCAGCAGGCGGGTCAGTACGTTCAGCCCGGTTTTGCCCAGAATACGGGCCACAGCGCCGGATGTCAGATACATCACGAACACCATCGCCAGCACGACCAGCATCACACCGATGACGACGGCCAGCCCCTGTATGCCGGGCTGCTGACCCGCCAGCAAAATCATCGTTGCAATCGCGCCCGGGCCTGCAATCAAAGGAATGCCCAGCGGAAAGACTGACGGATCGGGGTGTTCTTCTTCCTCGGCGCTGGTTTCACGCCGTTTTGTTCGGCGCTCAAACAGCATGTCGAGCGCTGTCAGAAACAGCAGGACGCCACCGGCGACCCGGAATGCCTCCATCGAGATACCGACAAACCCCAGAAGCGCTTCGCCAAAGGCGGCAAACATGGCCAGAATGACGCCCGCCGTCAGACACGCGCGGATTGCGATCGAGCGGCGCGTGTTCCAATCCATGCCCTGGGTCAGCGCCACAAAGATCGGTGTTTGCGCAGGCGGGTCGAGCACCACGAATAGCGTCGTGAACGCGGTAATCAGGAATGCGCTGTCTATCACTGTTTGCTGCTCCGTTGCAGGTCTTGCAGGACACGCAAGGCGTCTTGCGACTGCGCTGCGGGGACATAGATGTGGTCGTGGTGATATCCCGCGACCATGTTTGCAGGTATTCCATGCCGCGCCAAAGCACCAGATACGGCGGCGGTAAGGCCTACGCCCTCCAGCGAGGAATGAATCTGCAATGTGATGCAGTGCATTGGGACCGTGTCTTGTGGCGCGCTGTCAATCGGGACGATCAGGGACAACCCCTCCGCCTCGACGCAGCTTGCACGTGTTCCGTCAGGCCAGGGTTTGTTGTCAGGCCAGACCACAAAGGCAAACGCACCAGGCTGCAAGACGGGGCGCATGCCGGAAATCATGGCATTGGTGTCCTTGACGGGTTGGGTCATGCGGATTCCGCCTGTTCCAGTCGTTCGGCGGCCGCAACCCACAAGGTCTCGGCCTTTTGCATGGCTTCGACAACTTCGGCAAATTTGCGGTTCCAGGATTCCAGATCGTTGATCCGGTCGTCTTCATACAGCGCGGGGTCAGCCAGTTTGGCCGACAGCTTCTCGTGCATGTCGCTCAACTTTTCGATCCGGTCCTCACATTTGCGCAGATCAGCGCGCAGAGCCAGCATCGCCTCGCGCGACGGGCGTTTGGGTTTGGCGGCTTGCGGCTTTTCCTTGAGCGGTTTTTCTCGGGCCAGCAGCATGGCGCGATAGGCTTCAAGGTCGCCGTCAAAGGGCTTGACCGTGCCGTCCGATACCAGCCAAAGCCGATCTGCGACCAGCGACAGCAAATGCATGTCGTGGCTGACCAGAACAACCGCGCCGGAATATTCAGTCAGCGCCTCGACCAGCGCCTCGCGACTTTCGATGTCCAAGTGGTTTGTCGGTTCGTCGAGGATCAGCATATGCGGCGCGTCGATCGTTGCGATCAGCAGCGACAGGCGGGCCTTCTGTCCGCCCGAGAGGCGGCCGACCACTGTCTCGGCCTGATCGGCGTTCAAACCGAATCCGGCCAGACGAGACCGCCACTTGCCCGGCGCCTCGTTTGGGCGCAGGCGGCGCAAGTGATCCAGCGGCGTTTCATCAACATAAAGCTCATCCACCTGATGCTGGGCGAAATAGCCGATCCGCAACTTGTTGCTGCGGGTCATTTTGCCGGCCATCAGGGGCAGGCGGTCGGACAGCAGCTTGGACAGGGTCGATTTCCCCTGACCGTTCTTGCCCAACAGCGCAATGCGGTCGTCCTGGTCGATGCGCAGGTTCAGACGTCGCAGAACCTCGGTCTCACCATAGCCCGTCACGCCGCCTTCGATCTGGATGATCGGAGGAGATAGCTCCTCGGGTTCAGGAAAGGAGAATGCGCGTAGCGCGGCTTCTTGCGGGGTCGAAACCAGTTGGATGCGTTCGATCATTTTCAGGCGCGATTGGGCCTGAACGGCTTTAGAGGCCTTGTACCGGAACCGGTCCACAAAGCTTTGCAGATGGGCGATGCGCGCCTTGGCCTTGGCGTTCTCGGATTCAGCCTGCGCCAGCCGCTCGGCGCGACGCTCGGCGAATTTGTCATAGGGCACCGCGTAATAGGTCAGCTTGCGGTCTTCCAGATGAAGGATCGATCCCACCGCGCGGTTCAGCAGACCCCGGTCGTGACTGATGATGATGACCGTATGCGGATATTTTGCCAGATAGCTTTCCAGCCACAGCGCACCTTCGAGGTCCAGATAGTTGGTCGGTTCGTCCAGCAGCAGCAGATCGGGTTGCGAAAACAGCACCGCCGCCAGTGCAACGCGCATCCGCCACCCGCCTGAGAAATCCGAACAGGGCCGCAACTGGTCTTCATCGTCAAAACCCAGTCCTTTCAGGATCGAAGCCGCGCGCGCCTCGGCCGACCAGGCGTTGATGTCGGACAGACGTGTCTGGATATCGGCAATCCGCGCCGGGTCGGTGGCTGCGTCGGCCTCGGCCAACAGCGCGCTGCGTTCGGTGTCGGCGGCCAGAACCGTATTGATCAGCGAAACATCGGAGGAGGGGACTTCCTGTGCCACCCCGCCAATCCGCGCGCGACTGGGCAGTTTGATGTTGCCCGATTCCAGCGCCAATTCCCCACGGATGAGGCGGAAGAGGGTGGTCTTGCCGGTGCCATTGCGCCCGACAAGACCCACCTTGTGGCCGTCAGGAATTGTTGCACTGGCCCCGTCGAACAGGGGGCGGCCTTCTACCGCGTAGGCTATGTCTTCGATCCGTAACATGAGCCGCTCATAACAGAGGGTGAAATTGGCCGCCAGCAGCTTGACATGTTCAGCACGCGATCAATGTGATAGCGCTGACATGATTTCACCCGGAACGGATTGTTGAATGAGACCCGCGCGAACGCCTCCATCCCTGATCACGCTGGTCCTGATCACTGCGTTGTCGGTTCTGTCGCTGAACATGTTTCTGCCATCTCTGCCTCATATCGGCAGCGACTTGCAGGCAGATTACGGTCTCGTGAACCTGTCTGTTGCAGGGTACCTGGCGCTGTCTGCGGTTTTGCAACTGATCATGGGGCCTTTGTCCGACAGGTTCGGTCGCAGGCCGGTATTGCTGAGCTGCATGGGACTTTTCGTCATTGCCTCGATCGGCTGCGCCATGGCCCAATCGATCTGGGTGTTTCTGGGTTTCCGTATGTTGCAGGGCGCTGTTATCGCGGGGCAGGTTCTGGCGCGCGCCGCCATCCGCGACATGCATCCTCCCAATGAGGCCGCCAGCAAACTGGGTTATGTCTCGATGGCCATGGCACTGGCGCCAATGCTTGGCCCGATGCTGGGCGGAGTGCTTGAGATGTTGTTCGGCTGGCGGGCCGGATTTGTTCTGTATTTCCTGATGGGAACAGGCCTTCTGGCGCTGGTCTGGGTCGATCTGGGCGAGACCAATACCAACACAACCGCAACCTTCACCGCCCAGATGAAGCTCTATCCGCTGCTGTTCAACTCGCGACGGTTCTGGGGGTATTCATTCTGTGCCGCCTTTTCCATCGGCGGGTTCCACGCCTTTATTACCGGTGCGCCGCTTGTTGCGGCCACGTGGTTCGATCTGAACCCGGCCTTGCTGGGGCTTGGAATCGGGATCATCACGATGGGGTTCATGGTCGGAAGCTTTTTGACCGGACGGCTTGCAGCCCGCACAAGACTGAGCACCCTGATTCTTGCAGGGCGAGTGATCGCTTCGGTCGGCCCCTTGATCGGCTTGATGACCTTTGCAGGGGGTGTGGGGACTGTCTGGTCCTTCTTTGGTTCCGCCGTGTTTGTCGGGTTTGGGAACGGGCTGACCGTGGCCAACGCGACCGCTGGCTTGATGTCCGTGCGGCCCCAGCTTGCAGGCAGCGCAGCAGGTCTTTCGGGCGCTATGACAGTGGCCTTGGGCGCGATCCTGACTTCGGCCACTGGGGTACTGGTCACCCCTGGAAACGCACCTTACGTCGTGCTGGGGATGATGGGCGTCAGCAGTTTCGCGGGCCTTCTTGCTGTGCTCTATGTGCGCTGGATTGACCAGCGCGACCCGTTGCCCGACACGATCTGATCCGCAAAGCATCATAGTGCTTTTCTTAAGGCACAGACCATGCTAGGCGGCGCGCGATAGATTTCGGCGCGGGTCCGCGCCATATAGTAAGGAGAGGCCGACATGGCACTGGAACGCACATTCTCGATCATTAAACCCGATGCAACCCGCCGCAACCTGACTGGCAAGATCAACGCCAAGTTCGAAGAAGCCGGCCTGCGCATCGTTGCGCAAAAGCGCATCCACATGACCAAGGAACAAGCCGGCAAGTTCTACGAAGTACACGCCGAGCGTCCGTTCTATGACGAACTGTGCGAATTCATGTCGTCGGCTCCGGTCGTCGTTCAGGTTCTGGAAGGCGAAGGCGCCATTGCAAAGAACCGTGAAGTCATGGGCGCAACCAACCCTGCAGACGCAGCAGCTGGCACCATCCGCGCCGAGTTCGCTGAATCGGTTGGCGAAAACTCGGTCCACGGTTCGGACGCACCTGAGACAGCAGCGGTTGAAATTGCTTACTTCTTCTCGGGCATCGAGCTGGTCGGCTAAGCCACCACTTTGGTGAACAGATTAGGCCGCCTCCGGTTTCGGGGGCGGTTTTTTTTGTTCAAACTGGCTTGAGGTCATTCGACGTGATGCGCACTCCGTTGGCGTCGAGGTCCGAAACCAACTTCGATTGCGGGGCGGTCTTTGTATTGGCCTTGATCGCATCGAACCTTTGACGCAGCGCTTTCTTTTCCTCGCCTTTGCAATCGTTCCAGGGGCGGCCCTGCAATCCCATGACAAGTACATAGTAGCCAATGAAATGCGGTCGTGATCCTGCCTGAAGCAGCCGGGCATACGCCGCGTCGGCCCCCAGTTCGCGCAACTCCTGCGCCGAATGAATTCCAGCGCGTGCGCATGCCTGTTCAAAGGCAGGGCCGAGGTTGCGGATGGATGAAACAGGATCTGACATGCCCAAGTCTTATCTGGACGCCGTGATGCTGTCATCCGGTTGATGGAGTGTCGCCGGCCTGAAAGATAACATTGACGCAATGCTTGCCTGATCACCCAAGCTACGATTTCATGCTGTCATATTGTCGTGCAGTCTCCGATGTTGGAAAATCAAGGAAACCGGTAACAATCGGTAGACGAATACAATGTCGCGAAAGCCGGGCGATCGAAGAAGTGAGCGTGCCAGAAATCATGGAAACTTTTTTGACCGATGAGCCCCGCGTGCCTCTCAAGGACCGACCCTGATGGTGCAACTGGTCGGAGTGTACGTTGTTGACGGGAAGTTTGACCCGTTCGCGTTCAACAAGGGCCTGAAAGGGCTGGCCTTACGGGTTGAAGGAGGGGATCCGCCGCAGTCCTTCAACTGGCTGGATTGCCACGATCAATCGCTCAGATCGGCGGGGTCGATCTTGCTGGAGGTCGGCGAAACACTGCGGCTTTTGCAGGGCAATGCAGGATTTCCGGTTCAGAAGGGCACAGGCACGGGAAAGTTCGTTCAGGATCTATCGGACGGTCCGGTACGTGATGCATTGAACGGATTTCCAAAGCTGCGTGCATTGATGAACCTTGGTGCAGGAGATTTGGAAATCCAGGAATTTGCCGCAGTTGACAATTTGGAAAAGACGCGTGTGCGCGGCGAACTGATTTCACTGAAATCCGAAAACAGGCGGGCGACCCTGGTGCGAGTTCGTTCCCTGCGCGGATATGAACCCGCCTATGAAACGATCTGCGCAGCATTGCAGGAAATGGCCGGGGACGAAGGCGGTCTTGATGTCGTTTACCCCATCCTGTTCCCTGAAACGCCCCCGTATCAATCCAAACCTATCGTACTTTTGGGAAAAGAAGAGCCTTCAATCGAGGTTGCCGTGGATCTGATGCGCACCTTTCTGGCTGTTGCGCGGCGGAACGAAGCGGGTGTTATTGCCGACATTGATACCGAGTTTCTTCACGATTACCGCGTTTCGTTGCGGCGTGTCCGCTCGGTTCTCAGCCTGTTCAAAGGGGTCTTTTCACCTGCGCATACGAATGCCCTCAAGCGGCAATTTTCCGACCTTATGGCCCCGACCGGTCGGCTGCGGGACTTGGATGTGTACCTTTTGGAAAAGGATATGTATTTCAGCTTGATACCGCCCAATCTTCATGATGGTGCCGAGGCCATGTTTCGGCAATTCCAGACAGAACGTGCGCAGAAACTTTCTAGCCTGTCCCGTCGGTTCCGCAGTGCAGCCTATCAAAAGCAGATGGATGACCTTGCGGCGCTGCTTGCAGCTCCCCAGTCTTTGCAACCCGGGCCCAACGCCGAACGCGGCGCTTATGAATATGCTTGCGCCCTGATCTGGAAACGCTACCGCAAGGTTTGCAAAAGGGCGCGGCGTATATCCCCCATGACCCCGGATAAAGCGGTCCACGATCTCAGGATCGACTGCAAGAAACTCAGGTATCTTATGGAGTACTTTGCACCACTTTTTGATGCAAAGGCATTCAAGTCGATCATCAAGCCATTGAAAAAGTTGCAAGATAATCTGGGGCGTTTCAATGACTGTTCAGTCCAGCAGGACGCGCTGCTAGGGTTTGTGACTAAACAGTCGAACACACAAGGCCGGGTGGACGCCCAAATGGCCTTGGCCGCTGGTGGGCTGATTTCGGTGCTTGATCAGCGGCAAAAGTCCGAACGGGATCGTGTGATCGCCAATTTCAACCATTTTGACAGCCCGGACATCCGGCATCTTTTCCGCAGCTTGTTTCATCATAAGGGGGACTGAGGATTGAAAACCATTGCCTGCTACAGCAACAAAGGTGGTGTGGGGAAAACCGCGACCTCGGTCAATCTTGCCTATGCTTATGCGCGTTCGGGTCAAAACGTGCTGCTGTGTGATCTGGATTCCCAAGGGGCGTCAGGATTCTACCTGCGGGTAAAGCCGTCAAAAAAGCTGATTGAAACACGATTCTTCGAGGATGTGGAACGGTTTACCAAATCGATCCGCGCCAGCGACTTTGACCGGCTGGACGTCCTGCCTGCTAACCTGACCTATCGCGATTTCGATGTTTTCCTGTCGCGAATGAAAAACAGAAGATCCCGGTTGAAGAAAGCCCTGGTTGCGGCGGGCAGTGACTATGATGTGGTCATTCTGGACTGTCCGCCAAACTTTTCGACATTGTCCGAGAACGTATTCAAGGCTGCCGATCAGATTGTGGTTCCAGTCATTCCGACGACCCTGTCGGAACGGACATTCGATCAGCTGATCGGTTTTTTTGAACAGAAAAAACTGCCCAAAAAGAAGCTCAAGGCCTTCTTTTCCATGGTGCAACGGCGCAAGACCCTTCATCTGGAAACGATGGATGGAATGCGAAAGCTGTATCGCAAGAGGTTCATGAAAACGGTCATACCCTTCGCAGCCGATATTGAACGCATGGGTATGCACCGCGCGCCTGTCAGCGTTTATGCGGGCTCGAGCGTGGCAAGCCGGGCCTACAAGGCGCTGTTTGACGAGTTGGAAGCCCTGACATGAGCACGGAAATCGAACGTAAGTTTCTGGTGGCTGAACGGCCTGATCTGACAGAAACGCGCAAGGCCTTGGTGCGGCAGGGCTATCTGACTGCGCCAGACGATTCCACCGAACTGCGGTTGCGTCAGAAGAACGACGTTCATTACCTGACACTGAAGGGAAAGGGTGCAATGGTGCGTGTGGAAAGAGAGGCCGAAATCACACCCGAACAATTCAACACCTTCTGGCCCGAGACCGAGGGCCGCAGGGTCGAAAAAGAGCGCTATACCGGGGAGTTGCCGGATGGTCGGGTGTTTGAGCTGGACGTGTTTCTGGGCGATCTTGCGCCCTTGTCTCTGGTCGAGGTCGAGTTCACATCGGCGGCCGAAGCAGAAGGGTTCAGGCCGCCAAGCTGGTTCGGTACAGATGTGACCGGGGATAAGCGTTATAAAAACAAGATGATGGCGATTGACGGGATTCCCGACTAACCCTTTCGCGCCAGCGTCAGGGTTGCTTCAAGCCCCGGATTGCAATTGCGTGCCGAGAATTTGCCCCCATGCATGTGCGAAATTGCCGCGACCAGCGCCAGACCCAGCCCGGAATTGCGTTCGGTGCGCGCAGGATCAAGCGTGACGAATGGCAGTTGCAGGCGCGGCAGATCCTCGGGCGGAACA
The DNA here is from genome assembly GCF_059610965.1 of Ruegeria sp. CDSB136. Lineage (NCBI taxonomy): Bacteria > Pseudomonadati > Pseudomonadota > Alphaproteobacteria > Rhodobacterales > Roseobacteraceae > Ruegeria > Ruegeria sp. CDSB136. The sequence goes on from NZ_JBXWOP010000003.1 coordinate 235,324, forward strand.
CCGGGGCCCTGGTCTCTGACGCTAAGAAGAACGTAATCCTTTATTCCGGACAGGTTTATCGTAATATCAGACTCTTCGGGCGCGTATCTCATCGCGTTTTCGAGTAAGTTTGACAAAGCCTGGGACAGAAGCGGTCGATGCCCCTGAATAGGCTTTGCTTCGCCGGATACTAAAAGTCGGATACCCTGGTCCGCCGCGACAGGCTCGTACAGGTCCACCACGTCGCCCACCAACTGTTGCAGGTCAACTGTTTCGAACTGTTCCCGGCCCAGACCGGCCTCGGCGCGTGAAATCTCGGTCAACTGACCCAAAACCCGCAAAACGTGGTCGATTTCACCGGTCGCGCGGGCGATGTCGACTTCTCGGTCCAGACCACTCTTGCCGGGATCGGTCAAGGCTTCGATCCTTTGCCGAAGCCGCGAAAGGGGCGAGCGCAAATCATGGGCAATCGAGTTTGATGTCGTGCGCAGGTTGCTGATCAGTTCTTCGATCCGGTCCAGCATGTTGTTCAGGGTGCCTGCGACCTGATCGAATTCATCCCCCGTGCCGCGAATAGGAATGCGGCGGCTCAGGTCGCCGGACACGATGTTGTCCGCGGTGTCCGCAACATCCTTGAGACGGGAAAACACCAGCCGGGTTAACAACCATCCGGTCAGCAGGCTCAGAACCAGTGCAATGGCCAGGGCGAGCGCCACTGATTGAAACAGCACACGGTCGAACTGCTGTCTGGCGGACGCGTCCCGTCCAACCAGAAGCCTTTCACCGCCGGGCAGCCGGACCGATGCCGCCGAAATCGGAACAAACTGATTGGATTCGGTTTGCCGCACCTGAAGATCGACCCATCCGCTGCCTGCAGTCACATCGTCGGGCCATTGTGCGAGATTACCGGCAAGAGGTGTTCCAAACCTGTCCGTCAACAAATACAAAGCGTCACGTTCGGCCGCGTTCGCAAGACGGCGATCAATGGCTGATATCAATCCGATCATTCCGCGTCTGTCGTATTCGTCCGCCAGCCCGGTCAGCTCGGCGGTTACGACAGACCGCGTTTCGCCTTCGATCGTTCTGTTTGCCGTCAAATAGACCAGTCCTAGAACGGTCGCAGTCAGCAATGTGCTGAGGATCATGCTGGCCAAAACAAGCCGCGTACGCGAATTTCGCAGGGACAGTCGCAGGTTAGCCATCAGAAATCATGTAACCGGCCCCCCGGACAGTTTCAATCAGGGGCTGGGCGTCGCCTTCATCCAACTGACGGCGGAGTTTTGAGATATGGACATCGACGACATTGGTATTGGGATCAAAGTGGTAGTCCCACACGCCTTCCAGCAGCATGGTGCGGGACACCACGCGGTTCTTGCGGCGCAGGAAGAATTCCAGGATCTGGAACTCGCGCGGGGTCAGGGAAATTTCACGACCGTCGCGCGTGACCTTGCGGGTCAACAGGTCCATTTCAAGGTCCCGGCAGTTTAGCGTCGGGTTTTCTTCGGCTTCCTGAGGGCGGCGCAACAATGCCTCAATCCTTGCATGCAGTTCCTGAAACGAGAATGGCTTGACCAGATAATCGTCGGCACCGGCGCGCAAGCCCTTGACGCGCTCGTCAACGGCGCTCATGGCGGTCAGCATCAGTACGGGCGTCTTCAACCCGGCGGCGCGCATGGATTTGATCAGAGACAGCCCGTCAAGACCCGGCAGCATCCGGTCAAGGACGACAGCGTCAAATCCTCCGTCAGTTGCGTGATACAGCCCCTCACGGCCATCGGCCGCAGTTTCGACAACATATCCTTCTTCGCCAAACCCCTTGGCGATAAAGTCCCGCGTCTCTTCGTCATCTTCGACGATCAGAAGGCGTCTGCTCATGATCGAGGTTCCTTTCTGCCGGGATTTAAACACAAATTTCAGATAAAGCACATGCCGGGTGCGACCAGGCACACCCGGCAGTGCCGGCAGGCTGCGGACAATTCAGACCCGCCGGCGAGGCGCGCGCCAAATTTCCCCATCACGTGGCACGCGCATGTTTCAGATCAGGCGATTTCGACCGCGACGAAGATCTGGTTGCCACCGCGATTGATCAGAACCAGCGCAGGATCAGTCTTTTCGCTGTCCAGCGCCGCCTTCAGGGCCTCCGGAGTGATCGTGTCCTGACCGCCCAGTTTGACGATTACGTCACCGCGCCGAAGCCCTGCTTTTTCAGCCGGGCTGTCCGGCGACATGTCGGTTACAACGACACCTTCGACGGATTGGTCAACGCCCATTTCGGCCCGCGCGGTATCTGTCAGCGGGGCAACTGTCACACCAAGGGATGTACCGGACAGGGTCTCGTCAACCGCCTTGTCGGGTTCCGCCGATGCGGACTGATGCTGTCCGATGGTCAGTTTGACCTGTTCCTCCTTGCCGTCGCGCAACACGGTCAGCGTGCTGTCCGTGCCGACCTTGGTCGTGCCGACCAGAAGCGGAAGCTCGCTGCTGGAATCGACGCTCTGGTCATTGAAGCTGAGGATCACGTCGCCCTGCTGCAGGGCGCCTTCCGCGGGGCTGCCGGGTACGACATCCGACACAAGTGCGCCTGCTGACGAATCGATCCCCAATGCGGCCGCGAGTTCGGGGCTTACGTTCTGGATCGAGACACCCAACCAGCCGCGGCTTACCTGACCATCATCCAAAAGGTCGGCGGTGATGTGTTCGACGATATTCGAGGTTACGGCAAAGCCCAGACCGACCGAGCCGCCGCTGGGTGAGTAGATGGCCGAGTTCACGCCGATGACTTCGCCTTCCATGTTGAACAGCGGGCCGCCCGAGTTGCCTTTGTTGATGGCCGCGTCCGTCTGGATGAATTCAGCATATGGCCCTTGCGAGATGTTGCGGCCTTTGGCCGAAACGATACCGGTGGTCACGGTCGAATGCAGACCGAACGGATTGCCGATAGCGACCACGTCTTCACCGACGCGGATTACTTCACTATCGCCCATCTTGACGGCCTGCAGGTCCTCGCCCGCGTCGATTTTCAGAACGGCGATATCGGTCAGGGGGTCTGTCCCCACGATCTCGGCTTCGAAGGTTCGGTCATCGCTCAGACGGACCGTAACCGTGGCGGCATTGTCTACGACATGGTGGTTGGTGACGATGTAGCCGTCCTCATCCAGCACAAATCCCGAACCCAGCCCCTGGGTCGGGCCGCGTTGGGGGGCGTCGAAACCTTCAGGCATGCCGAAGCGCTTGAAGAACTCACCGAACGGGTGGCCTTCGAAATCAAACTCTTTTCCCTGAACCGGGGTAGGGGCGGCCTGTTGTTTGGCGATAATGGTCACGACCGATGGCGAAACGGATTCGACCAGGTCTGCCAGGGCTTCATCGGCCAACGACGGCAGGGCGGTCGAGGCCAGCATGGTTGCGCCCAGGGCGCTGGCCCCGATCCAGCCAGACGTTCGTGGCAAAAGAAGCGAGGATTTTCGGATGCTCATTTAGTTCTCCTGTTAACATCACGCGGTTACACCCGCGCGTTGAGACAGAAGATGCCGCTTCAGGTTTGGGCTTTCATGATCGCGAGATTAAGAAATCTTAATTCAGCCACATTCGGGCCTTCCTTTGTTACCAATCAGGTCAACCGATACCGGGCGTGAAAAGGGATCGCAGCTCACGAATCGGTGTATTGTTGCCAAAATCGCTGTCAATGGATGAAAACTGGTGAATTGAATCTGTTTGGTAAACAAAGGGACTGCGCAAAGTTGTGCGGATCAGTAAATCGCTTTCAGGTTGTGATGGGATGTAATCTAATGACTAGCCCTGAGTGTAACGCATTTTCTTTTTGCCGTTATTGATCACTCCAAGCAATCATAAAACATCGATTTGTAACTTGGCCATAAGAGCGTGATCGCGTTAAAGTTGAGATTCAATAAGCGAGATGTTGCGCAAAAACTACCTGAATTCTTCGAAATTAACCGTTTCTTCCAATTTTAGATTGTTTGAAAGGGTCGGATAAGCGACGATGAAATTGTCCAAGCGAGGGGGAGCCAGAAGCACTAGGGGGTGCTGAAGGCTTACTCAGTACCAGAAGCGCTGAGCGGCATGTTAACGAGGGGGTCTTGTTTAGGTTCGGCAGCGTAATACCCGATAGCCTTGTAAGGTGGTTGGGTCGCGCTTTTGGAATTGGTGAAAAGTGGTAGTCTTGCTTTTGGGCAACCGGCCCGGTCGACAACGACCGGGCCGCGTCTATTTCGGGGGCTGTGTTCTGCGCCACTCGTCCCAGTCTTCGGGCGTATCCAGATCCAGCAGCGCGTTGTGTCCGGGCAGGCGGTGCAGGTGAACCCTGTCGGAATGTGCACGCACAACGGATTGCGCACCTTCATCGCCCTTGAGCTGGCTCAGTAACGAAAAAAGCTTGTGGTCGAAAATGACAGGGTGCCCCGGCCTTCCGTTTTCTGTCGCACCACGCCAGATCAGTTTGTCCGGATGAGCTGCGACACAGGCCGCGACCGCCTCCAGATCATTGCCTGTTAATTCCGGAAGGTCCGCCAGCAAAACCATGACGGCTTTGGCTTCGGTTGGGATAGCGGCCATGGCACCGCGCAGGCTGGCGTTCATGCCTTCATCGGCATCCGGGATTTCCACCGCATGAACATCGAGTCCCTTTACGGCCCCGTAACGCGGATGCGGGGCGGGAGGCAGCGCAACAAAGACCGGCCCGACTGCCAACGCAGCCCGGGCTGAGCGGCGCAACAAAGGGATGCCATCGACATCCTGCATCAGCTTGTCTGCACCGCCCATGCGGCTGGATTGCCCTGCGGCCAGAAGAATGACGGGTATCTGAATCATTCCGCCATCATGCTGGGGCTGCAGCCCCGAGTCATCCCCGCATCCGCATACCATCCGCATCGAACAGCGGTTTTGAGATCACGTGCGCCTTGCGCATCTGGCCAAGTATTTCGATTTCAACTTCAAGTCCGTCATGGGCGCGGTCGGCGGGCAGAAACCCCAGGGCGATAGATTTACCGGCGTAATGTGAATATCCGCCGGACGTGCAGAACCCGACAACTTCGTTGTCCAGCCAAATCGGTTCGTATGCGTTTACATCCGTGTCCTCCGCGTCGACTTCAAAGGCTACAAGCTGGCGTGTGGCACCGGCTTCCTTTTCGTGCTCGGCTGCCGCGCGGCCAATGAAATCAGCGTTTTTTGTAAACGAGATGAACCGATCCAGTCCGGTTTCCGCAGCAGTGTAATCCGGTGAAAACTCACGCATCCACGAGCCGAAAAACTTATCCAGACGCAGGCTCATCATTGCGCGCATGCCAAACGGCACCATTCCAAACGGTTGACCGGCCTGCCACAAGGTCTGCCACAACTGTCGTTGGGCCATTGGTTCGCAGAACACCTCGTACCCCAGATCGCCGGTATAGCTGACCCTCTGAACAATGCAGTCGGTCATGCCCACCGTCATGCGGCGTACATCCATGAACTTCAGGCCTGATACGTCGTCCCGCGTACAGGCTGCCAGAACATCGCGGGCCAGGGGGCCCGCGACCTGAAATCCGTTCAGGCGATCGCTGATGTTTTCAATCTCGACATGTCCGGTTTGGTTCTGCCGGAACCAACGCATGTGAAACGCCTGGCTGCCGTAAGAGGCGGTCAGTTGAAATTCTGTTTCACCCAGACAGGAAATGGTGAAATCGCCGATCAGTTTTCCTTTGGGAGAAAGCATCGGCGACAGGGACAGCCGCCCGGTTTGCGGAATCCGTCCCGCCATGATCCGGTCCAGCCAGGCCCGGGCATCAGGTCCCGTGACGCGGTATTTTCCGAAGTTGTGAACCTCGTTGATACCTACCGCTTCACGAACCGCGCGTACCTCGCGGCCGGCGGCCTCGAATGCGTCAGAACGACGGAAAGACGGGGTTTCGTAGCCAGGCTCATCGCCTTGGGCAAAGTAGTTGGGAACTTCCAGCCCGAATTGCTGCCCCCAGACCGCGCCCATGTTGCTGAAAATGTCATACATCGGTGTGGTTTGGTTTGGACGCGCAGCGGGCAATTCCTCGTTCGGGTAGGCGACGCTGAACCTTTTCTGATAGTTTTCGATCACCTTAGGGCGGGTGTAACCGGGGCTTATCCAATCGCCAAAGCGGGCAACATCCATGGCAAAGACGTCCCGTTCGGGTTCGCCTTCGATCATCCACTGCGCCAGCGTCAGGCCAACGCCACCGCCCTGGCTGAACCCGGCCATCACGCCACAAGCTGACCAGTAGTTGCGCATGCCCGGCACCGGCCCGACCAGAGGGTTCCCGTCAGGTGCAAAGGTGAACGGGCCGTGAATCACGGATTTCACGCCCGCTTCGGCCAGAACGGGGAAGCGTTTATAGGCAAATTCGATACTGTCAGTGATTTTGTCATAATCATCGGGCAGCAATTCGTGGCCGAACTCCCACGGGGTTCCGTCCACGGCCCAAGGCTTGCAGGGCTGTTCATAAAACCCAATGCACAGGCCGCGTCCTTCCTGCCGCAGATAGCTTTCGCCAGCGGGGTCCATCACATGCGGGTGTTCGCCGCCTGCGTCAATGATTGCTTCGATCTGCGGGATCGAGTCGGTAACGAGATACTGGTGCTCCATCGGATGCAGCGGGAAATAGATACCCGCCATCGCCCCGACCTCGCGGGCCCACAAGCCGCCAGCGTTGACAATATGTTCGGCGTGGATCGTACCCTTGTCGGTGACGACATCCCATGAACCGTCAGGCCGTTGCCGGGTTTCCCGAACCATGCAATGGGTTTCGATCGTGGCCCCGCCCATCCGGGCCGCCTTGGCATAGGCATGGGTCGTACCGGACGGGTCCAGATGCCCGTCGAGCGGATCATACAGCGCGCCGATGATGCCATCGGTGTTGGTGATCGGCGCAATCTTGCGGATTTCTTCGGGCCCGACGATTTCAGTGTCCAGTCCCATGAACCGATGTTTGGCCCGTTCAGCCAGAAGCATGTCAAACCGGTCCTGATTATCGGCAAGCGTGACTCCACCCACGTGATGCAGCCCACAGGACATGCCTGTGATCTCTTCCAGCTCTTTGTACAGGCGGATGGTATAGCCCTGAAGGGCAGCCATATTGGTGTCGCCGTTCAGTGTGTGAAACCCCCCGGCCGCGTGCCAGGTGGATCCGCTGGTCAACTCTGACCGTTCCAGCAGCATAACATCTGACCACCCAAGTTTGGTCAGGTGGTACAGGACCGAGCATCCGACGACACCGCCGCCGATCACGGCAACCCGGGTTGTGAGATTCATGATTTGCTCCACAAGGTTTTATGCCAGTCTGTATCGGCGGGCAGGGGATGCAACGCCAAATACGACATTGGGTGTCGCTTGGGCACGCAAACAATCGATTGCGTTGGGAGGCCGGACTCCTGCGGCTGGCTGCTATAGCATCCTGCTTCAGAGTGGGCGGATCTTCAGCCCGGTGATCCGGTTGCCTTCCCGCGCGGTGACTTCAAAGCGGAACCCGTGGAAGGAAAAGACCTGTCCGACAGTCGGGATCATCTGCGCCTCGTGAATGACCAGGCCGGCGACGGTGTTGGCCTCTTCGTCGGGCAGGGTCCATTCCATCGCGCGGTTGACGTCTCGGATCGTCATCGCGCCTTCGACCAGAAACTGCCCGTCATCGGTCCGCGTAATCGCTATTTCTTCGTCCAGATCGAACTCATCGGCGATTTCGCCCACGATCTCTTCAAGAATGTCCTCAAGCGTGATCAGGCCGCGGAGCGAGCCGTATTCATCGACAACCAGTGCAAAATGACTGTGCATGCGCAGGAATTCCCGCATCTGATCGTCCAAAGTAGTGGTTTCGGGAACGAAATACGGATCGGTGGCTACCTTGGAGATGTCGAAGGACTTCAGCCGGTCTGTGTCGCCGTCGTGTCCGCCCACCTGGGCATACATGGCGCGAAACAGGTCCTTGGCGTGCACGACGCCGACAATGTTCTCGGGCTCGTCGCGGAAGACGGGCAAGCGGGTGTGCGGGCTTTCCAGACATTGTTTCAGAATTTTTTCGGGCGCGTCGTCCGCATCGATCATTTCGATATTGGATCGATGCAGCATGATCTCTTCCACCGCGCGATCGCCCAGATCAAGCGCGCCCAGAATACGGTCCCGGTCTTCTTTTTCGACCACGCCTTCGGAATGTCCCAGATGCAGGGCGCCCGCGATTTCTTCGCGCACGGCAAGGATGTTGCTGTTGGGGTCAATCTGAACGCCAAACAGGCGCAACACGCCGCGCACCAGCAGACGCACCGCCGCGACGACAGGGGAAAACACCGTCACCACGATTCCGATGAGAGGAGCCACCGCGGCGGCTGCTTTTTCCGCGTTCGTGATGGCATAGGTCTTTGGCAGAACCTCGGCAAAGATCAAAACCAACAAGGTCATCACCAGCGTTGCCAGCGCCACACCGCTTTCGCCGAACAGTCGCGTAAAAAGTGCCGTTGCCAGCGAGGCGGCAAGAATATTGACCAGATTGTTGCCCAGCAGAACCGAACCGATCAGGCGTTCATTGTCGTCGGTAATGTCCAACGCTTTTTGCGCACCGCGTGATCCCTTGTCGGCTTGTACCCGCAGCTTGCCGCGGGATGACGCGGTCAATGCCGTTTCGGATCCCGAAAAGAAACCTGACAGAACAAGCAAAAATAGGATTGCGCCGGTGGTGAACCAAAAAGCGCCGTCGATCAGTGAAGAAGTGGGTTCCATTGTTCTTTATTGTTGATGCGGTTGCGATTGTTATGGGGGTGCCACCCCTCCGGATCAAGGGTTTAGCCCTTGTTGTCCGGGTCTTTCGCCAGCGGGTGATGCTCCAACACCAGTTCTGACAGGCGTTCGTCCAGAACATGAGTGTAGATTTCCGTGGTCGCCACATCCGCATGACCCAGCAAGGTCTGGATCGACCGAAGATCTGCGCCATTGGCCAAGAGGTGGGTGGCAAAAGCATGGCGCAGAGTGTGCGGTGTGACCTTTTCGGGCGAAACACCGCCCTGAACCGCCAGTTCCTTGACCAGCAAAAAGAACCTGTGCCGTGTCAAATGGCCGGACTTGCCCCGGGACGGGAACAGAAACCGGGATCTTTGCCCACCTTTCGCGACCGTTTGGTCTTCGGCCTCGTCCCGCAGGGGCAGCCATGCCGCCAACGCATCGCGGGCAGGCGGGGACAGGGGCACCATCCGCTCTTTCCCGCCTTTGCCCAGGACCAGAAGCATGCGCGGATCGCCACGCGCCGATGAAACCGGCAGCGAGACCAGCTCGGTCACACGCATTCCCGTGGCGTAAAGAAGCTCCATCAGGCAGGTATTGCGAACCCGATCCGCGACACTGCGCCCGGTTTGGCGTGCGGCGTCCAGCAGCCTGTCGACCTCGGGTACATCCAGCGTTTTGGGCAATCGTTTGGGCCGTCCGGGACCCTTGATCTGAATGGCCGGGTTGGTGTCGCGCCAGCCTTCCTCGAAGGCGAACCGGTACAATTGCTTGATGGCCGATAATCGCCGCGCGCGGGTCGAGCGAGACAGCCCCTGTGCGTCGCAATCGATCAGATAGGCTTCGATCCGGTCCCTGTCGGCGTCAGCGAAACTCGAAGACCGCCGCTCCAGCCAGGCCGCAATATCTTTCAGATCACGCCCATAGGCCAGCAGGGTGTTGGTTGCCGCCCCAAGTTCTGCCGCCTGAGCCTGTAAAAAGGTGGAAATCCACAAGTCCTGAGTGGCCGGGGATGCCATTCTCAAACTCCTTGAAGGATCAGCAACTGAAGCGCCGCGCGACGGGCTGTATCTTCAAGTCCGACGCGGCGCAAAGTGGCGATGGCCGCGGTCAGGTCCACAAGATTTCCGCGTGCACCATGGGCAAAAAGGGTCATGGCCTCCAGAATGGCCTCGCCCAGCTGATCATTGGCCAGCAAGGTTTCGATGTCGGATGGGATCGGTGCGGCCCAGACAAACCCCTCGGCAACGGCATCTGCAAGTGGAGATGGTGATTTGGCACGACCGGGATCACCTTGGGCCAGTGCTGCCAGAAACTGTGTTCCTTGGTCCGTTTCCGGTATGTCAATTGCAGCGGCTTCGTACAATTCAGACAAAAGCAGAATGCGCCAGCGCAAGGCTTCGGATGCGTCATCTGGCAGCGTAACCCGCGACAGCCGTTCGGCAAACAGTTCGGCAAAAGGAACTTCCAGCCCGATGTCGTGCATCTGGTTCCAGACCGTCAGCAGGGCTTCGGCAATGGAGTCGGGGTTCCCGGTTTCAAGCGCGCTTTCAAACCGTTGAACAGCCGCAACCCGATCCCAGACCGCGCCCGACGCCGCAGGTTTGCGTTCGGTATAAAGGCCAAGCAACTGATTGGGGGTCAAAGCGCCGATTCTCGTCAAACGTTCGGCTGCCTCGATCTGGGCTTTCCAACCTGCAACATCGCGCAGGTCCGCGTTTGCAAATGCTCGGGGCAAAGGGGCCGAGGGCAAGCGTTCGCCAATGGCTTCAAACAGCCGGAAACTCAGCGGATCGGGGTTTTCAGGCTGCGGCAGATAGGCGGCCCCTTCAAACAGTTCAGGGCTAAGGAAGCGATCAAGAACCGCCAGATCTTCGTCGGGCAGAATTTGCAACGCATGCGCGGCTTCCAGTGTCAGCGCGGCCGAGACCCAGTCTCCGCGGCGTGCCTTACAGAAGATTTGAGCAGCGTAGTCGGTCGACAGATAAGGCTGTGCAATCAAAGCGGTGCAGCTGCGGTCCTCGTCGCCAGTCAGAAGTGTGGCGTCAAACCAGCGTTGAAATCGCGCCTGGCTGTCGGTTGGTCCGGCAAGCTGAACCAGTGACTGGGCGGGATCAGCGGCCCCCAATTGCATCAGCCGGTCCAGGCGGGCCAATAACAGCGTTTCTTCCGCTTCTGGTCCCGAGGGCGCCCGCGCTTCAGAGAGCTGCAGAGTGAATAGCAACTTTTGCATGGCTGCATTGTATTTGACCGGAACATCCGCAATCAGCTCGGCCAGACGACCTGGATCGCTGTTCTGCCACAGATCGACCGGCAGCCCGGTGACCGATGATGACACGAGGCCCAACGGTTGCGACAAAGCCTCGAGCGGGGTGACCTGGACGTCGGGCTGAATGCCGGTCTGGGTAACCGGGGGTTCCAGCAGAACTGTACCTGGCAGGTTTTCGGGCGGATCGGTCAACCAGTCAATGGCCGAGAGAGGTTCCTGTTGCGCTTGCGCCGTACCAGCCAGAACCAGCAAAACCGCCGCTGCTTTAATTCGCATCCAAATCAACCGGTTCGCGTATTTCACTTTGCGGGGCAGAGAAGTCCGCGCCGAAGTATGGGCCAACATAGGTATAGGCGACCAACCCGATGAAACTCAGGCAAATGATATATATAACGAACTTGATCAAGCGGCCCATGGCTCAACGCTGCCTCAATTTTTGATTTTGACCAAGTTATAACTGGCAATTTTCACAAGATCACGTCATTCACGGTGAAATGAGCGAAATTAAGCATAACACCCGCACGGTTGACCCGTCAGCAGGCTTTGCACTGCACAAAACGGTTGTTTTGGTGGGAATGATGGGTGCAGGAAAGACGGCCGTGGGCCGCGCCCTTGCTGCGCGGCTTGGCGTGCCCTTTCTGGACAGCGATGCCGAAATCGAATCGGCGGCGAATATGACGATCCCGGAAATCTTTGAACGCGATGGTGAATCCTTTTTCCGGACCAAGGAAAACCAGGTCATCGGGCGGCTTCTGGATGAGGAAAAAGGCATCCTCTCGACCGGCGGTGGCGCATTTTTGTCGGGGGATAACCGACGGATGATCAGCGAACGTGGGGTGTCGGTCTGGCTGCGCGCCGATCTGAATGTGTTGTGGAACCGGGTCCGGCACAAAGACACGCGCCCCTTGCTGCGCACGGCTGATCCCCACGCGACCTTACGCGCCTTGTATGAAGATCGCGTGCCGGTCTATGCGCGGGCTGATCTGACCGTTGTTTCGGACGGCGAAATTTCGATCGACAATATGGTGAACCGGGTAATCGAGTCTTTGATGACGCGCCCGGACGTTCTGGAACAAAAATAAATGCATCAAACCGTAAATGTGGAACTTGGAGATCGGTCTTACAACGTTGAGATTGGACCCGATCTGTTGGCGAAGTCCGGCGAGTTTATCGCGCCCTTGCTGCATCGGCCAAAAGTGGCGGTTCTGACGGATGCGAATGTCGCCGCATTACACCTGGATGGTTTGCGCGATGGGCTGCAATCTGCGGGCATCAGCATGAGCGCGCTGGCGCTACCCGCCGGCGAGGCGACAAAAAGCTGGCCTCATTTTGAACGTGCAGTGGAATGGCTGCTGGCGGAAAAGATCGAACGGCGCGATGTCGTTGTCGCCCTCGGCGGCGGCGTCATTGGCGATCTGGCCGGATTTGCCGCTGCGGTGTTGCGGCGCGGTGTGCGGTTCGTGCAGATCCCGACCTCGCTGCTGGCGCAGGTCGACAGCTCGGTCGGTGGAAAGACGGGTATAAACGCACCCCAAGGCAAAAACCTGATTGGCGCGTTTCACCAGCCCTCACTGGTGCTTGCGGATACCTCGGTCTTGGGCTCCATGACACAGCGGGACTTTCTTTCGGGCTACGGGGAAGTGGTAAAATACGGCTTGTTGGGCGATGCCGCGTTCTTTGAGTGGCTTGAAACGAATGGGCCTTCGGTGTCGTCCGGTGATATGCAGGCCCGCGTGCACGCCGTAACCCGGTCCGTCCAGATGAAAGCCGACATCGTTGCGCGCGACGAGACTGAGCAGGGTGATCGAGCCTTGCTGAATCTTGGTCATACGTTCTGTCACGCACTCGAGGCGGCAACAGGATATTCGGACAGGCTTTTGCATGGGGAAGGTGTCGCCATTGGATGTGCCCTGGCTTTTGAACTGTCCTCACGGCTGGGTCTATGCTCGCAGGAAGATCCCAGCAGGGTGCGGGCACATCTTCGGGCGATGGGGATGAAAACGGATCTGGCTGACATTCCCGGTGAATTGCCGGGGGCCGAGGCGTTGGTGGATCTGATGGCGCAGGACAAGAAGGTCATTGATGGCCAATTGCGATTTATTCTGGCGCGCGGGATAGGTCAGGCTTTTGTGACCTCTGATGTTCCGCGCGATGCGGTCCTGTCCGTGCTTGAGGATGCTCTTTCAATCAGCTGATTGTAAGGTGCTTTCAGCGACCGCGCAGAACCATCAGCTCACCGATATTTTCGCGTGTGATATACCCAATCATGCGCCCACCGGCAGTTCGGACGGCAATTGCGGGTGCGCCTTTGTGCAGACCATCCAGAACGGTTTCCAGGCCACTGGTCAATTGAACCGACGGAATATCCGTCTCCATAATCGAAGTGGCAGGGTCTGATCTGGGACGATCTCCCTCAAGAGCGGCAAATAGGCGGTTGCGGGTCACGAATCCCAATAGCGTTCCGTCGGCTTCAATCACCGGAAACTCGTGCTGCGTGGTATGAATGACGGCCTGCGCCGCGGTGTCGAGCGTATCGTCGGGCGAAAGCGGATGAAATTCGGTGATCATGGCGTCGCGCGCCAATACCCGCCGGGCCACAGACCGCATTGCGACATCCTGACTTTCCGCGTTGGCCGCGATAAAAACAAAGACAGCTATGAGCACCAGAATGGGGTTGCCTGTATTCAGGCCGAGAAAGCCCAAACCAATCGCCACAACTTGGCCGCCCATTGCTGCAACGCGGGTGGCTTTGACCCGGTCCATCTTGAGACACAGCAGGGCCCGGAAAACGCGTCCGCCATCCATCGGAAATGCCGGGATCATGTTGAATGCAGCAAGCAGGAGATTGATATAGGCCAACCGGTTCAGAAGTCCGATATGGACCGAGTCGATCTGGGCCATCGTTTCAATGGGCATGCTGGCGCCAAAAGTGACCAGCACAAACCAGATCACGATATTGACCGCCGGCCCGGCCAGCGCCACCCAGACCTCTTGCATTGGCTTTTCCGGCATGCGTTCAAGCCGAGCAAGGCCACCGATGGGCAAAAGGGTTATGTCCGGGGTTTTGATGCCGAACAGCCGTGCCATAAGCGCGTGCCCGAATTCGTGCGCCACCACACAGGCAAACAGCAGCAGGACAAAGATGATGTTTTGCAGGGCTGCATTCCATCCACCCTGCGTATAGGCCGCGAACCCGATCCAGGCGAGCAAGAGGAAAAAGGTGACATGGACCCTCAGTTCGGACCCGAGCAGCCGGCCGAGAGAGAAGGACCATGTCATGATATGTCTCCGCTATGCTTAGAACGGAATCTCGTCGTCGTCGATTCCGCCTGATGCAGGGGACGGTGCGCTGGACTGGCCGCCGTAGGAGTCGCCATAGCCTCCGCCGGCCTGACCACCGCCATAGCCACCGGACTGGCTTCCGCCATAGCCACCACCGCCGCCTTCACCGCGTGCATCCAGCATGACCAGGGTTGAGCCAAATCCTTGCAAAACAACTTCGGTCGAATAGCGGTCCTGGCCAGACTGGTCCTGCCATTTACGCGTCTGCAACTGACCTTCAAGATAGACCTTCGAGCCCTTGCGTAAATACTGCTCGGCCACGCGAACCAGACCTTCGTTGAAGATTGCAACCGAGTGCCATTCGGTCCGTTCGCGCCGCTCACCTGTATTGCGGTCCTTCCATGTCTCGGACGTGGCGATGCGAAGGTTGCAGACCTTGCCGCCATTCTGGAATGTTCGCACTTCAGGATCGCGGCCAAGATTGCCGACCAGAATGACCTTGTTGACTGAACCCGCCATGTATTTCCCCGTACTGTTCTGACTTGATCGCGCCCGAATCTGGCGCCTGTGTTCCTGAGCGACCCTATACGGACTGCGATCCGGTTGAAACAGAGTTGATGGTTACAACACCCGGCGGGAAAACTCTCAGGATTTTTTTACCAAGCTTTCATTATTGGCTGGAATACCTATACTCCGGCAGAGTTTTGAGTGAGCAGGATAAGCATAAATGCGGTCTATGATTGGTGGCTTCTTTGTTCTGGGCCTGTTGCTGGCGTCGGTTCCAGCCAGTGCGCAGACGTTGTCCAGCAAAAGCCGCAAGGACATATTCCTAAAGCAGGCCAAAGTCCTGGATAGCAGGTCCGCGACCCAGTACCGCGGGTCCGAGCGGCTCAAACCGAAATCCGCCCAGGGGAAATTCAACAAACGTTATACCGGCAAATACCGGGGGCAATATCTGGCGCTGGCCCGTGACGCTGCGCGCAAGCACAGCATCCCCGAAGACCTTTTCCTGCGGCTGGTGCAGCAGGAAAGTGGCTGGAACCCTACTGCGAAGTCCCACAAGGGGGCGCTTGGGCTGGCGCAACTCATGCCGCAGACCGCCAATCTGCTGGGGGTTGATCCGCTTGATCCAAAGCAAAATCTGGAAGGTGGCGCGCGGTACCTGTCGTGGCAATATCGCAAGTTCAAATCCTGGCCGCTGGCTCTGGCGGCGTATAACGCCGGCCCCCTGGCCGTGGAAAAGCACGGTGGAATACCGCCTTATGCGGAGACCCAGAACTACGTGAAGGTGATTTGGGGCGGCTGAAATGGCCTCGCTGCACTGCGGAGGGGCGGATTCTTGATCGCCGGGTTACGGTCAGCCTAACCTGAGAGGGAAAGCTCCATCACCAACGAGGCATCCGATGCCACACAATCGCCCGGACATCCCGCAAGGTACAATGGCCAATTGGCAGCGGTTGGTGGATCTTGTGGCGCAGCTCGCCGATGTTCCGGCCAGCCTGATTATGAAGACGGATGCGCCCGATCACAGGGTTCTGGTCACGTCCGAACACCCGCAAAACCCCTATCCCGTCGGCATGAATTTTCAACTGCACCCGAAGCTGTATTGTCAGGGCGTCTTCGAACGCGACGGTGAACTGGTTGTCGAGGACGCGACATGTGACCCGGTCTGGAACGAAAATGAAGACCTTGAACACGGCATGTCCTTTTATATCGGGTTGCCGCTGAAGTGGCCGGACGGCGAGATATTCGGAACGATCTGCGTGCTGGACCGCCACCGCAACCGCCGCGCGCTGCTTTTCCGCGAGGGATTGATCCAGTTCGCCCGCATGGTCGAAGCTGATTTGGCTTTGTTGCAGGAGGTTTATCTGCGCCGCGCGCTTGAGGCGAAACTGAATGAGACGCTGGCGCAACTGGAAGACAGGGTTCAATCCCGCACGAAAGAACTGCGAGAGACCAACACAGCCTTGCGTGTATTGTTGTCCAGCCTCGACGACGACCGGAAGAACCGGGACCAGAAGATTGTCGAGCAGGTTCGGGCCATGGTTCTTCCGTATCTGCACAAACTGCGCGATCATCTGAACGCAGAAGACGTATCTCACGCGTATCTGGATCTTGCCGAGGATAATCTGAAACAGATCACCTCGGATATCTCTGACAAGTTGTCGGACGCGTTTTCGATCATGACACCGACAGAAATTGAAATCGCCCAGCTTGTTATGCCGGGAAAGACCACCAAGGACATAGCCAAGGTTCTGTGCCGCGAAACTTCGACTATTGATTTTCACCGAAACAACATTCGCAAGAAACTTGGCCTAGAAGGCCGCGATCAGAACCTGCGCAGCCATCTGCTCACGATTTCGTGAAGGTTGAATATGGGGAACGCCCCCTTATTACCCCCCGATATTTCTCGTCTGAGAATGGATACCTTTGCTTGTTAGCCTGCCTGTGAAGGTGCGGATCGTACCGCACCTAACCAACACGGAGGTCAACACATGGATCGCAAGGATCTGAAGCCAACAGTCATGAATGGATCACGGGACACACTGGCACCCGGCCTGTCGCGCCGATCATTCTTTCTGGCTGCTGGTGCGGCAGGTGTGGGGGCAGGGGTGTCTCTGGTTGCCGGATCGCCGGTACAGGCGCAATCGCAAGCCTGGCTTCAGCCCGGGAACAACAACCACGTCATCGACCTGCAGGGCTCGACCGGTCAGGCTTCGACCGGCGCTGTGGGGATTGATTATTACGGTCACTGCGCAATCAAGATCACATCGCCAAACGGGGCGACGGTTCTGTTCGACCCGTGGCGTGACGATCCGTCCGGTGCATGGGGTCTTTGGTTCCGCAATGAGTTTCCGCAGATATCCGTGGACATAACCATGTCGACCCACGCGCATTTCGATCATGATGCGATCGAACGGCCGAGTTCGACCATGGTGCTGGACAGGATGGTGGGAAACTTTGAATTTGCCGATCTCAAGATTACCGGGTTTGCGGACAAGCATGCCTGCGTTGCGCCGGGCTGGTATGACTGGACCAATGCGCTGGCGGAATTCGGAGCCGAGGCCTGCCCGCCGAACAATGTCGGCCACATGGACATGGTCGTCTACCTCGTCGAAACCGGCGGGATCCGCACCCTGATCTGGGGCGACAACCGCCACAATCCGCCGCAGGAATTCTGGGATGCCATCGGGCAGGTGGATGTTCTCACCCTGCCGGTGGACGGATCCCAGCACATCCTCAGTTATGATCAGGGCAATGATATCGTGGCCGGGCTGAAACCCAAGGTAATCATCCCGACCCATTACCTGAACGAAGTGACGTCATACACGCTGACAACGTTGCAGTCCGCAGATGAATGGGTGAAGGCGCAAAAGAGCCATACGATGCTCGACAGTGCCGGTCTGAAACTGGAGGCCGGCGAGGTCGCAGGCATGGATCAGGAATTCATGCATTTCGGAAACAACGTCCTGACCGGGTGAGCACAATTCTGACCGGGGCTACCACTCACAACATATCCCGGGCGCCGTCCAAAAATATGCGGCGCGAAAAAGCAAAGGCCGGTCTGACGACCGGCCTTTGTCAATAGATTCACGTTGCCTATTCTGCGGCAATCTTGATGACCGGCTCCATTCGGGCAAGGATATCCTCGGCCAAATGACATTTGACCTGATGACCGTCCGCCAGTGTCTGAACAGGCGGGACGCGTTGCTCGCACAGTCCATCCGGCACCTGTGACTTCCACCGACAGCGGGTCTGGAACGGGCATCCCGGCGGCGGGTTCATGGCCGACGGAATATCGCCTTCCAGAACAATGTGCTCTTTCTGGATCGACGTATCCGCGATGGGCACCGCGCTCAGCAGGGCTTCGGTATATGGATGATATGGTGGCGCAAAGACCTGATCTGTGGTCCCAAGTTCGACCACATGGCCCAGATACATCACCATCACTCGGTCGCTGAGATAGCGCACGATCGACAGATCGTGACTGATGAACAGCAGCGTCGTCTTCTGTTTGCGCTGAATTTCCATCAACAGATCGGTCACGGCAGCCTGCACCGACACATCAAGCGCGGAAACGGGCTCGTCCGCCACAACGATGCGTGCGTCACCGGCAAAGGCACGGGCAATACCGACCCGTTGCTTCTGGCCGCCCGACAACTGACGCGGCATGCGGTCGGCGAAGGCGCGGGGCAGTTTCACCAGATCCAGCAGTTCCAGCATCCGCTTCTTGCGCTCTGCCTCGGAGTTGCCGACGCCAAAGATCTCCAATGCGCGAATGATCTGACGCCCCACCGTCATCGAGGGGTTCAGCGTATCAAAAGGGTTCTGGAACACCATCTGAACTTCGCCAACGGTCTTGGCGTCACGTTCCTCGATCGGGACCTGTTCGATATTGCGGTTATCCAGAAGAATCTGACCGTCGGTTGCCGTTTCAAGCCCCATCAGGACCTTGGCAAAGGTGGATTTGCCGCAACCGGATTCACCCACAATGGCCAGCGTTTCGGATTCATGCGCCTCGAAACTCAGTGTTTCGTTGGCTTTCACCACCTTCTTCTCGCCGCCACCGAACAAGGCGTTCGCCGCAACCTCGTAGTATTTCTTGAGGTTGTCCATCTTGAGAACGGTTCGGCCGATCTCGGCCTTCTCCTTCTGTTCCCCAACAGTGATCGGCGCGTTCCAGTCGATCTCCTGGAATTTCAGACAGCGCGTGTGGTGCCGGTCATTGCCGGGCACCGCCTGCATCAGGATGTCCTGCGCATCACAGCGCCCTTCCTCGAAATAATCGCAGCGCGGACCAAAGTTGCATCCCGGAGGCCGCTCATGGGGCAAGGGGAAGTTCCCGGGAATGGCGACCAGCGGGCGCGAATTCTTGTCCGCCCCCGGCAGAGGTATCGAACGGAACAACGCCTGCGTATAGGGGTGCTGCATCTCGTCGAACACATCCTTGATCGAACCGCGCTCGACAGCCTCACCCGAATACATCACGCACAGCCGGTCGCAGGTTTCCAGAACCAGACCGAGGTTGTGCGAGATAAACAGCATCGAGGTGCCGTATTTCTTGCCCAGGTCCTTGACCAGTTCGACGACCGCCGCCTCGACCGTCACGTCCAGTGCGGTCGTCGGCTCGTCAAGGATCAGCAATGTCGGTTTCGACATTAGCGCCATGGCGATCACGATCCGCTGCTGCTGACCGCCCGACAACTGGTGCGGGAATGAGTTCAACATCCGCTCGGGGTCGGGCAGACGCACATCGGTGACCACCTCCAGCGCACGGGCATAGGCCTCTTCAGCGCCCACACCCTCGTGGATCATCGGCACTTCCATCAGCTGCTTGCCGATCTTCATTGCCGGGTTCAGCGAGGCCATCGGCTCCTGATAGATCATCGCGATCTCGTTGCCGCGAATGTCGCGCAACTCCTCAGTGGTCATCTCGGACAGATCGCGGCCCTTGAACTTGATCGTACCACCCACGACACGCCCGTTCTTCCCCAGGTCCTGCATGACACCCAGCGCAACGGTCGATTTCCCGCAACCGGATTCACCGACCAGTCCCACGGCTTCGCCTGGCTGCACACTGACCGAGAAATCCATTACGGCGGGTATTTCCCGCAGGCGGGTAAAGAATGAAATCGACAGCTTGTCGATCTCCAGGATCGGGCCGTCATATTCCGCCAGTTTGTTCATTGTTTCCTACTCCCTGATGAAGCTGTTCAAGCGACCAACTTCATCTTTTCGAAAATACTCCGGGGGTCCGGGGGCAGGGCCCCCGGCCTCGATCACATCAGTCCTTCAGACTTTCTTCGCGCAAACCATCTGCCAGCAGGTTCAAACCAAGAACCAGTGACAAGAGCGCAAGTGCGGGCGGAAGGGCCGGGTGCAGATAGATCGACAACAGCTTGCGCCCCTCGTTGATCGTCGAACCCCAGTCCGGGCTTTCAGGCGGCAAACCCAATCCGAAGAAACCCAACGTTCCCAGAAGGATGGTGGTATAGCCGATACGAAGACAGAAATCGACGATCAGCGGGCCGCGCGCGTTTGGCAGGATTTCCCATAGCATGATGTACCAGGGACCTTCACCCCGGGTTTGCGCCGCCGCAACATAGTCGCGTGTCTTGATGTCCAGCGCGAGGCCACGGACGATACGGAACACGGTTGGTGAGTTCACAAAGACCACCGAAACGAACACGACCAGAATACCGCCCGGAATATCGAACAGATCCAGATAAGTCGGCAGGCCCCAGATGCGATAGTCATCGGTGTTGATCACGTAACCGCCTGTCGAAATCAGCGACAGGTACATCCAGATCGCAACGCCCAATACTCCGATCAGAAGTGGCGTTCGGAATTTTGGCCGCGTGTAATAGCGCGAGTTCAGCAGCACGCCAAGGAACAGGATCGGGAACAGGAACAGGACGGCCGCCATGTAGTTCGGCACACCTGTCGCGACGATCTCCGGAGTGACCAGCAGATAGAACAGCAGGATCACGGGGAAGGCCAGGATCAGGTTGGCGAGGAACGACAGAAACGTGTCCAGCCGTCCGCCATAGTAACCGGCCGGCAGACCCAACGTGATCCCGACCATGAATGCAAACATGGTGGCCAGTGGTGCGATCTGCACAACGATCCAGGCGCCCTTGACCATCCGGCTGAACACATCGCGCGCAAGATTGTCTCCACCCAGCAGATACCAGGCGAATTCGCCTTCCTCCAGGTTTGGCAGCGGAGTGCCGGGGACCTTGTTCTTCATACCCGAGACTTGCGCCAGCGGGTCGTGCGTCACGATCAGGTCCATCGCTCCGAAGATCCCGGTAAAGACCCAGAACATGACAAGGCCAAAACCGATCATGCCGATTGGGCTGTCGTACAGTTTGCCGTACAGACCCAGCCGCCGCTTGAAGGCGATCGACATGGCGTAAAGTATGATCAGTGACACCCAGACAGGCAGGAATTGTTGCGAGATGGCCCCGATGATACCGGCACCGGTTCCGAACAGGATGCCCAGCACGATATAGGCAAGCACCAGGCCGACTGAGGCCAGAAAACTAAGGCGCAATGACGACTGTATCAGCCCACGCACCCCGCCGGCCGAGCTGAGCGTGCCATCCGGATTGACGCTCACCTGGGCTTCGGGCAGGACGATACTGGCCAGAATCCAGACCAGGATCGACAATACCAGTACCGCAATCGCGATCATCAGCAGGGGATTCAGAAAGGCGATAGAGCCGGTCCAGCTTAGAGGTTCCATGTTCTATCTCCCTTACGAAATGCGGATGCGCGGGTTGAGGTACACATAGCCGATATCCGAGATCAGCTGCGTGATCAGCACCACGAAGACCGACACGACCGAGATTGCCAGCAACAGCTGAATGTCGTTGTTGCCCGCGGCTTGCACCAGCGCCCAACCGAAACCCTTGTAGTTGAACAGGGTCTCGACGATCACGACACCATTCAGCAGCCATGGGAACTGCAGCATGATGACGGTGAACGGCGCGATCAGTGCGTTGCGCAATGCGTGTTTCATCACGATATTGCCGAACGATACCCCTTTCAGACGGGCGGTCCGGATGTATTGAGCGGTCATCACCTCGGTCATCGAGGCGCGGGTCATCCGGGCGATATATCCCATCCCGTAAAGGGCAATGGTCAGAACCGGCAGAAAGAAGTTCTCGAATGTCGGGTTGTCCATCGCCTGTGTTGCCGTGCCCTTGAACCATTTCAGGCCGACCGTGGACGAGGTGAAGATCGCGATGAAGATAACACCGGACACATATTCAGGTGTCGCTGTCGTGATGATCGAAAATGTCGACAGGGAACGGTCCAGCGCCGATCCTTCCCGCATCCCCGCCAGTACACCGACCAACAGTGCCGAAGGAACCATCAGGACCAGAACCCAGAACATCAGATACCCGGTATTCCCCAGACGCTTGGCGACAATGCTGCCGACGTCGTCCTTGAATACGGTCGAATAGCCCCATTCACCCTGCAGAACGCCGCAATAGCTGGGCGTCGTTTCCGGGGTCGTTCCAGGGCGTACACAGGTGCCGACAAACTGTCCGTCCGCCAGCGTGTTGGTGAACCCGGGGGCAACACCCAGCCATTGGCCGTATTTGATCAGCATCGGCTCTCTGTAGCCGCGGTTTTCAAGCCAGGCTTCCACCTGCTCGTCCGACATCCGCTGGTTGCCCTGTGTCTTGGCCAGTTTTTCAAGATTCGGGTAAAGATTGGTCAGAAAGAAGACCACGAATGTCAGACACAAAGCTGTAAGCAGCATCACGCCTGACCGACGGAGGATGAAAAGTCCCATGATGGCCCCGTTGTTCAGGTGTTCCGCAGATCATTGGACCATTATCTGGCCTCGGACATCCGACCCCGTGTCGGCTAGTCTGCGGCTGGAAAGGGGCGCCCCGATCAGGCGCCCCCGGTTTGCAGTCGGCAGTGTTTAGGCTGCCCAACCCCACTTGTAGTGGTGGTGTTCGAACGACACGTGCATGTCGGTGCCCACCAACCCGTCCTTCATGTGACGGTAGAGTGCGCGCCAGTATGGCTGGATCGTCACACCTTCTTCCTGGATCAGCGCGGCGCCACGTGCAGCGACCTCGCGGCGTTTGTCCGCATCCGCGATGGCAAGCGCTTCGTCGAGGATCGCGTCGAAGTCAGGATTGGACCAGCCGAATTCGTTCCAGGCTTCGCCCGATTTGTAGGCCAGCGCCCAGATCTGAACACCCAGTGGACGGTGGTTCCAGTTGGTCGAGCTGTAGGGATACTTCACCCAGTCGTTCCAGAATGTGTTGCCCGGCAGAACGGTCCGTTTGACGTTGATGCCCGCATCGCGAAGCTGCGCCGCCACGGCGTCTGTCGTGTTGCGGCGCCAATCGTCGTCGATCGAGATCAGCTCGTGCTCGAAATCGGCCATACCGGCCTCTTCCATCAGCTTGCGCGCACCTTCCGGGTCAACCTTCTGCGGTGGCAGTTCAGGGTATTCCGGATGGATCGGACCGACGTGATGGTTTTCGGCAGTTGTGCCACGGCCGCCATAGCCCAGTTCCAGACAGACCGAGTTATCCACGGCCATCTGAAGAGCCTGGCGCACACGCTTGTCCGCATAGGGTTGCTTGCCGTCAACTTCGGCCAGCTGGTTCGGACGGATTACAATCGAAGCCATGGTGATAACTTCGGATTTCACGTAGCCGAGGCCGTCCATGACGTCGATGAATTCACCAACCGACTCGTACAGCATGTCGACTTCATCAGATTCCAGAGCCGCCAGCCACGCAGACGGGTCGGTGCCGTAGTCAATGTATTCGATACGGTCGAGCGCCGGACGGCCGAAAACTTCCTCGCCCCACCAGGTATGTTCCTCGTTGCGGACAAGAACACCTTTGACGCCGACTTCCAGTTCGCTCATCAGATACGGACCGGTGCCCACGTTGTTCAGCAGGTCATTTTCGCTGAAGGACTGGTGAACGATCGCTGCCGGATAGTCAGACATGCCCGCAATCAGCGAAATGTCGGATTTGGGCAGGTTTAGCTTTACGGTCGTCGGGTCCACGACCTCGATGCCACCTTCGATAGCCTGACCCGTCCCTTCATCGACCAGCGTTGCAAAGCGACCCGCCATCGAGTTGGTTTCCGAAGACTTGTCGCACCAACGCGCAATGTTGAACGCCACATCGTCGGCCGTGAAGTCGTCGCCATTGTTCCACTTCACACCCGGACGAACCTTGAGGGTATATTCTGTCGCGTCGTCGTTGATTTCCCAGCCTTCCAGCAGCATGCCCCGGAATGTACCGTCCGAGTTGTACTCGACCAGATATTCAAGAGTACCGCGGCTGTAGTTGCCGATTTGCGACCAGTCATAGGTGCGCGGGTCTTTCAGTGCGCGAACCTCGGTCTGAACACGAATAGTTCCGCCTTCCTGTTTGGCATCTTCACCAGCGGCGCGCGCCGGAGCTACCAGGCCGATCATGCCGTATGCCGCAGCAGCCGTAACACCCAGCCCCGTGGCGCGGGTCAGGAACTCGCGGCGGCTTAGCTTGCCGTCACGGTATTCCTGCGCGTGCATCTCTGCCGCCCAGTGAACTGGTGCCCCGGTCATGGTACGATTTTTCATCAAGATGTCTCCCTGTGGTACATTTGTCGATTTAGTGTGCTCGGAATCAGGCAGACCGGCCGGTCGCATTCAACGAGCAATTGGGTCTTCTTTTTTGGATTCTCACATTCCCCATGAACGTATTCCGCACCAGAATTCGGATTACGTCAATGTTCGAAATCGGCATACAGAGTACAAAAACGACATATGCGCCCCGTTCATCCGGGCGAGTCGCGGCGTGATGGAGCTTTTGGAAATGAATACATTCGTACACAAAGTCGTTCGCGACCGGCGGGTTTTGGCGGGCCTTGAAGCAACATATTCAAGATGCGCCAGAGTGTCCGGCACTCAGTTAGGAATGTTTAGTATCATTTTGAGAAGTCTACGGGATTCCACTTTCCCATCCTGGCCCTGAACCACGTGCGCTGACGCTTGGCAAACTGCCGAGTGGAGATCGTGGCGCGTTCCCGGGCCTGATCCATAGTCATTCGGCCATCGAGGTAAGCAACCAGTTCCGGGACGCCGATGGCCTTGCAGGCCGGCAGGGTCGGATCATACCGATCCAGCATCGCTTCAACCTCGTCCAAGGCCCCTGTTTCCAGCATGAGATCAAAGCGACGAATGATACGGTCCAGCAGCCAGTTTTTGTCGACGTCAAGAACAATGGGAACGGTATCAGACAAGGCAAGAACCGGGGGTGGGGTATCTACCTGCCAGTCCGACAAACTGCGTCCGGTCGCGGTCTGCACTTCCCATGCGCGCTGAACGCGGGCGCGGTTGTTGATGTCCAGCTTGTCCAAAGTGTCGGGATCGACACCTGCGATCAGAGCGGGCAGTTCCATCTTATCCGCTTGCGCCCGCACTTCAGGTGGCGTCGCGGGAATTTCTGCCATTCCTTCAGTCAGTGCTGAAAAGTACAGCCCGGTGCCGCCCACAATTATGGGACGCTCAGCTGAGTTCAAAAGGGGTTTGACCTCGCGCAGCCAGTGTCCTGCCGAATAGATCTGGTCAAATGGAATGTGTCCATAGAGACGGTGTGGCGCACGGGCTTCTTCATCGACCGACGGGCGCGCTGAAATCACCCGCCAGCAATCGTAAACCTGGCTTGCATCGGCATTGACGATGACACCACCGAACTTTTCGGCAATCTGCAGCGCAAGCGCCGATTTTCCTGACGCAGTGGGCCCGGCGATCAGAACAGGCTTGTCATCCGGAACGGGGGGCAACATGTCCCAAAACCGCGATGAGATTGCGTTGGCCATCTGGACTGCCTTATTCCTAACGTTCCGCATTGAACCTGCGGTGCTTTTGCTTCATTTTGCGCCGGAATTAAACCTGTGCCAGCCCGGAGCGCAACATGAGCCAATCCCCTTCGACCGAGACAACCGAAACCCCCAAGACAAAATACAAGCGCGTGATGCTGAAAATATCGGGCGAAGCGCTGATGGGGGATCAGGGGTTCGGCCTGCATCCGCCCACCGTTCAGCGTATCGCGCAAGAGGTGAAATCCGTACACGATCTGGGCGTCGAGATCTGTATGGTCATCGGCGGCGGCAACATTTTTCGGGGCCTTAGCGGTTCGGCGCAAGGGATGGAGCGTACGACGGCGGATTACATGGGAATGCTTGCCACCGTCATGAACGCATTGGGCATGCAGTCCGCGCTTGAGGAAGTGGGCGTATTCACACGGGTTATTTCCGCCATCCGGATGGACGAGGTGTGCGAACCCTATATTCGCCGCCGCGCCGTGCGACATCTCGAAAAGAAACGGGTCTGCATTTTTGCTGCCGGAACCGGAAACCCCTATTTTACAACGGATACGGCAGCCACGCTGCGGGCTAACGAAATGGCGTGCGAAGCCATCTTCATGGGCAAAAACGGTGTCGACGGTGTTTATGACAAGGATCCCAAGGTTCACGCCGACGCACAGCGCTATGACACCGTTAGTTATGACGATGTTCTTGCAAAACGCCTGCGGGTCATGGATGCCTCGGCCATTGCACTGGCGCGCGACAACAACCTTCCTTTGATCGTGTTTGGATTGGACGAACCCGGCGGTTTCCGCGGCATTCTTGCCGGTGAGGGGACTTATACCAAGGTTCAGGGCTGACAATCTGCTGTATGTCAAAAAGCGGGCCGGTTCAAATCCCCGGCCTGTTTGCCTTTTGTGTCCGGTTTGCGGTCCTGTTCATTGAAATGAAATCGCTGCTTTTGCAGGACGCTCGCCTCGCTTGCATAATCAAGAATATCGGCAGCAAATCTCTGATGAGCTTGAGATCCGATGAAGTCCTGACCGAGGTAGCGAAGTTGGACGGGTGTCTTTTCCCTTCACGTTCCGGTTGACCAACGCGAATGCGGCTGGCTAATTATCCGGGATCTTCGTTTGGGAACGTCCCGACTGAAGATCTGCCTGCACTTCCTTGTTTTCATGATAAGGTCTGCGGCTGGGCTGGAAGACCTGCCATGATTTCTGAGGGATCCGGGATCATGCCCGGGCACCTTGCCCCTGATGCGCAGCATGACGAGAAAGTAGCGAGCCATGACCAAACTGGATATCGATTTTGTTCGGGCACAATTCCCGGCCTTTTCTGAACCCGGCCTTCAGGGGCAGGCGTTTTTTGAAAACGCTGGCGGGTCTTATACATGCAAACCGGTCATCGACAGGCTGACGCGGTTCTACAGGCAGCGCAAGGTTCAGCCCTATGCACCTTTCGAGGCCAGCCGCCTGGCGGGCGAGGAAATGGATGAGGCGCGCGCCCGCATGGCCGCCATTCTGGGCGTTGACACAGATGAGCTGAGTTTTGGTCCGTCCACCACGCAGAATACATATGTCCTGGCGCAGGCGTTTCGGCAGTGGATGAAGCCGGGTGAGGCGATTGTTGTTACCAATCAGGACCACGAAGCGAACTCCGGACCTTGGAGGCGCCTTGCCGACGACGGGATCGAAATCCGCGAATGGAAAATTGATCCGGACACCGGTTCCCTGAACCCACAGGATCTGGAAGACCTTCTGGATGAAAAGGTGCGGCTGATCTGTTTCCCGCATTGCTCGAACGTTGTGGGCGAGATCAACCCTGTCACGGAAATCACCGCCATCGCCCATGCCGCAGGTGCATTTGTTTGCGTCGATGGCGTCTCTTACGCGCCGCATGGTTTTCCTAATGTTGGAGAACTGGGGCCGGATATCTATCTGTTTTCGGCTTACAAGACTTATGGTCCTCATCAGGGATGCATGGTCATTCGCCGCACGCTTGGGGAAATGCTTCCGAACCAGGCGCATTTCTTCAACGGTGATGTTTTGTACAAACGCTTTACCCCGGCAGGGCCGGATCATGCGCAGATCGCTGCAAGCGCGGGCATGGCCGACTATGTCGACCTTCTGTGCGATCACCACGGCGGGCCTGACACCGATGCAAGTGCGCGCGGTGAATTTGTTCACGACCTGATGCGCGCACATGAAATGGACCTACTTCAGCCGTTGCTGGATGCGGTAAAGGACCGCAACACGGTTCGCCTGATTGGCCCGGCGAACGCTTCGATGCGGGCACCTACGGTTGCGATATCGCTGAACCGTGAAGCGGAATCCGTTGCCCGTGACCTTTCCGATCATGGTGTTATGGCGGGTGGTGGTGACTTTTACGCTGTCCGCCCGCTTCAGGCGATGGGGGTCGCGCCGGAACACGGCGTATTGCGTGTCAGTTTCACGCACTACACTTCGAAACGGGAAGTCGATCAGCTTCTGGATGCGTTAGACAAGGTTTTGTGATCCGATTTCCGCCTGATTTCGTAATACTAATAAACACTTGGGGCGGATATGCAGAAAGACAATGCGCCAATACTATTATGGTTTCGCCGGGACTTGCGCCTGTCCGACCATCCCGCGCTTTGCGCCGCCGCAGCGACAGGCCGACCCGTCATTCCGGTTTTCGTATTTGACGACCTTGTGCGCGGTCTGGGTGCAGCCCCCAAATGGCGCCTGGGTCTGGGGCTCGAGGCGTTCGCCAGCAGGCTTCGGGACGTCGGTAGCCGCCTGATCCTTCGGCGCGGCAGTGCGCTGAGCGTTTTACAAGAACTGATAGCCGAGACCGGGGCCGCATCGGTTTTTTGGACCCGCGCTTATGATCCGGATGCCATCGCCCGTGACACCCGTATCAAGGCAACCCTGACAGATGGCGGTATTGATGCCAGGTCGTTCGACGGACATTTGCTGTTTGAACCGTGGCAGGTCGCAACCAAATCCGGACAACCCTTTAAGGTTTTCACACCGATGTGGCGCGCGGTGCGGGAGAAGGAGATACCTGTTCCGCAGGGCGCGCCATCACGGCTGAAAAATCCTGACAATTGGCCGGAAACCGAGGATATGGTCGACTGGTCCCTTGGCGCTGCGATGAACCGAGGAAGCCGGGTCGTTCGACCGTATGTGCAACCTGGTGAAAGGTCCGCCAATGATTGCCTGCTAGAGTTCCTGGATCGGATCGCACGGTATCAGGAACGACGCGATTGTTTGGATGTAGACGGCACCTCGAACCTGTCCGAATATCTGTCACTGGGCGAGATTGGGCCGCGAACGGTGTGGCACGCCGTTCAGAACGCCTCGATGATGGGCATTCCCGGAACCGACGCCTTTCTGCGGCAATTGATCTGGCGGGAATTCGCGTATCATCTGATGTATCACTCGCCTCGGTTACTGACGAACAACTGGCGGCCCGAATGGGATGGATTTCCTTGGTTTGAGGATGACCAAGCCCCGTCGGTTATGGCGTGGAAGCAAGCCAGAACTGGCGTTCCAATCGTGGATGCCGGACTTCGGCAGATGTATGTGACAGGCCGAATGCACAACCGCGCGAGGATGGTTGTGGCAAGCTATCTGACCAAACACCTCATGACACACTGGAATGTCGGGATGAACTGGTTTGAGGATTGCCTGATCGACTGGGATCCGGCCTGCAACGCGATGGGTTGGCAATGGGTCGCAGGTTCGGGGCCGGATGCGGCGCCGTTCTTTCGGATATTCAATCCGCAGACGCAGGCACAGAAATTCGACCCGGATGCGGTTTACAGGCAACGATGGATCGCGGAAATCCAGGATAATCCACCGAAGACCGCGCTGGCATACTTTGAAGCTGCGCCCAATTCATGGGGGCTGACACCGGACGCGCCTTACCCTTCGCCGATTGTAGAATTGGCGGACGGTCGAAAACGAGCTCTGACAGCTTATGAACAGGCGAAAAGTCGGTAACGAACTGAAAACTTGCCAGAAACAGAAACTCGGCCTAGCTTATTTCTACGACCGCACAGGGGAGAGCGGATGATCCTGACCACGACTGAAGGGCAGAAGGACCTGCCCAGATATTTTTCACAAGTGCTGAAAATGCTTGGCC
Source organism: Ruegeria sp. CDSB136 (assembly GCF_059610965.1). Classification (NCBI taxonomy): domain Bacteria; kingdom Pseudomonadati; phylum Pseudomonadota; class Alphaproteobacteria; order Rhodobacterales; family Roseobacteraceae; genus Ruegeria; species Ruegeria sp. CDSB136. The sequence continues at coordinate 265,056 of NZ_JBXWOP010000003.1, forward strand.
GGATGGAAAATGGACGGCTGGATATTGTCTTGCCTGATGGTCGGGTGTTTCGAACCGAAGGCGCAAAGCCCGGGCCGGTGGCGCAGGTCGATATTCATGATCCGGATGTTTTTTCCCGATTGGTTCGCGAGGGTGAGCTTGGTTTTTCTGACGCCTATCTGGAGGGCGGTTGGAGCACACCTGATCTGAGATCGTTCATGGATCTGGTACATCTGGAATCAGAGGCCGTTTATGACGATTTCACCGGTCGGTTTCTGGTTCAGGCCTATGAAAGGCTTCGGTTCTGGTTGCATCGAAACAACCGCAAGCAGGCCCGAAAAAATATCTCGTACCACTACGATTTGGGTAATGATTTCTATTCCCTGTGGCTGGACGATACGATGACCTATTCCAGCGCATTGTTCGAGACCGGGCAGGAAAGTCTGGAAAATGCGCAGATCGCCAAATACGCAAGCCTTGTGGACGAAATGGGTGCCAAGCCGGGAGATCACATACTGGAAATCGGTTGCGGCTGGGGCGGTTTTGCCGAATATGCCGCAAAGGAACGTGGGCTGCGCGTCACCGGCCTTACACTCAGTCAGGAACAGTTGAACTTTGCGCGGCAACGTATTGAAAATCTTGGGCTATCGGACCAGGTGGAGTTCAAACTTCAGGATTACCGCGACGAACAGGGGCATTATGACGGGATCGCCTCGATCGAGATGTTCGAGGCGGTTGGCCAGAAGTACTGGCCTGTCTACTTCGAGACAGTACGCGACCGGCTGAAACCCGGCGGTCAGGCCACGCTTCAGATCATTACGGTGGGTGATCATCGCTGGGATTATTACAAGAACGGCGTTGATTTCATTCAGAAATACATATTTCCCGGTGGAATGTTGCCGTCGCCAACGATCCTCAGGCAAGAGATTGAACGCGCCGGGCTGAGTGTGATGAAGTCACGCGAGTTCGGTAAAAGCTACGACCTGACTCTTCGACGCTGGTACGAGACGTTCAATGCCAAGTGGGAAGAGATTTCCCAGATGGGCTTTGATGAGCGTTTTCGCCGCATGTGGAATTATTATTTGACTGCATGCGGCGCGGCCTTTGACACCGGCAATTGCGATGTGACACAGATCACCATAGCAAAACCGAGTTAACAAACGGACCCCTCGTATGCCCAGTGCCTCACGTCTAGTTGCCGCTGTATGTCTGGTGGTGGTTGCCTTTATTGTCTCTACGATGATCATCGAAAACGGGGACGAGGGTAAGGATTACGGCTATTTCACTCTGGTCAACATTGCGCTTGGGTTCGTTTGCGGGTGGAAAATCATGGGCAAGCGGGCTGGTCGCGGATGGACGGCAGGTGTCAACAACGGGCTTACCGGTGTCGCATCTTTGGTGTTCTGGGGACTTTTCGTGCAGGGCACCTATGAGATGTTCCGCCTGGCGATGCGTCACAGGTATGACGGCCCGTTCGAGGCGGTGCTTGCGATTTTCAAGCTTGGTGTCGAGTTTGGCGAGCAGCTGATTGTTCCGAACATTCTGGTGACGCTAGCGGTGGGCGCTGTCATAACCGGGTTGGCGACCGAAGAGGCGAGTCGCCGCTGGCGTTAAGGACTGAACAACGAAAGCTCTATCCTCGTGTCTGATCTATTTTTTTACGGCACGCTCAGGTGCCAGCCGTTGCTGGAACGTGTGCTGGGCCGCCCGCTGTCTGAATTGAAGATATCTGAGGCCAGATTGCCCGACCACACCGTCTATGGGGTGAAGGGGCAAAGCTTTCCGATGATTGTCAGCGAGAATGGCAGCCAGGCCGAAGGTTTGCTGGTGCAGGGGTTCGGCCCCGAGGATTTGAAACGGCTGACTTACTACGAAGGCGGTTTCGATTACGATCTCAGCCCCCGTGACCTTGAGTTGCCTGACGGAACGAAGGCGACGGCAAGCGTATTCTTTCCAGAACCCAACCTTTGGACGCCGGACCAACCCTGGTCCCTGAAGGACTGGTTTGGAGATTGGGGAGAACTGACGCTACTTGCCGCAGATGAGGTGATGGCCCACTACGGCAAGGTCGAAGCCGCTGAGATTGCGCGAAGTTTTCCAGCCATCCGGACCCGGGCCTGGGCCAGGTTGGCTGCGCGCCGGCGTCAGACCGGTGATGCGCGCGATACGGCGCAGGACGTGATCGTCCATGATCGCAAGCCCGCCTACATCAACTATTTTGGGATTGATGAAATCAGGTTTCAACACCGCCAATACGACGGATCAATGGGTCCGGTTCTCAACTACAATGGGTTGATGCAGGGCAGCGCCGTCGTTGTTCTGCCCTACGATCCGGTACGGGACACGGTCTTGCTGGTCGAACAGTTTCGCGTGCCGGTCTTTTTGATCGACGACCCGGAACCCTGGATGTGGGAGCCGGTCGCGGGCATGATCGATCCCCGCGAAACGCCCGAACAGGCGGCAATTCGCGAAACTCAGGAAGAAGCGCACGTGACCCCCAGCGCGCTGGAGTACGCCGGAGGGGTGTATTCTTCCAGCGGTTCGTCGACCGAGTTCGTCCATCTGTATCTGGGATTGGCTGACCTGATCGAAACGACCGACAACGGTGGCCTTTCTTCCGAGGGCGAGAATATCCGTAGCCGGATTTTCTCGTATACCGAATTTATCGAAATGGTCGACAGTCATGCCTTCAAGGACATGCCTCTGCTGACCTTGGCCAATTGGCTGGCACGACATCGCGACCGGCTGCGCGGTTAAGTTTCGTTGCTTGTGGTTGCTGCGGCGCGCCTGTAAATCTCTGACGATACCAAATTGAAATGAGGGCGCCATGCGCATTGCACGAGATCTTGCCGACGCAGTAGGGAAAACACCGTTGATCCGGCTGCGCCGCATCAGTGAAGAGACCGGTTGCGAGATCCTCGGCAAGGCCGAGTTCATGAACCCGGGGCAATCCGTCAAGGACCGTGCCGCTCTGTTCATCATCCGTGACGCAATTGCCCGGGGGGATCTGAAGCCAGGCGGGACAATTGTCGAGGGTACCGCAGGTAACACCGGTATCGGTCTGGCGCTGGTGGGCGCATCGATGGGGTTCAAGACTGTCATCGTGATTCCCGAAACCCAGTCGGAAGAGAAAAAGGACATGCTGCGTCTGGCAGGTGCCCAGTTGGTTCAGGTTCCTGCGGCGCCTTATCGCAACCCGAACAATTTTGTGCACTATTCACGGCGTCTGGCCGAAGAACTTGCGCAATCTGAGCCCAATGGCGCGATCTGGGCCAATCAGTTCGATAATGTTGCCAACCGTCAGGCGCATGTGGAAACAACGGGCCCCGAGATCTGGGAACAGACCGACGGCAAGGTCGACGGATTTGTCAGCGCCGTAGGTTCGGGTGGTACGCTTGCCGGTGTGGCCGAAGTGCTGCAGCCAAAGGGGGTGAAGGTGGCATTGGCCGATCCGATGGGCGCCGGGCTGTTTTCCTATTACACAACGGGTGAGATCGCGATGGAGGGCGGATCCATTGCCGAGGGTATCGGGCAGGTTCGGATCACCAAGAACCTTGAAGGGTTCAAGCCTGATTTTTCCTACCAGATCACAGACAATGAGGCGTTACCCTATATCTTCGACCTGCTCCGTGAGGAAGGTCTGGTAATGGGCGGATCAACCGCGATCAACATGGCGGGTGCGGTCCGGTTAGCCAAAGAAATGGGACCAGGTCATACCATCGTAACCATCCTGTGCGACTACGGCACTCGCTATCAGTCCAAACTGTTCAACCCCGATTTTCTGCGTGAAAAAGAGCTGCCGGTTCCTGATTGGATGACCGATGCGCCACGCAGTATCCCGGGCGTGTTCGAGGACGTATGATGCGGCAGCAGGTCCGCCTGTTCCTGGCCCTTGTTGCGGTGTGTTTTGCCGTACTGGGCGGTTCTGCGTTCGCCCAGTTGTCTGATCGACAGAGCGAATACTATCAAGGCTGGGTCAAAACGGCGGATCGGGCCGAAGCGGTAATCGAGGCCAACAAGGCCTCAAACGCGGCTCTTGAAAATTTGCGGAGTGAAATCAGCGACTATCGCGAAGATTTCAACAATGCGCGGAGCGCGAATACAGAACGTATCAAAACGCTGGAAGGCCAACTGAAGGCGCTTGGTCCGGAACCGGAAGGTGATGCAACCGAACCGGAAGACATCGCCAACCTTCGAAATCACCTTGAGGAGCAGCTAAACAGTCTGCGGGTCCCTAGGATAATCTCGGAAGAGGCGTTCAGCCGGGCGAATGGTCTTATCTTCGAAATTGATCAATTGCTGCGGGACCGTCAGGCAAAAGAACTGCTAGAGCGCGGTCCGTCTCCTTTGAATCCTGCCCATTGGGGTCCCGCCTGGACCGATGTTAACGAAGCAGCGCGCAGTCTGTTCAATGAGGTGCGCAGAAATTTTCAAACAGACGTGGTGCATGAACGGTTTCGCGACCGCGGGTTGGGCATTCTTGCCCTGGTCGTGATTGCAGGTGTTTTGCTGATTTATGGAAAGCGATGGTCTGAATCCGCCGGTGAATATCTGCGGCGTCTGGGCGGGCAGGGCAGTGGTGTCTGGGCTTTCCTGACCTCTCTGCTGCGGATCATTCTGCCGTGGTTTGGCGTTGTGCTACTGGTAACGGCAGTGTCGCTGACGGGCATTTTGGGGCTGCGCGGCGCTCTGCTGATGGAAAACGTGCCTTATTGGGCCGGGATCATACTTTTCTACGACTGGATTGGCCGACAGTTCCATGTTCTGCAGGAAGCGCAGGGATTTAAGAAACTGTCGAGGCAAAGGGTAAGAGAGTTACGAGTTCATCTTGATCTGTTGGCGGGGTTCCTGATCCTGCACGAACTGGTAAAGCTGTTTGAGCAGATCGAGAATATCTCTGACGCGACGCGTGCCGTGGTCGCGTTCCCGGTAATTTTCGGGACGGCCCTGCTGTTGCTGCGTGTTCGCCTGGTCCGAACCGTGGATACCACACCTGACCCGGATGAACCGGCCGCGACGGCCCGGGCTGCCGGGTTCAGTCAGCTGGTCGAGTTCATTCGCAGAGCCTTGTTCCTGCTGGGGATCGGCAGTCCCATACTCGCTGTTCTGGGATACACGAACGCGGCTGAAGCGATTGTTTTCCCGGCTGTAAAAACACTGGTCCTCATTGCCGCATTGCTGATTTTTCAGCGTTTCCTGGCTTCGGTCTACGGATGGTTCAGCGGCAAAGGTGAGGCCGCCAAGGACTCGCTTTTTTCCGTTCTCGTCGGATTTGCCATGGCCATTCTGGCGATGCCTATTCTCGCGCTTTACTGGGGCGCGCGCAGGACGGATCTGCAAGAGATCTGGTCCCATCTATTGCAAGGGTTTGATATCGGTGGGGTGACAATCTCCCCCAGCAATTTCTTCACTTTTGTTGTGGTCTTCGCCATCGGGTATGGCCTGACGCGCATGTTGCAAAGCGGGTTGAGGAACTCGCTGCTGCCCAAGACCAGTATTGATCCGGGCGGGCAAAACGCGATTGTTTCCGGCACCGGTTACGTCGGTATTTTCCTGGCCGCTTTGATTGCGATCACGATTGCAGGCTTCAACCTATCGTCGCTGGCGATTGTTGCTGGTGCTCTTTCGGTCGGCATTGGCTTTGGTCTGCAGACCATCGTATCGAATTTCGTCTCGGGCATAATCCTGCTGGTCGAGCGTCCCATCTCTAAGGGGGACTGGATCGATGTGAATGGAATGATGGGCTATGTCCGCGATATCTCGGTTCGATCTACACGGATCGAGACGTTTGACCGGACGGATGTGATCGTTCCCAACTCGGACCTGATCAGTGGTGTGGTCACGAACTACACCCGCGGCAACACAATCGGGCGGGTGATCGTGCCTGTTGGTGTGGCTTATGGCACCGATACCCGGCTGGTCGAAAAAATTCTGGGCGAGATCGCAAATGCGCACCCCATGGTTCTGGCAAATCCAGCGCCCAGCGTCGTGTTTCAGGGGTTCGGCGCGGATTCGCTGGATTTTGAAATCCGCGGCATTCTTCGGGATGTGAACTGGGTTCTGTCGGTGAAGTCTGACATGAACCATGAAATCAACCGGCGGTTTGTCGAAGAGGGGATCGAGATTCCGTTCGCACAGCGCGATGTCTGGTTGCGCAATCCCGAAGTATTGAAGGCAGGGGAAGCCCAAACCGAGCAGAAGTCAGCGGAAATCCCCTCCGCAACACCATCAACCGCGCCGGTTGAGATGACCGAAGCCGACATGCCTGATGCCGATGGGGACGAGGTTTGACCTTCATAAACGTGCTGTTGTTTTCCGGTGAATTTTCACCCTAATCGGGCCTTGCAAATCCCCCGGCGATAGTCCAAATATCCCGCTCACGGAGAGGTGGCCGAGTGGTCGAAGGCGCACGCCTGGAAAGTGTGTAGGCGGGAAACCGTCTCCAGGGTTCGAATCCCTGTCTCTCCGCCATAAACCAAACGAAGCCCAGATCCAGCCGTCTTCTGAGAGCCGCTGATTCAGACTTTTTTCGTTTGACCTATTTCGGTCGAGTCATATCCTTGCAGCTGACTGACCAGCGGTCCTTCTTTCAATAACAAATTACCCATTCAAAAAGGCCGCTTTTGTCGACTGCGTCAGGCGCACGGCGTTTGATACCGATCCACGCATTGAAGCTGGAGTTTTCGGATGAACGGCTCGGAAAGGCCCTCGGAAAAGTCTGTTCTAGGAACATGGAAACTTGTCGCTTATCGCTTTGACTACGACGAGGGCACGCACGAGGAACCATACGGTCCCGATCCGATTGGAATGCTTCACTATTCTGAGGACGGGCATGTATTCGTGCACATGATGGCGACTGGTAGACTACCTCTTGGTTCGGACAGTTCGACTGCAACATGCGAGGCCGCCAAAGCGGCACTCGGCAGCCACATGTCCTATTGCGGTACGTTTCAAGTCTCTGACCAAACGGCCAATCATGAAGTACTAGTCTCGGTTTTGCAGGATTTTGTAGGCCTGACCTTGCAGCGGGAAATTGAGGTCGCAAAAGATCGGCTTACGCTTCGTGGCAAGAACGCGACATTTGGAGAGAAACGTGGAACGGCCGTGCTGGAATGGGCGCGTGCAGATTGAAAGGACTTGCTGTCGAGTTTCCCCTGAATGCTGGCCCACAGGATCCCGACGGCGGCTTACTTTGGACAGGAGGAGAGTAATGGCGCGCATTCTGGATTTTTCAGAGCAGAACGTCATGGTGACAGGCGGCTCAAACGGCATCGGGCTCGCCGTCGCGGAAGCGTTCGCAGACGCTGGAGCGAAGGTGACTGTGACCGGAAGAAGGGGATCGGTCGGGGAGTATCAGGCGGACCTTTCCGCCTTCCGATACCATCAGGTGAACATGGAAGACGAAGCCTCGGTAGCTTCCCTGGTCGCCGCGACTGGTCAGGTTGATGTTCTTGTCAACAATGCGGGAACCTTTGTTGATCCTCCTGAAGGCCTCTCACCCGAGGGGTTTGATCGAAACATGATTATCAACCTCAACTCGGTTTATCGCCTAAGCCACGGCCTGTACCCGAAATTGGCCAAACGGCCGGGCTGCATCATCAATATCGCCTCGATGTACAGCTACTTCGGAAGCGGATCGGGGCCAGCCTATGCCGCAAGCAAAACTGGGATCGTTGGCCTGACCAAATCGCTTGCGGTCGCCTATGCGCGTGACGGCGTACGGGTAAACGCCATTGCGCCAGGATGGATCCGGACCAACCTGACCGCAGGATCGCAGGCAAACGACACGTTCAGCACTTCCATCGTCCAGCGAACACCTTTGGCGCGCTGGGGTGAACCAAAGGAAATGACCGGGACGGTTCTTTACCTTGCATCATCAGATCTGGCCGGATTTGTGACAGGCGTGACGATACCGGTGGATGGCGGTTACAGCGTGATGTAGGACGATGCGTCTGCTTTTTTCAGGCCGAACTATTCGTCAGAGAACGTATGGCGCCAGCCCCATTCCTACCACCCTGGATCACTGTTCGTCATGTCGGTTGGTCGCGCGTGGATTGATGGGGTGATCAGTGGTGAATTGACTGGATGCTGCATTGTATCAAGACAGCGGCGCTTTTATATCTGGCTGGCACATGCTGTGGCTTTGCAAGACAGTTGCGGTGAATTTGACCTATTGGAATAACGCTTCATGATCGATCTGAGTTCTTTTGAACCACTGCGAAAAAGCCGCAATTACCTGATTTTCCAGCACCCTGAACAAGACAACGCGCTGCTCAAGGTCAGAACGGATAAACCGGTTCGCAGTCATTTTGTACCGCGATACGCCGAATGGCGTTATGGCAATCTGCGGCAGTGGAACCGCGAGGCCAATGAGTACCTGGCCGCCCTGAGCCGAGGATGCCCCGAAATCGAGCGTCTGGCCCGGTTTATGGGATACGCGTCGACATCAGCGGGGCCAGCACTGGTCGTGGAAAAGATGACCGGCCCGGGCGGCGATCTGGCACCGACGGTGTATCAGGAATTTGTCTCGTACGACGGCGACAAAGACAAAATCCGTGCGCTGCATGATGAATTCATGGATCTTCTGGATGACTTGGAACGCGGCAACATTCTGATGGGCGACATGGGGTTGGAAAACGTTGTTCGCGCTGAACAGAGGGGCGGGCGTCTGGTCGTGATTGACGGGCTGGGTGAAAGGGTTCTTCTGCCTTTGACGCTGTTTAGCAAACGTGCGTATCAGCATTCCATCTTGCGGAGACGCAAGCGCATGTCAGGCAGCTTTGGCGAATTTTGATCCGCGAATCCTCGGCCTGCCATATCGTGGCCCGCGTACAGGGTTGATTTCCGGATCAGGCAGGACCGGCCTGCGCTAATTGAACGAAAGGAACGGTAGTGGAGCGTCAGAGGCAGGATCAGTTGACCGGTGTGTTTTATATCAACCTGGACCGCGTTCCCGAGCGGCGGGAGTTCATGGAGGCCGAGTTCGCCAAAGCCGGGTTGAGCAACGCAATTCGATTCAGTGCGACGGACGCGAAGGCAGAAGGGGCGCTTGAAGGGAACGGATACGTCCCGGGAACCGGTAATCGTTGGGGCCTGAAGCAAAGCGAGATTGCCTGTTTTGAAAGCCACCGGGCCGTCTGGAAACAGATCGTGGATCAGGGACTGCAAGCTGCCGCGATTTTCGAAGACGATGTGGAAATGTCTGCCAGCGCCGGAGGCGTGATTGAGACAATTCTTTCCAATGGCCAAGCCTTTGATTTTGTGAAGCTTGACTATTCACCCAAACCATTGCGTTTCGGGCCACAGGAGACCATTGGTGGTGTCATGGCAAGACCGATGCTGGAAATGGCACCCAGTGCGGCTGCGTACATTCTTTCGCAGGACGGGTGCCGAAAGCTCTTGTCGTGGTCGGAAACCTACTCGGATCATTTGGACGATTTCGTATCTATTCCGCGCACCGACTGGCGCATGTTTCAGGTGTTCCCTGCTGTCGGGGTGCAGATGATCTGGTCGAAGCAACAGGGTCAGACGGTGGAAACTGTCAAAGTCAGCGAACGGTCACAGGACAAGACAACGAATAGCGGTCTGGACAAGGGGCCGCTTTGGTTTCGGGTCCGGCGCGAACTGCAGGCTGCGGGCCGAAAACTGCGTTGGCGAATGGGGCGACAAAAGCGTCTGCTGCGCCAGGGCGGCTATGCAGGGTTCATTTCCACTGCGGATGATTTGAAGGTCTGAGACACTCGGCGACCCAGCCATTCCGGTCGTTGAAATCAGTGTTCCGGTCATAATCGTTAACAAAACTGTCAATTTGATATAACCTTGCAGTGTTATGAAGAATTAACGCGCAGGTAATTGGTGTGGGTCAGACTATTTATGAAAAATACGGCGGGTTCAAAACCATCAGCCGTATCGTGATGACATTCTACGAAATGGCGCTGGACTCCGATGAAATCGGGGGGTTCTTCGAGGACATCGACATGCCGCGTCTGATCGATCACCAAACCAAGTTCGTTTCGTCACTGGTCGGTGGACCGGCATCGTTCAGTGATGAACGGATCGAGGCGGTGCATCGGAACCTGAACATCAGCCACTCGGACTTTGACGAGATGGCCGAATTGTTCGGGCAGGCATTGTCGATGCACGGAATGTCGGACGGTGATGTGAAAACGGCGCTGGCTGCAATCGAAGGGAAGCGCGCTATCATCGTGGCGCGGGACGCTGCATGAGTATTCTTGCAATCAATGAACAACTGCTGCGTGCAATCGGGGTAGGAGTGGCTGTTGTCCGTGCCTCAGATTTAAGTTTTGTCTTCTATAATGGACCCTTCAGCGAATGGTTCGGCACGCCAGCCGAAGGACAAACCCTGATGGACTTCCTTCCGGACCTGGATATGCGCGAACTGGAGGATGTGAAACAATCCGGTCTGCGTTATTCAGTGGAGTTGCAGATCAAGCCGAAACGCAGGACCCTGATATTTGCCACTGCCGTTTCCCTTGCCAATGGCCTTTCCGAGCAGGTCCTGGTGGTCGAGTGCCAGAACATCACCCGCATTCGTGAATTGGAAAGCATGATCGACAGCTATTCGACCATGGTGGAACGCAATACGCGCGAACTTGAGCGGGAAAAGGAACGGGTCGAAAGGTTGCTGCTGAACCTGATGCCTCGTGCGGTTTACGAGGAATTCAAGACGTTCGGCGTTGTGACACCGCAGCTTTATGAACAAGTTTCGGTGGTTATGCTGGACTTCGTCGGCTTCACCGATTTTGCTGCGAAAACGGACCCGACAGTCACGCTGAGCGAGCTGAATGATATTTTCACGGCATTTGACCGCATCGTTGAACAGTATGGATGTGAAAGGATCAAAACGATCGGAGATGCCTATCTTGCGGTGTCCGGTATGCCCGATGCGACGCCGGACCATGCAACGGCTGTCGCCCATTGCGCGGTCCGGTTCCTCAGGTATCTCGAGCGGCGCAACGAGACTCACCCCCACAAATGGCAGGCCCGTATCGGGTTGGGCATGGGCGCCGCGGTGGGGTCGGTCGTCGGTATCCAGAAATACGTCTACGACGTTTTTGGCCCGGCCGTGAACATTGCGTCCCGACTGCAAGTTTTTGCGAATCCAATGAAAATCGTTGCTCCGGAAGAAATGAAATATGCGTTGATTGACGAATTCCAGGTTTCGGATCTGGGACGCGTGGAAATCAAAGGCATGGGTGAAATGGACCTGATCAATGTGACGTCCGGCCTGAGCGTGCCGCAACCCAGAAAGGTTTTCTGATCTGGTTCAGTCATCCTGCGGAACCAGGCCAAGCCCCCTCAGGTAGATGCCGATGCCGGTCTCCAGAAGGTCTTCGGGCGGAAAGGGAGAGCTTGCGCCGGTATTTCGGGCAAACAGTTCCACGACACCGTGACTCATTGCCCAAATATGGGCGCTGAACATCGATGCGGGCGGGCGTTTTTCCGGTGGAATGTGCTTGGACAGCTCACTGGCGGCTTTTTCCAGAACGGCCTTGGCCCTGTTGGCGGCCATCGCCAGCTCAGGTGTCCGGTTCAGGGAAATACCGCTTTCAAACATCGAAATGTAGTGACCGGGATGTTTGCGGGCAAAGGCCAGATATGCCCGCCCGGTCGCCTCGAACGCGGCCAGGGCCGAGGGCTGGCCTTTGTCGTATGCGTACTGCATCAGGTCCGCAAACATCTCGAACCCCTGACGCGCAGCTTCGGCGATCAGGTCTTCGCGACCATGAAAATGCCGGTACACTGCGGCAGGGGTCACGCCCGCCGTCTTGGCAGCCTCGGACAGGGTGAACCCGGTGGGACCCTTTTCTTCGATCAAGGACAATGCCGCCTCGATCAGCGCTTGTTTCAGGTTTCCGTGGTGATACCCGCGTTTTGTCATCCAGGCCTCTGGCGTCTTTTGTTGTCATAACTTGTAAAGTAAGCAGGCTGGCCCGTCCAACAACTGCACCATGTTTGCCAGTCAATCGTACGCCTACGACTCCCAGATGTCCGGCCCGCCGCAAATCAGGGGATCGATCTCTCCGATCGCGCTCTTGTCCTTTTCGTCATAGTCCAGCGCGTGCAACACCGTACGAATGGCGGCCAGCCGCGCACGTTTCTTGTCATCCGAGCGGATGATGGTCCAGGGACAGTGATCCGAGTGGGTGCGGCTCAGCGTTTCTGCGATGGATTGGCTGTACTCATCCCATTTTCCAAGACCGGCAACATCGATCGGGCTGAGTTTCCATTGCTTGAGCGGGTCATTTTCGCGATCCAGAAAGCGATTGAGCTGTTCCGCGCGCCCGACATTCAGCCAGAACTTGAAGAAATGAATGCCGTCATTTACCAACCCGGTTTCCAGCGGGGCGACCTGACGGAAAAAGCGCTCCCGTTCTTCAGAGGTGCAAAAGCCAAAAACGTTTTCCACCACACCCCGGTTGTACCAGCTGCGATCAAAGAACACGATTTCACCTGCCGAGGGCAGATGCTGGATATAGCGTTGGAAATACCACTGGCTGCGTTCGGCATCCGATGGTTTGCTGAGCGCGACAACCCGCGCGCCACGCGGGTTCAGGTTTTCGCGAAAGCGTTTGATGGTGCCGCCTTTACCCGCCGCATCGCGGCCTTCAAAGATCAGCGCCACGCGATGATCCGAATCTTTCAGCCAGGCTTGCATCTTGACCAACTCGATCTGTAAAGCCTCCATCTGCCGATCGTATTCCTTGCCCTTCATTTTTTCCGAGTGGGGAAAAGAGGGGTTCAGAATTTCGCGTTTCCCGGCATCCTTGATCGCGGAGCGAACGTCTTTGGGCGCTTCATTCCGGTAGTAGTCTTCGATCAAACCTTTGTCCGAACGGGCCATGCCTTACCTCGCGATAAAATCCATACCTGACTATGGATTAGCCGGAAGCCTAACGCAAACCGGCGCGTTGTGCGGCCCGGTCGATGGCCGAGGCAACCTCGGGCGCGGCGACCACTTGCGGCATGTGGCCGATCCCATCAAGCAGGATCAATTCCGCACCGGGGATCTGTTGGGTCAGCGGTTCCGCGTGCCAGTCGGTTTCAACCGTCGTGTCAGCCGTGCCATGTACGATCTCGGTTGGCACGGAAATCTCTCCGTACCGTGGTTGCAGCTTAGTGATCTCGTCCAAAAGGTTGGCGCGTTGCCGTGCATTGGCATGCATTGAATCGGGTCGCATCGTCAGCCCGGGGCCGAAATGCGCGGCGTAGCCTTCCGGGGCTTTCTGCGGCGCGAACACTTCATCCAATGCGCGTTCGACAAACCAGTCCGGCGTGTATGCGGACACGAACGGCAATGCCGCTAGGCGCCCCGTCGTGGTCGAGGCGAGCCGATTGAAACCATCCAGTGGTGTTTCCCAAGGGATGGCTGCCGGCGCGATCAAAACCAGCGCCGAAATGTTCTCGGGCCGGGTCACTGCCCATGCCAATGCAACGGAACCACCATAGCTTTGCCCGGCGACAATGGGTTTCTCGGCCCCAAGCTGGGCGGCCGCACGTTGCAGGATTTCGGCTTGCTCCGTGATGGTTTCGCCGTTCGGGTTAAAGCTTTGGCTGTATCCGAGGCCGGGCCGGTCAAACACGATTACGCGAAAGCTTTGTGCCAGGATCGGAGCCAGCGCAACCGTCATGTCCCGCGTGTTTCCGCTGGAGCCGTGGATCAACACCACATCCGGTCCTTGGCCCATGACCACCGCGTGAACCGCAATGCCGTCAACCGTCAGGATTTCCCCTTCGGGCGGAAAAGCGGCCTCTGCGCTTTCCTGATATCGCGCGGCACGCCACAGGGTGAAGGCCCAGAACAGGGCGAGGGCAGTCAGGAAGATGACGGCAACACGCATCGACCCGCGTCAGGCCCTCAGGTCGGTCATTTCCATACCGATCCGAGTGATATCATAGGGGGTGGTTTCGTAGATTTCGCTGATCCAGTTACCATAAAGCAGATGCGCATGGCTTCGCCACCGGTTCTGCGGTGTCCTTGTTGGATCGTCATCGGGATAGTAGTTCAGCGGGACATTGATCGGCGTGCCGTTGGCGACGTCGCGATCGTATTCCTGTTTCAGCGTGTCGCTGTCATACTCGAAATGGTTGAAGATATAGATCGCGCGGTGGGCCTTGTCCTCGACCAGACATGGCCCGACTTCATCGCTGCCCAGCAAGGTGATCAATCCGGGTGCTGCGTCTATCTCATCCTGTTTCATCTCGGTCCAACGGCTGACAGGGATCACGCAATCGTCTGAAAACCCGCGCAGAAAGGGCGAGGATGGTTGCAGATTGCGATGACGGAAGCAGCCAAATGCCTTCGCGCCCAGCATGTGTTTCCTGACGCCATGAAAATGGTTGATCATGGCCATTCCGCCCCAGCACACTCCGAAAGTGGAATGCACGTTGGTTTGTGTCCACTGGAAGACTTCACTGATCTCGTCCCAATAGGTGACGTCGTTGAAATCCAGATGTTCGATCGGCGCGCCGGTGATGATCAGACCGTCGAATTTCTCGTCCTTCACCTCCTGAAAAGGGCGATAGAACTCCTGCATATGCTCGGCGGCGGTGTTCTTGGTCTGGTGCTCGGTCATGCGGATCAGCGACAGATCGATCTGCAATGGCGTGGCGCCGATCAGGCGGGCGAACTGGTTTTCGGTCTGAATCTTCTTCGGCATCAGGTTCAGCAACCCGATGCGCAATGGCCGGATGTCCTGCCGCATTGCCTGATCCTCGGCCATGACCATAACGCCCTCGTTGCTGAGGACGTCAAATGCGGGAAGGTCGGATGGGATCTTGATTGGCATACTGGTCAAGCCTTTGCGGGAACAAGGTAAGTTTGAAAACTATGTTCGGTTGCGGTGGGTCTCAAGAGTGCGTTCGATCAACTCGTCGAAATCTCCGGCGTCCCGGACCGACGCAATCTCACGCGCGGGAATAGTGACGCCCCAATTGTCGGCCATTGCCTGGTAACGCGGTTGGCGGTGCGCCAGAGCCTGCGCATAGGTCCACCTGATGAAGGCATCGGGGTCAACTTCGGTCGGGGCGCAGTCATTCAGGGTCAGGTATTCGTCCCATACGCGGGTCAAAAACTCCGGCTGATAGGACATTGGCTTTGGGGCTTTGTCAAAGCGGCGGATCAGTTCGGAGGTGTGGTTTTCGTCGCCCTTGATCCAGATCATCAGTGTCTGGCCGGACAGTTCTGACAGGACCTGATCTCTGGGATCGCTTGGGTCGACCCACTCGCAGATCGATCCGCCCGTGTCACAGATGAAGTGCGGGTATTTGTAAAGCCGCTGAGCCCGGTCAACAAAATACTCGGTATCCAGCAAAGCGTGGATTTCTGCCAGCCGGAACTGTTCCTGCCTGCGGCGATATTCCTGCAGTTCCATTCCACCCAATTCCGGGTCGCCCGGTTTGCCCAGGTATGTCGCGACGGGCTTGAGGTTCTCGAATGAGATGTTCGAACCGATATAGATCGAGTCCGACAGCAGCAGGTCGCGCAGAAAAGGCACTTTCATCGCCTGCGCTTTGGCGTTGTCGGTAATGTACTCACCCATGTAACGGGTCCCGATCCGGTAGTCGATCGAGTAGTGAAACCAATCCCCCGAGTCACGCAGAACGTTCGATACGTAAGTCTTGCCCAGGCCCGACATGCCGAAGAACAAAACCTTTTTCCGCGCAGCCTCGCGCCAGTCTTTCGCTGATTTGTAGATCATGACCCGCCGTTCCTTTTGGAACCTAGCTAAATCGGGCAGCGAGCGGCGTCAATCGCGCGGACCCGAGCGGTTGAGGATCAGCAGGCCCAGTGCCAGCACAGCAAATCCCACAAACGCATTGGGCTGTAGCGTTTCGCCGCGAATAACTGCCCCCAGCACGATGGCGACGGGTGGAATTATCAATGTCACCAGCATCAGGTTTCCACTGCCTGCCATCGCCAGGATCCGGTAATACAGCAGATAGGCCCCGGCAGTTGCAATCAATGCGTAATATCCGATTGCGACCCATGCGGAAACCGGCAGGGCAAGCGTCGGGACACCATCCAGATACAGAGCGAACGGCAGTATCAAAATCGTCGACGCCGTCAGCATTCCAGCCGCGGCGACTTGTGGCGGCAGGTCGGACAGGGTTGCCCTGGCCCATGCACCGGCCAGAGCGTAGGAAACTGTTCCCGCGACAATTGCGATCTGGGCCGTGCTTTGCAGTGAGAAGCTTGTGAAATTTTGTAGTCCAATGGCGATAGTGACGCCTGCAAAGCCAAGCGCAACACCAACGATACGAGCTGGCGTCAAACGTTCGTCGTTGAAGCACAGTGCCGCCACGATAACGCCGAAAATGGCGGTTGCGGCATTCAATATCGACGTCAAACCGGAAGTCACATAAAGCTGCCCCCATGCCATCAGCGAAAACGGAATGGCATTGTTCAGCAAACCCATGATCAGAAACGCCCCCCAGACGCGTGGGTTACGGGGAACAGGAAGCCGTTGAAACCAAACCACAGCCCAAAGCACCAGCATTGCCCAGAACACCCGATGCAGAACCGAAGTCACGAAAGGCACCGAGTCCAGCGCGACACGAATGGCAACGAAGGATGCGCCCCAAATCAGGCCCAACAGACAAAGTTCGGACCAGGCGCGGGCGGAGAAGTGTTTTTGAGAAGTCATGGTTTGTGTTCGCATGTCCGGACGTGCACGACGACCCGGATCCTGCGAAAAAAAAAGACCCCGCACGTCATGCGGGGTCAATTCCGTGTCTTGGCGATCAGTCCAGAGCGTATGTGATCTGGAAGCCCACGCTCCACGCACTGTTGCCCGAGAAGTCTGCCCGTGCCAATGGTCCTGCGCCGTCTGCGGTCGCGTCGCCGATATCGGTGTAGCGAACGCCGCCCGAGATTTTGGCCTTTTCAAGCGAGTAGGTTCCGCCCAGGCCAATGCTCCAGAACCCGTCGGTCGGCCCCAGGTTGGAAACCGGATTGCCCGACGAGGATTCGTAGCCCAGTGTCACAGCTCCAGAGAATTCTTCCGAGAACTGATATCCCAGACCAAGAGAGTAGGTGAACGTGGCTTCGTCGTAATCGACCAGGTTCGAGGTCGGCGGATAGTTTGGCGGGTTATATACCAGCTGTGGCCAGTCGACCCAGCGAATCGAGCCAAACAGAAGGGTCTTAGGCGCCACACCGGTCTGGAAGTCCAGGTTTACGGACTGCGGTGTTTCAATCTCGCTCGACGTGTCGAATGTTGCCACGGTTCCCGGTGTTATCGGGGGAAATGGCGGTGGGTTCAGCGATTCTGTCTGCGACCAGTCATGGCTGATCTTCGAGTTGTAGGTCAGTGCTACGCGCGCCGCGATCTCGGGCTTCTCCCACGCCACGCCAACCACGTAGCCAAACGCGATATCGGCATCGGTGTCGACTTCATATCCGGCGGCGAGCGGAACGGTAACGGACGCCTCAACACGTTGAGCGCGAATACCACCGATGGCGCTGAAGCCACCGTCGAACTTGTAGCGCAACAGCGCCGTGATGGCGTCGGTATCAGCCGTTGCTTCCAGAACACCGGAACGGCCGCCCGGAATTGGGTTCAATGACAACGGGTAATTGCTTGCGTATGAAATGTCCGCCCCGAACGGCTGATCGTACATGACCGCAAAATCAAGCTTGTCGGTCAGTGACGTTTTGAAGCCGAGGTGGGGTGTGAAGAAACTGTTGGCAACATCGCCTGAATCAACAGGCTGGCCAAGGGTGGCAGGATTCAAACTGGGCATGGTGCCGCTGACGCTTGGGTCGGTATACCCCAAACGGAATTGGGCAACCGTACCTTTTTCGAAAATAAGGTTGATACCCTGTCCGCTTCGGTCCAGCCCCCCAGCCTGCGCGGCTGATGCACCGGCACATATCATGCACGCCTGTAGTAGCGCTCTCTTCATGTATTCCTCCCTGTTTGCCTCATAACAGTCGCTCTGCTTGGGTTGAGTGAATGGCAGAGCGAGCCCCGGTAGTAAGATTTGCGGATACTCGCTTTTCGTTTGTTTTAACGTCAATCGGTGACGGTGCGTTACTGGCTGCGACTATCCTGACTGACTGTTGCCAAACTGTTACGATTCTCGGACCAGACATTCAGAAATATCCCAGAAAAAATAACAGCCGCCCCCACAAGCGTCCATTGATCCAAAGGTTCGGAGTAGAGGACCATGCCGACGATGGCGATGGTCGGCAGCCTGGCAAAGTCAAACGGGATGACCACGGTGGCAGGTGCAATCGCCAGCGCGTTGGTGATGCAGAAATGCGCCAGCAAGCCGGCTATGCCGACCAGCACCAAATAGGGCGCGGTCTGTACGCTTGGCAGCCCGATCTCGCCATCAAGACCAGCGGCAGCAAAACCCAGTACGCCTTGCATCGCGGTGAGCCAGAAAACAATGCAGCCGATCTGTGCGGTCTGTGTGAGTTTCTTGGTTGTAATCGTTGTAAACGCAAAGAAAACAGCAGACGCGGCGGCCATAATAAGACCCGGGCTAAGCGGGGCGGCACCGGGGCGCGTGACAAGCAGGATTCCGGCAAATCCTATCAAAGCGGACAGCATTTTCAACGCGGTCAGACGCTCGCGCAGCAGCAGTGGGGAAAGCAGGATAACCCAGATCGGCTGGGTGAATTCCAGAGCAAAGACCTGCGCCAGCGGAATAACACCAACCGCGTAGAACCACAGATTCTGACCCGTGAAATGCAGCGTATTTCGCAGGGCGTGAAGCCCAAGTCGTTGGGCTGTAACCTGATGCCAATTGGCTGTCAGGGTCAGTACGGTTGCAACGATCGCAAAGCCTACGATGCTGCGATACATCATGATTTCGAAGGTGTCGTGAAACAGGCTCAGTTCGCGCCCGGCGACGGCCATTGACGAAAAGGATGCAATCGCACCCGTCATCCATAGGGCAGCTTTGCCCGTCTGAGTTTTGGTCCCGTTCACGTCAAGTCCATGATGTTAGTGGATCATGCGCTTGAAAAGGAACAAAAAATTCCAAGGGAAATAAACAGAAAAGCCGGGGTGGACCCGGCTTTTTGTCATTCCCATTCGATTGTACCCGGCGGTTTGGATGTAATGTCATAAGTGCAGCGGTTGATGCCTTTGACTTCGTTTATGATCCGAGTGGCCGTTTCGCCAAGGAATTCATGGCTGAACGGATAATAATCCGCTGTCATTCCATCCACTGACGTTACGGCACGAAGCGCACAGGCATAGTCGTAGGTGCGTCCGTCGCCCATCACACCGACCGTGCGAACGGGAAGAATGGCCACAAATGCCTGCCAGATGTCGTCATACAGCCCGTGTTTGCGAATCTGGTCGATGTAAACTGCGTCGGCTTCGCGCAGAATCGCCAGCTTTTCGCGGGTGATTTCGCCGGGGCACCGAATCGCCAGGCCGGGGCCGGGGAAGGGGTGGCGACCGATGAAACTCTGCGGCAGGCCCAGTTCCCTGCCCAGCGCGCGGACCTCGTCCTTGAACAGTTCGCGCAGGGGTTCGACCAGCTTCAGGCCCATCTTTTCTGGCAACCCGCCCACATTGTGGTGCGATTTGATGGTCACTGACGGGCCGCCCGAGAATGACACCGATTCAATTACGTCGGGATACAGCGTCCCCTGAGCCAGAAACTCGGCCCCATCAATGGTGTCGGCGTGTTTCTGGAACACATCGATGAACAGCTTGCCGATGATCTTGCGTTTGGTTTCCGGATCGCTCTGGCCTTCGAGTTCACCCAGGAACAACGGGCTCTCATCCGCATGAATCAGTTGGATGTTGTAGTTGTCTCGGAACATGCCGACGACTTCTTGAGCCTCGTTTTTGCGCAGCAGACCGTGATCGACAAAGACGCAGGTCAGCTGATCGCCGATCGCTTCGTGAATCAGGATTGCGGCTACAGAGCTGTCTACACCGCCGGACAGGCCGCAGATGACCTTCTTGTCGCCAACCTGCTCGCGAATCTTTTCGATCATTTGCTCGCGGTAGGCGCCCATGGTCCAGTCACCGCTGAAACCTGCCAGTTTCACGAAATTCTCGTACAGCTTTGCGCCCTTGGGCGTGTGGTGCACCTCGGGGTGGAACTGCACAGCATAGAAATGGCGATCGGTGTCGGCAGTAATCGCAAATGGCGCGTTGGGCGAGGTGCCGAACACCTCAAAGCCGGGGGCGATTTTGCTGACATGGTCTCCATGACTCATCCAGACCTGCTCGTCACCGTCGGCAAACCATCCATTCAGGATATCCAACTGCCCTTTGGGCGTGACAAAGGCGCGTCCGAATTCCGCTGTGCCGTGCCCGCTTTCGACTTTGCCGCCCAGTTGGTGCATCATCACCTGTTGGCCATAACAGATGCCGAGGATCGGAACACCGTAGTCAAAGATCTCTTGCGGCGCGCGCGGAGAACCTTCCCGCGTCACACTGTCAGGACCGCCCGAGAAGATTACGGCCCGGGGGGCCATTTCCCGAACAAACTCCATCGTGACATTCTGATAGGGGTGAATTTCGCAATAGACATTCAGTTCGCGCAGGCGACGAGCGATCAGCTGCGTAACCTGGCTGCCAAAGTCGATGATCAGAAGGCGGTCATGGGATGTATCACTCATGTCCGCGCCATAGGCCAAGCACGGGAATTTCGCAAGTGTAAGGTCATCGTCGTCGTGCAGATCAGGTCGGAAGTGCAGGTTGCGATGATGACGGGGGATGCTTGCCACCTTGGGCTGACGCTGCTGGTCTATCAGCTTTGGCAGGCGTGCGAGGCAGGGATTCTAAAATCGCGGGGGTGAAACGCGCACTTTGGCCTCTTCATCTCTATCTCATAATTCCTTTCGAGCGGTTCGATTTACCGAAAGCTGACGTTGATCCGGGGCACAAACTATGTCGCTTTTATGTTCCAATGGCCGTTATCTTCCAATGTTCCGAACAGTTGTCACGATAAATAGGAACACAATCTGAAATTACCTGAGTATGGGGAAAGCAAATGGCTGAAGCATCAGCACGTCGCCGGAGTCGCGGTGGGGGCGGAGCCGCCCGCCGGGCAGAGCGCACTGCGGTTCGGATCGAAACCGCCAAGTACATTGAGCGCAATATTCCCAACTTCGAGATTCTCAACGAAGAAGCGTTGGAAATCATCGAGACCAACGCCGAGACCATTCTGGAAGAGGTCGGCGTTAACTTCGTCGACAATCCCGCCGCTCTGGAACGCTGGAAAGAGGCCGGTGCGGATGTGGATGGCGAGCGTGTGCGCATCCCGCGCGGACTGGCCCGCCAACTGATCAAGACCGCGCCCAGCCAGTTCACGCAACACGCGCGCGACCCGGGAAAATCGGTTGTCATCGGCGGCCGAAATATGGTTCTGGCCCCGGTCTATGGCCCGCCGTTTGTGCGCGACGCGCAGGGCGGCCGCCGCTACGCGACCATGGATGACTTCAACAAGTTCGTGAAGCTGGCCTATATGTCCAAGTGGCTGCACCATTCGGGCGGCACCGTGTGCGAGCCGACCGACATTCCGGTCAACAAACGCCATCTGGATATGCTGATGGCGCACATGACCCTGTCGGACAAGCCGTTCATGGGATCGGTCACTGATCCCAGCCGCGCGCAGGATTCGGTAGAAATGTGTGAAATTCTGTTCGGCAAAGAGTTCGTTCAGGAAAACACGGTCATGACCTCGCTGACCAACATCAACTCGCCGATGACCTTTGACGATGTGATGATGGGGTCGCTTGAAGTTTACGCGAAAAACAACCAGGCCTGCATCATCTCGCCCTTCATCGTAGGCGGCGCGATGGCGCCTGTTTCGGTAGCCGGCACACTGACTCAGGTTCTGGCCGAGGTTCTGGCGGGTGTTGCCTACAGCCAGATCATCCGCCCGGGTGCACCTGCGATCTTCGGCGCGTTTGTTACTTCGATCGACATGAACTCGGGTGCACCAACCTTTGGTACGCCGGAGGCCGCGCATATCACCTATGGTGCCGGTCAGCTGGCGCGGCGGCTTAACTTGCCCTACCGCTCGGCCGGCTCATTCTGCGGCTCGAAACTGCCGGATGCGCAGGCGGCTTATGAGACGTCGAATTCGCTGAACATGGGGCTGATGGCCGGTGTGAACTTCATGCTGCATTCCTGTGGCTGGCTCGAAGGCGGTCTGGTTGCCGACTTTGAAAAATTCGTCATGGACGCTGACCAGTTGGGTGTTCTTCACCACCTGGCCAAAGGCGTTGCCTATGACGAAAACGCGCAAGCCATGGAAGCCATCCGTGAAGTTGGACCCGGCGGTCACTATCTGGGCTGTGCCCACACACAGGCGAACTTCAAAGAAGCGTTCTGGAAGTCTGACCTGCTGGATTACAAGCCCTACGAGACCTGGGAAGACGAAGGTGGGCGCGACACGAGGCAACTGGCCTCGGCTCGGGTCGAGCACCTGCTGGCCAATTACCAGCAGCCGCAACTCGACCCGGCAATCAACGAAGCGCTGAATGCTTATGTGGCGGAAAAGAAAGCCTCGATGCCGGACGCCTTCACCTGATAGATTACTGAAACTGCGCGGCGCGGCTGGCCTGATACAGCTGCGCCTCGCCTGAAATCGCAATCAGCAGATCCAGATGCCGTACCAGTGAATAGGCGGCGTCTTAGCTCTGTCGTTGCGCCTCTATTTCCTTCTCCATATCCATCAATCGCAAAAGGGCCGCACCGGTTCCGGGTAGTGATCCGTATCCCAGAATACGTTGGAGATGCCGGTCACGGTTGTACTCCTGCGCCCCGAAGTTGGCCGCGCGAGTCAACAGGCGCGGGCGGCGTAGCGTCGCGATCATTGTCATCAGGTCCTGCATTCTCGGGCTCCGTAACATTTATTTTGGGAGGCTGATTGTGTCACAACCTAAGCGAGTAGAATCTTTTTTGATATTCGCGCCGCACGTTGCTTTCATGAGTGTTTATCAGATTTGAATCAAATCTGGTTTTCGCCTTCAGGGGTTAACGAACGAGTAACGAAAGAAACCCTAGTTAGAATTGGTTAACTCATATTCCGAGGGTGATCTTAGACAGAATTTCTTGTCGGCGAGGACAAATGACTATGGAAAACAACATGGCTTTCACTGTTCCGGCATGGGTGCCGGAAGGCGCGTAACGTTATCTGGATCACACGGAAACCGGCCGGTCGATCCGAGAAATTGCGCGAACAGCAGGGTGCCATGCTTCGACGATTCTAAGGCAGATCAGACGGATCGAGACGCGCCGGGATGACCCCCTTGTGGACGCAGCGCTTCAGTCTCTGGCCGAGACACATTTTTCTGAAGCCAAAGTTAGCCCTGGTTACAGTTCCGATGTTTCAGACGGAACGCCCGAGGGGTTGGCCGCCGCCCGGGATGAGGAGTTCACCCGCGAAGCTCTCAGGGTTTTGCGCAGGCTTTGCGAAACCGGAGCGGTACTGGCGGTCGCCGAAGAAATGGACAAGGCCGTCGTTGTCCGCGATACCGGCAACAGCGCTGCCACCCGGACCGCAGTAGTTGATTGCCGGATCGCCCAGGCGCTTGCGCTGAAGGACTGGATCAACTGCGACAACCCGGGTCGGATTTCACGGTACCGTATTACGGCACAGGGACGGGCGGCTCTGACCCGTCTGATTGCCCAAGCGGAAAACAAGGCCCGCGCCGGGAATGATCTTGGCATGGCCGAAGCGCAGGCGTCGTTTCAGGCGCACTCGGCTTCGGGCAACACGACTGCATTCCAGCCCGAGCGCGCCCGGCGAATCCGGTATAGCGCCACTGAAAGCCCGTTAATCGCGCTGGCTCGCAGGCGCGATCGGGACGGCAAGCTTTTCCTGGACGAAACACTGGTCGCCGCAGGTGAGCGTCTGCGCGAGGACTTCGAACTTGCCCAGATCGGACCAAAAGTGGCGCAGAACTGGGACCTGTATCTGACAGGCGGTGGACGT
This sequence comes from Ruegeria sp. CDSB136, assembly GCF_059610965.1. NCBI lineage: Bacteria > Pseudomonadati > Pseudomonadota > Alphaproteobacteria > Rhodobacterales > Roseobacteraceae > Ruegeria > Ruegeria sp. CDSB136. The sequence goes on from NZ_JBXWOP010000003.1 coordinate 288,978, forward strand.
GGTTCTTTCGGAAACAGCCCCCAAGTTGGAAACGGATCGTCGGATGCACGAGATCGCGTCGCGCGGGCACTGTCGGACCTGGGGCCGGGCTTGAGCGATGTGGCGTTGCGGTGCTGTTGTTACCTTGAAGGGTTGGAATTGGCCGAAAAACGTATGGGATGGTCTGCCCGGTCAGGAAAGATCGTGCTGCGCATCGCGCTGCAACGTCTCAAACGCCACTATGAAACGCAGGTTGGGGTTAATCGCATGATCGGATGATCGGCAGTCTACGCGATATGAGAGTCTTGCGTTGGTTGGGGTAAGTGATAATCAATGATTATGAACTTCACCCTCCGGCAGTTGCAGTATTTCAGGGCTGTTGCAGAACAGCGGAACTTTGGGCGTGCGGCACAAATTTGTCATGTGTCGCAGCCGGCTTTGTCCGTGCAGATCAAAACGCTCGAGGAAACACTGGGCGGTACATTGTTCGAACGTCAGGCCCGGGACATCCTGCTGACCCCGCTGGGTCGGGACGTTCTTGAACACGCCCGCCAGGTGCTTGGCGCTGCGGACAGGCTGGATCAGTTTGCAAGGGATCACTCGGGCGGGCACCGGTCCCTGTCGATCGGCATCATTCCGACTATTGCACCGTATCTGTTGCCCGGAGTTCTGGCTGGTCTGAGATCAGCAGACGTGTCGTTGCGCGTTCAGATTCGCGAAGCCCGAACCGAACGCTTGCTGAACATGTTGCGGGGCGGTGAAATTGACGCTGGGCTGATGGCGCTTCCGTCGGGCGGTAGCGAATTGTTTGAACTGCCCATGTTCGAGGACAGGTTTCTGCTGGCAGGCAGCGCGGCCCGCGTACAGAGACTGGCGGATAATCCGGAAACCCTGCGACCTGTCGATCTGCAGACTGCGCAACTGATGCTGTTGGAAGACGGCCATTGTCTGACGGATCAGGCGTTGGACGTGTGTGGGCAGGACAGAAGCAGCGGTTTGATCAATATGGGCGCGTCTTCTCTGGCGACCCTGTCGCGACTGGTGGCCGAGGGATTTGGCCTGACTTTGATGCCCGAACTGGCCGCCCGTTCTGAAACCGAGGCCGTGCCGGGGTTACAACTCATGCGGTTCGGGGCACCACAACCGGCACGGACCGTGGGATTGGTACGTCGAAAATCCACAACCGGAGAGGACTGGTTCGACAAACTGGCCGGTGTAATCAGACAGGTCGGCGAAGAGATCGTGACCGCGACCCGCGAATAAGAAAAAGGCCCGACTTGGGCGGGCCTTCTCAACTTTCGGACTTAGGCCAGTGCTGGCTCTTTCGCTTCGCTCAGATGCGCCATCAGGGTCTCGGGCGACGAAACGCCATAGGGGTCCTCGGGGCAGTTATCCATCAGGCCGGGCTCTTCGAACCACGCTTCGACCACACCGTTATTGACAATGGCTGCATAGCGCCACGAACGCATGCCAAAGCCCAGATTGTCCTTGTCGACCAGCATTCCCATTTTGCGCGTGAACTCACCCGAACCGTCCGGGATGATCTTGACGTTTTTCAGGCCCTGATCCTGTGCCCATTTATTCATGACAAAGCTGTCATTGACAGACATGCAGTAAATCTCGTCGATACCTTGGGCGGCGAAGTCGGCATGGCCGTTTTCGAATCCAGGCAATTGGTAGGTCGAGCATGTGGGCGTAAATGCGCCCGGAAGCGAAAACAGGATGACGCGCTTGCCGGCAAAATAGTCAGCCGTGGTTTTGTCTTCCCAGCGGAACGGGTTTGGCCCCTCGACGGCTTCGTCGCGAATGCGGGTGTGGAAGGTCACGTCAGGGAGTTTTGCACCGGTTTTCATAGTCGTATTCCTGTGATTCAAGTCTGATTGAGGGGTGATCTAAAACAGTTCTAAATCGCAATCAATGACCGTTATTCTGCATTTGCACGGTTGGCGGATGCCATCGGAAGCCACTGGAATTGAAAGTTTTAACATAAATCCGATTAGAGGATGCTGCGCCTGCATCAATCGGCAGCATGGCGGCTATGCACCTGTGGTGTAGATCGGCCATGCGGACTATGTTAGGGAAAGAAAATTGACCCAAAGTCAGGATACCGAGCCGTGCGTGATCTGAAGATTCCCGAACAACGCCACCCTGAAAAAGCGCATCGCCCCGACAACGCTCAGCCGAAAAAGCCAAGGTGGATTCGGGTGAAGGCGCCGGGTGGCAAAGGATACGCCGACACCAGGCGGATCATGCGGGACAACAACCTTGTCACGGTGTGTGAAGAAGCCGGTTGTCCCAATGTCGGCGAATGCTGGAGCCAGGGCCACGCCACCATGATGATCATGGGTGACATCTGCACGCGCGGATGCACCTTCTGCAACATCGCAACCGGACGGCCGGACACTCTGGATGTGTTCGAACCGGGGCGCGTTGCACATGCAGTCGAGAAGTTGGGACTGAACCACGTTGTCATCACCTCGGTCGATCGTGATGATCTTGAAGATGGCGGGGCGGATCACTTCGCCCAGACCATTCGGGCTGTGCGCCATCGTTCGCCCAAAACGACGATCGAGATTCTGACACCAGATTTTCTGAAGTGTGATCCGGGAGTTCTGGAAGTTGTTGTCGAGGCCAAGCCAGATGTATTCAACCACAATCTGGAAACGGTCCCGGGTCTTTATCCCGAAGTGCGCCCTGGTGCCCGGTACTTCCATTCATTGCGTCTGTTGCAACGGGTCAAGGAACTGGATCCCTCGATCTTCACCAAATCGGGCATCATGGTCGGGTTGGGGGAGGACGAGCAGCAAGTACGGCAGGTCATGGATGACATGCGTGCTGCCGACATCGACTTTCTGACCATCGGTCAATACCTGCAACCCACGCCCAAACACCATGGTGTGGATCGGTTTGTCACGCCCGAAGAATTCGCTTCATACGAAAAGGCGGCTTATGGCAAAGGGTTCCTGATGGTTTCGGCCACTCCGCTGACGCGGTCTTCGTACCACGCTGGGGATGACTTCGCACAGCTGCGCGCCGCGCGCCAAAAGAAGCTGGAGCAAGGGTGAAACCTGAAACCCTGTCGCGTCTGACCGCGCTGCGACACGAATTGCATCAATTTCCGGAACTGTCCGGTGAGGAACAAAAAACGGCCGCTCGGGTTGCCGACCTGCTGCGGTCTCTTGGTGCGGGTCGTGTTCTGACTGATATCGGCGGCCATGGCGTAGCAGCAGTATATGACAGCGGCCATCCGGGGCCCTGTGTTGCAATCAGGTGCGAACTAGACGGGCTTCCTATTCAGGAGCTTTCGAGCGCGCCTTACGTTTCGCGGGTCGCGGGCAAAGGTCATTTGTGCGGGCATGACGGCCATATGGCAATGGTGCTGGGCGTGGCCCAAGACCTCAGAGATAACCCGCCAAAATCCGGTCGTGTGGTTCTGATCTTTCAACCCGCGGAAGAGACGGGAAAAGGTGCCGGCGCTTATCGGGCCGATTCCAGGTTTTCTGAATTTTCCCCGGATTATGTGTTTTCGCTGCACAATCTGCCCGGGCTTGACCTGGGTCATGTCGAAATCTGCCAGCGCGCGGCGAACTGCGCCTCGCGCGGTATGCGGGTGGTTCTGACGGGAAAAACCTCACATGCCGCCGCGCCCGAGGACGGGATTTCGCCGATCGGTGCGCTTGCTTGGTTGTTGCCGGAACTGGCCGGGTTGGGGACAGGCGGTCCGCTGACAGATGATTTTGCCCTGACAACCGTGACGCATGCCAGCTTGGGCGAGCAGACTTTTGGCGTCGCTCCTGGGCAGGCGGAAATCTGGGTGACCTTAAGAACCGTTTCGGATGGGCGGATGAAAAATCTGGTCGAAGAGGCCGAGACGCTGGTCGGACGAGCGGCAAACAAAGCAGGGCTGCAGGTCGAAATCACCTATGATGACATCTTCGAGGCGTGCACGAACGACACCGAGGCGGTCAAAATCCTTTCCGACGCCTGCGCGTCTCGGAATGTGGCCTATCAGATTACTTCCGAGCCGCAGAAATTTTCTGAGGATTTTGGGCAGTTCGGCAAAGCGGCGAAAACGGCGATGTTCTGGCTTGGGGCAGGGGCCGATCACCCGCAACTGCACAATCCCGACTACGATTTCCCGGATGCGCTGATCCCGGTTGGTGCCACGGTTTTTTCGGCTGCAATTCGCTCACTGGTTGGTTGATCGCTCAATTCACCAAATCGCTGACAATTCCCACAGCCTCAATGACGGTTTGTGTGTCGTCCGAGATCGACAAAATTTCGTCATCCACGCGGACGTATCTCTGACCGGGAGGTAACGGTTTCAACTTCCAGCCATCAAGGTCATCCAAGTAGTCGAATTGCAGATCTTTCGGTAGTTTTTGGCCTCGCGTGTAACGCTTTACCTGCCCGGGCGGAACAGCGACGCCATTATTGGATTTTATCGCCTTTTCGACTTTGGATTTGTCCGCACCTTTTGCTTTGCCTTTGTTATCTTTTGCATCCGCAAAACCAGTTGTCAGAGCGACTGTAAAGGCAGCCACAAGACCAATAGACGACACTTTCATTAGCAGAAACCTCCTTTGTTCTTCTGAGCCGACATTCCCCAAGTGGCCTGGGTTCTGACGTTAAGGTCGCCTGACTGCGCCACCTGATCAAGCGTTTTTCCGCCC